>CAYNFB010000010.1:961-11582 GCA_964396355.1 uncultured Leptospirales bacterium | reverse complement strand
TTAATTGCGCTGCGGATTTGGTCTGATTTGGGTGCTGAAGATGAGTATTATCGTGGTTCTTTGACTTTACATGGTAGGGACAGAGACCTTTATTTGTTCAATCATTGGGGTTATGTGGCCACTCCCATGCCCGATCTGTCGGCAGGGCTGGACTCCATCAGTTTTTCGAAAAGTATTGGAGCCGGACTTCTCACTGTTTTTAAAGATCTGGGGACAGGTGAGCCTTATAAAAGCGTCACCCCGCTTATGAATGGGGAAGTAGCATCAGACCTGGCCTACTACCTCACAACATCTGAACAGATACCTTCGGCTGTAATACTGGGACTCAACCTCAACAGAGAAGGTGAAATAATTTCATCGGGAGGAATACTCATACAGACCTTTCCCGACACAGAAGAGTCGGCAATAGAGAGAATCGAAGAAAATATAAAAAGAATGGAGCGCTCACTGGGCGACATCCTTGCAGACGGATCAGATATATATTCTGTTGTGTCCGAACTTTTCGACAACAAAGCCATAGAAGTAATGAGCACAACACCTCTGCATCACACCTGCAGATGCAGTAAAGAAATGCTCCTCAAGATTATCAAAGGTCTGGGCAGAGACGAAATTACTGATATGATAGAAAAGGATAATGGAGCGGAAATAACCTGCACATTCTGCAGAAACACCTATCAGATGAGCGCAGAAGAGCTGAGAGCTCTTCTGTAATTCTACTCCCTCACCCTGGTGATTGAACTGGTACGTCCATCACTCCCGATTGAGATAATAATACCGTTGAGCCCCGGATTTTCCGTGGCAGGCTCATACTTAACTCTGGTCTGAGTGACAAAGAATTGTATGGACTTTTCCTTCTTCATCCCTATTACAGAATCCATTGCACCAGTCATGCCGATATCAGTTATATAGCCGGTACCGCCCGGCAGTATTCTTTCATCAGCAGTCTGCACGTGCGTGTGGGTACCAAATACAGCAGTCGCTCTACCGTCAACGTACCATCCGAAGGCCTGTTTTTCAGATGTAGCCTCTGCATGAAAATCGACGATTATTATATCCGAGACGGGCTTGACTTTTTCATAGATCTCATCGAACTTTTTAAATGGACAATCCAGCGGTCCCATAAGAACCCTGCCCATGAGGTTTATAACCGAAATTCGAACTCCCTTAACCGTAACGGTACAGTATCCGTGACCAGCAACGCCATCGGGAAAGTTTCCTGGCCTGAGAAGATTTGGCTCCGAATTAATAATCTGCAGTATATCACTATTGCCCCATATGTGATTTCCTGAAGTAATAACATTGGCGCCAAAAGAAAATATCTCTCTCGTCAGCTCGGGAGTCATTGAAAATCCCCCGGCGGAATTCTCACCATTAACTATAACGAAGTCAATTCTCTCCCTGTCGACAATACCCTGCAGTTTTGTTCCAAGAATACTCCTTCCCGTCCTGCCGACTATGTCTCCTACTGCAAGTATTTTCAATTCCTTCATAATAATTTCCTTTATATTTCTTCACAATCCTCTGTTTTCAGAGCTCATGCTGTCCATAACTTTTTTAATATAAAAAGGGGATGCCGAAGCATCCCCTTAAATATATCTATATACTCTGGTGTCTATCTTGCATAATCAACGATACGGGTCTCTCTTATCACGGTAACTCTTACAATTCCGGGATATTTCAACTCAGACTCGATCTTTTTGGCAATGTCACGTGCCATAACCTCTGCTTTTTCGTCAGAAACAACTGCATTATCTACCATTACCCGCAGCTCCCGGCCGGCCTGAATTGCGAAGGTCTTCTCCACTCCTTTAAAGTCTGAAGCAATTTTTTCAATATTTTCTAGACGTTTAATGTAAGTGTCAAGAGACTCTCTTCTTGCTCCGGGCCTTGAAGCAGAAACCGCATCCGCCACCTGAACAAGGACTGCCTCAAATGATTCGGGCTCCCTGTCATTGTGATGTGCAGCAATAGCATTAACGCATTTATCCGATTCACCAAATTTCTTGGCCATCTCTGCACCGACAATGGAGTGAGCGCCCTCTCCCTCGACGATGCTTCCTTTTCCAATATCATGAAGGAGTCCTGCTCTCTTTGAAAGCTGGACATCAAGATTAAGCTCGCCAGCCATAATACCGGCCAGGTTAGCAACCTCAATGCTATGGGCAAGGACGTCCTGTCCGTAGCTGGTACGGAATTTCAGTTTACCTATATTGTAAAGAGCATCCTTGCTCAGTCCGGGAATACCGAGTGCATATGCGGCCTTCTCCCCCTCCTCAAGCATAGTTTCTTCAATTTCTTTTGTAATCTTCTCAACAACCTCTTCGATTCTGGCAGGATGAATTCGTCCGTTCTGAATCAGACGCTCAAGAGAAAGTCGTGCAATCTCCCTTCTTACCGGGTCAAATCCTGAAATAACAACAACTTCAGGAGTATCATCTATGATCATATCCACACCTGTAAGATTTTCCAGTGTCCGGATATTTCGTCCTTCCCGTCCGATAATTCGTCCCTTCATCTCATCAGAAGGCAAAGAAACTGTTGTAACAGTATTCTCAGATGTATACTCCGATGCATTCCTCTGGATAGCGGTGATAATGACATCCTTTGCCTTTTTATCGGCAGTCCGTCTTGCCTCTTCCTCTATCTTGTTAATCATTCTGGAAATTTCGAATCTGGTCTCATTTTCAGTATTCTTGAGAAGTAAGGCTTTGGCTTCCTCGGAAGTCATTCCGGCAATTCGTTCAAGCTCCTGTCTGTGCTTTTCGAACTCCTGTTTTAACTCCACTTCTTTCTCTTTGTTTTCCTGTTCTCTTACTTCTAAAATTTTTCCCTGTTTCTGTATATCCCCAAGCCTTGAATCAATATTCTCTTCTTTTTGAATGAGTCTCTTCTCTGCTGCCTGAACTTCCTGTCTCCGTTCTCTCATTTCTTTTTCAAGAATATTCTTTTCTTTAAGGAGCTGATCTTTAGCTTCAATAAGCAGTTCCTTTCTCTTGGTCTCCGCCTCTTTCAAGGCATCCTGTATAATCCTGTGAGATCTGGCCTCTGCTGAATTCAGTTTTATCTTTCCAAAATATGCCCTTAAAGCATACCCCAGGATTCCAGCAACAGGGAGAGCGATTATCAAAATTATAGTCAACATATTAAACCTCCCTTAATGCGTGTTTTATTAGGGCATTTAATTGCCCATTCAATCTTCATAAAATGTTAGATTTGATATTAGATCAGCAAAGAGAAATCCATTAAACTAACATGAAAGAAAACTCTGCCTTATTTGGAGTATTTCAGACGAATTTTATCAGCCACATATGGAGGGACAAGTGTAGATATATCACCATTGTATATAGAGACTTCTTTCACCAGACTCGACGATACAAAAAGATTTTCATCTCGTCCCATGAGAAAGATTGTCTCTATATCCGGAGCAAGTCTTCTATTTAACGAAGCAAGAGTAATTTCGTATTCAAAATCACTTACAGCTCTCAAACCTCTGATAATAGAGTTGATATTGTTTTCTTTGCAATAATCAACCAAAAGACCGCCGAATGATATAACTTCTATTGTATCATATTCACTACAACAATGCTTTACTATCTCCATTCTTTCATCAAGAGACATAAAAGAATTTTTAGCACTATTGACAAGTATACCAACAATTAATTTGTCACATATCTTAGTTGCTCTCTCGATAATATCGAGATGTCCATATGTAAAAGGATCAAAAGATCCGGGATAAATTCCAATCCGCATATTTCTCCAGATTTTCAATATCAAATAAATTTATTACTTCTCTACTCATATATCAGGGCATAATGAATTTTTGTCAATGCTGTTTTTTAAAAACTCAGAAAAATATTCAAAGGCACCTTTTCTACAGAACAGCAAAGGCCTGATTATTTCAGGGATATGAAATAAAGGATGCACAAATTATCAATTCCCTCTGACCAGCCGTTCCAGAGCAGGCATATCGGCACCGCTCACATAATTGCCCTTATCGGTATAAAAACATGGAACTCCGTCAATGCCCATTCTCTCAGACAGCTCTTCAATTTTCTTTATCAGCGCAGCCCCCTTTTCACACAGGGACTCTTTGACAACTTTCTCTTTCTTCCATTCGAGTTCATTATACTGTTCAAGATTAAATGCTTCACCTGCCTTGAAATGTCTGCATGCGGCTTCAATACACTTATCCCTTCCGCGTTCACCATGCATAGATACCAGGAGCACCTTAACAGTAAAACCGTATTTATCTGCCAGCCTTTTGACTTCATTACCTGCCTTATGGCAGTACGGACAAAGAGGTTCAGTAAACATATATACAACTGTTTTCACCTGAATTTTCTTTGGGATGTACTCAAATACCACGGCTTCATCAACAGCCTTTTTATTATCCAGAAAGAGTTTTTTGTTCACATCGGTAATTTTAACTCTGGTTCTATTTATTCTCTCACTAAAGAGATCACCCGAAATCAGGTAGTTTTCACTTCCATACAGAGGCACAATTCTGCCGTTGATATTTACTATTATTTCACAAATACCATTGATTCCTCTGGTTGAGAGTATCTTAAAATTTGAAATCGGTATATGCTTCCCGATTACTTCTGGTGTAATTTTACTGCATTTTTCCGTTTCTGAATAGAGAAATACCGAAGATGACAGCAGAAGAATAATACTTATAAATAATTTCATTGAAATTGATTTCATAAACTTCCCCATATTGATTGAGATTATTGTCTTGACAATATTAAAAAATCAGATAAAATTTTTAATCAGGAGAATTTTTATCTATGAAGGCCATTAAAATATCAACTACAATTATTTGCCTTGTTTTTTTTATTTTATCTCCTCTTGGAGCTGAAAAATTATACTGTAAAAAATATTCCGGGACATCCGGAGACTACACAATGTCCCTGTCTTTCAGCAAAAGAGGGAAAATGCTTATATCCGTTAACAGTAACAAAGGCCAGGGTTTTTATTCATCCCCGGGGAGTTACAGTTTCAGTGATGGTAAAATATCTTTTTTCCATAAGGGGCTGTACAGAACAATGTATATCCACGGAAACATTATCAAGGCTAGTCTCTACAGTTTTGGAATCAATGATGACCATAAGAACACTATAACACTTAAGAGTGACAAATCAGCCTCTGAGTCATGCAGATAAATTCAATCAGACCATGAAATTCCACTGCTGTTTTCATCAGATTCTTCGATCAAATACTTCTTATTGATTTTGTTTAACTTTGCACCCCTGAAATCGCACTTAGTAAATGATGTGGACAGAATAGAAACTCCCCGCGTTTTTATTATATTGATTTGTTCATCGTTAACTTCAATGCCCAGCTCCCGGTATTGCAGAAAATGGCCTCTGTTATAATCAATTGAAGAAAAATCCGAACTGCTAAAATCGCAGCCGGAAAAGACTGAATTGAGAAAGAAGGCGCCGCTGAACTTTATTTTCACAAAAGATGAGTTTGCCGCATTGCAGTTATGAAATCGGCAGAATACCATAAATGCTTTATCTGCAATAATATTCGTCATAGTTATTTTCTCAAAACTCCCGCCGGCGATATATGCCCCGGATAGAACCGAACGGTCGAGAACTGTATTATCCATTTTAACTGCTGCCATATATGCACCTGAAAAATCTGCCGAAGGCGCCTCCACATTTTTAAACAAACATAATCCGGTATTGGCATTAATAAATACCGATTTATATAATTTTGTATTTAAAATCTCCCCGGAACGAATATCAGCATATGAAAAGTCAATATCTCTCAAGAGAGAATTTTTTATTACAATCTTGTTCATATCTGCATGGACAAAGGATACTGTTCGCACATCAGTATCAGCAAAAAACGAACCGGACAAATCTGCACCGGAAAAAGAAACATCCGATATACGGCTTTTATTGAATCTGGCTCCATTTATTAAACAGTTACTTAAATCCGAACTATAAATTGACACGCCGTCAAATGCAGCATCAGTCATTTCACAGTAAATAAAACTGCATCTTCCGATTTGAGCATTTGTAAAATCAGAAAAATTAAGTACACAGTTTATAAATCTGCATTTATTTAATACTGCATCCCTGAAAACAGCACCAGTGAGGTTTAAATTGCGAAAATCCCGCCCTTTCAGCTCAAGACCTTCAATATTTATTCCATGAAGGTTTCTCTCTCCAGAGAGCAATCTCTCCATACCCGTCGTTTGAGAAGCCGTTATAACCAGTGGAATAGAAACTACTGCAGCAATACAAAAAATCAAAATACCCCTTTTCATATTTACCCCCACCCTCAAAAAGCTACTTGACATCTAACAAAAACTATAACGAAAATAAGTTATCACTGCAAGGAGGAAATGGAATGTTAAAAAATTTTTGGATGACAATTGCCATAATTACCATGTCTGCGGCATTCTCCATCGCCCTCAGTGCAGCTGAAAAATCGCCTGCAAACACAGAAAATAAAAAAGACGGCAGTCCGAAGAAGGCTACAGTCTTTGATTCCTGCGGCAAGGAAAGCGCCGGGAAATGCGAAAAGAAAGAGGCTCTCCCTTTTTCAAAATATACAAAATCTCTAGATTAATATAACAGGAAAAAATACATGGAACTATGGGTTGAGCTGGCAGGATATATTTCCTCACTCCTTGTTGCGGCAAGTTTTTATATGAAGACTATAATACCCCTGAGGCTTTTTGCAATAACCAGCAATTTGGCATTCATTACATACGGTGTAGGAGCTGAGCTCTATCCGGTGATAATACTCCATACATTTCTGTTCCCATTAAATATTTTAAGGCTGGTACAGATGAAGAAACTAATAAAGGATGTGCAGGATGCCTCAGAAGGGGACTTCTCTCTCCAGTCTCTCATTCCCTATATGACTAAAGAAAAAACAAAAAGCGGAGATGTCCTCTTTTCAAAGGGAGATATTGCAGAGAAGATGTACTACATCAGCAAAGGAAGAATAGAGCTTAAAGAAAACGGCATAATAATCGAAAAAGGTCAGCTTCTTGGAGAGATGGGGATTTTTTCACCATACAAGGAGAGAACCGATACTGCTGTTTGCCTGGATCCAGATACTGAACTTTTTTCAATTACAGAAGAGAGTGTCAAGCAGCTCTATTTTCAGAATCCGGAATTTGGATTCCATCTGGTTAGACTCATAACCGGCCGCTTTATAGGCGATCTCCAGAATGAGAAAGAAAAAGCGGTCAGGGCCGGCCAGCAGTAAATTTTAGTTTATATCATCAAGCATGGAAGTATTTTCAGCATAAATTCCTGAGCCGATCCACCACGTACGGTCTACTCTTGTGAAATATCCCAGTTTAGGTTTCACCTCACTGCTTTTAGGATGAAACCAGTGAAACTTAAGCCATCCTTTTTCTTTGCTTCTCAGTACACTCATCATTTCATGAATTATTCTCTTCCCGTTAGGATCTTTCAGATGAGAAAGATCGGATCCGATAAGACCAATATTCAATCCATGAGAAAGAACTACTCCCTTGAAGTCGTATGCATATATATACAGTTCGCCTCTCTGAAAAACACCGTTTTTCTTCTTTATTTCAAGAAGAGCTTCTTTTTTACCATATATACGTGCAAAGGCCTTGCATTCTTCAACAAAGCCCTTAAGCTGCTGTTTTGTGATTTCACTGTGTTTCGCAGGGTCATACCGGGGAAAAGAAAAAAGGGATGCGGATAATAATACAATTCCCAGACCTGTTAACAATTTTTTTTTCATTCTTAACTCCTCACGTTACTATTTGGACAGCTTGGATAGTTTAGGCATACAATAATCATCAATGATTTCATTAACGTTAGTAACCAGCTTTTTTCTCAACTTTCTGCATGCATCAATTTCTTTCCAGTTCTTTTTATATATCCCCTCTTCCATCATCTGATTCATACATTCTCTGGCTCCGCTTTTCCGGTCCAGACCATACATAAATTCATCCTCCGCAGTTAGAAGGGAGTTAATCTTTTCATCTGTAAGCTGTAAATAAAGCTCCTCCAGACTTATGGTATTCTCATTTTTATTATTCTGAACAAGGGCACCGGTCACTTCAGGCAGGAACTTATTATCCCTTTTCCATCTTGAGTCAATAGTCTGTCTGCATATCATAGCTTTGTAGTATATATCCATCATATTCCGGTTTGTTCTGTCTATCTGTGCCAAAAATTCTGCATTCAGATTCAGATTATGCTTCTTTTCAAATAGGAGGAGTTTTCCTCCGCCTTTAGCATCTACATCCTCCTCCAGCCTTATCAGATTCTGGAACTCTGCATTTTCCACCCATGGTACTATTTCCATAGTTGAAACTCTGCCGGTATTAGGATCCTGCATTGAAACAAATGCGTCCTTTATTGCAGCTTTATATGAATCCAGATCATAGGCTATCAGAGTAGCATTTTTATTTTTGCCAAGTCCCCACGCCTTGGTTGTGATTGTAAGCTTCTTTTTTCTAGCCTGAGAAGTAAATGAATTCTTAATCTGAGATTCAAGTCCGGCTCCCAGGGAAGATCCTGCAACCTGCTTAATTAGACCGCTGCCGAAACCCTTAATCGCAAGCTCCAGCTGCAGCTCAAAAGTCTTGTCCTGCTTGTTGCTCTCATCCATATAGGTAAAAATAGAGACAAACTTTGCATTTCTGCCGAGTGACCTGACGTAGTATGACCCGCAGCTGTGAAAAAAGCCCGGGATATCACGGTTAAGAACCAGAGTCTTGGCAGCATCACTGAGAGCCGAGGCGCTCTCATCAACTGAGGCATAATAGGTGTGCATATTTATTTCAACTTTAATGTGATGATAATATAAAGTCTTATTATCAACGCTGGTATACTTCGTGGCTAGTTTTCCCTGAAAGGCAAGGTGCCCCACATCCACGCCGAGACCGAAAGTATTGCTCTTGGTTGAGGAAGAATCTGTTTCAATAGAATCAAATGTGTAATCAAAATCATAAGAGGGCTCAGTCATTTTTATATCCTTCATACAGCTTGACTGAAAAGAGTTAGTCGCGATAGAATAGCCGCGGCCGAGAACCGGCGTCATTGCAAGATCATGTATTCTGTTATCTCTGATTACAGTCGGTCCTGCATCGACATAAACAGGAATAAATAGAAACAGAATAAGAACAGACTCAGCAATCCTCTTTATCATAGACACCCCGCTCACTTCCCCTTCCTGTCAGAAAGAACAGGCAGGCAGTAATTTTCAATTTTATCATCTTCTTCATTAACCATCTTTCTGATTATAGAATTACATTCGGGAATATCTCTATATCTGATCTTATAGATTCCCTGTTCCATGATAGCCTTCATGCAGAGCGAAGCGCCGGATTTACCATCACCTTTACCGTACATGAAGCTCTGCTCTTTTTCAAGAAGTCTGTCAATTTTGTCCTGAGACAGAAGACCATCAAGTTCACTAAGCGGCAGAGTACCGCTGCCTCTGTTATTCATAACGAGACGGCTGCTGTATTCAGTTTTTAAAAGACCGCCATTTTTATAGTTGTTATCAATATATTTTCTGCATAGCATTGCTTTATAATAACTGTTCATTAAAGTCCGGTCAAAACGTTCCAATTCAGCAAGAAATTCGGCATTACCGTTCAGAATCTGCTTCTTTTCATACATCATCAGTTTTTTCCCATCCTTACCTTCGCTGTAGGTATCGAGTTTAGTCAATGCCTGAAAATCTGTATTTTCAACCCAGGGCAGGACCTCAATAGCAGAAACCTTGCCGGTACGTGGATTCTGCATTGACAGGAATGCCTCTGCAATTGCATTCCTGAATGTATCTATATCGTATGAAATTAGTGTTGCATTTTCATTCTTTCCCAAACCAAACGCTGCACTTGTAATTGTCAGCTCTTTCTTTGAACATTCCCTGGCAAAATCTCTTTTACCGAATTCTATTGACGACAGTGCCGCATCTTTCAGCGCCGCTATATTCTGTTTCAAGGATTTGCCGAACCCCTTAATCTGTGTCTCAAGGTCGCCTTCAAATTTCTTATCGGGCTTCTGATCCTGCGATTTATATGTAAATACTGAAATAAACCGGGCCTTCCTTCCGATTGACCGGACGTAGTAGGAGCCGCAGCTGCTGAAAAAACCGGGAAGATCTCCATTGCTTATCAGTCTGGATGCGGAGGTGCTCATTTTTGACGTACTTTCGTCCAATGAAGCATAGTAGGAATGAAGATTTATCTCTACAAAAATATTGTGATAGTAATAAGTCCTGCCAGTTCCTTCGCTGTTTGATTTATCCTCTTTAGAAAACCGTCTTATCAGTTCATTCTTGAATTTTTCAGTAAAAGTTCTGGTATTGAGAACATCTTCAATGTCACCCGTTCCATCCATCTCCACCGATTTAAAATAATAGGTGAAATCATAAGAGGGTTCTGTAATCTTTACATCTGTAAGACAGGTTGACTGATAGGTATTAGTGGATATAGTATAACCTCGGCCGAGAACAGGTGTGGCAGCAAGATCAGTCACCCTGTTATCCTTAATAACAACAGGTCCGCCCTGCAGCGGAATAAAATTCCCCGCAAACACCAGCAGAATAATCAGCTGAATTAATTTATTCTTTTTCAAAGACACAACTCCACCTGTCCCGC
>CAYNFB010000010.1:0-951 GCA_964396355.1 uncultured Leptospirales bacterium | reverse complement strand
AAAATTTAGTTAATTAAGGCTACCGGAATAAACCGGACAGCCTTACCTTAATTCCAACTATTCGCCAGGAGCTGATGTAATTACAGGCATGCAGAAGTTATCAACCATATCAGCTTCAAGATTGCCCATACTTTTTACAAGAGCCTGGCATTCTTTTAAATTTCTGTAATTCAATGTTCTAATATCATTTTTAATCAGTGAATTCATGCATTTGGATGCTGAGTTTTCTCCGGTATACATAAATTCCCTTTCTTTTGCATAGAGCCCCTCAATGTAAGCATCATTAAGCTTTGAGTCAAGTTCTTTAATACCTACGGCACTCCCTGTTTTATTATTGAGGAGAAAGCTTGCTGCATATTCAGGCTTGAGTTTGCCATCTGCAGTGCGCCAGTTTGTATCAAAGTATTTTTTACACATCTTGGCTTTATAATATATGTTAAGGAGATTTCTGTCATTTTTTTGAATTTCAGCAAGAAATTCAGAATTTTCACTTATATTATATTTCATTTCATAGGGCTGAAGTCTTTTTTCAGGAACAGTATTCCCGGCAACGTCAGTTGTGGCGGGGATAACCAGCGGTTCATTAAGTTTTACAAGATCCTGAAATTCAGTATTTTCTACCCAGGGCACAATCTCAATGCTTACGACCTTACCAGTTCGGGGATTCTGCATAGACTTGAATGCATCTACAATTGCAGCTTTGAAAGAATCAGTATCATAGGAGATCAGCGTAGCCTCTTTGTCTTTACCGAGTCCGAATCCTGCAGTTGTAATAGTAAGTCTCATATCAGATGCCATTGAATTGAACTCTTCAGTCAGTTTGTTGGTCTTGACGTCTGCAGCTCCCTCCTGCTCATAGCTGGTTGTAGTTGTTTTTCGTTTCCAAAACCATGCACCTTGCGTCCTGGTGCGAACAACTTTTTTGAAACTCTTTATCTGACTTTCGATTAG
>CAYNFB010000009.1:16420-29982 GCA_964396355.1 uncultured Leptospirales bacterium | reverse complement strand
AAAAGCTGTTGCCCAGAGATAATATCTCTACGGTGGATTTCATCAGCACGTCAGAGCTCATTTTCACATCACCAATGACGCCGCACATTCGTCCTGAAAAATTGTTGAACTTCCGCGAAAGCTCTCCGTACTCATCATCGGTAATAACATCAAGTCTGGACGTAAGATCTCCTTCACTCAAACTCATCAGTCCGCCTGTAAAGCTGCGGTGATTAACCATTATTGACCTGATCACCTTTAGTGAAAGAAGAAGACTGAGTACTATAATAATTAGTCCTGATGCCGCTGCAGTAATTCTTTTAAAAATTGAAAAGCGGATCATCCGGTCCTTTTCAAGTTTAAGATTTTTCCGGTTCACCTTCGTAAGTCCGGCAAGATGTCTGTTGAATTTTTCCAGCTCAGATTTGGTGTAGCGGCTGTATATTGCAATTTTTCCGTTTCTGGATGGAACTCCGTTTATCATCCTTGCAGTGTTGTGTAGGGAGAGATTTATGCTGCCGGTTTCATCGAAAAGTTTTCTGTCATTGTCAGACATTGCCCAGTACTTTGATGTACCTTTGAAAGAATAATACCATCGGGCAAAATCCGTTTCATTGTGATTGAGTTCACCCTTAAATTCCTCGCCGACAACTACAGATTCGATGAGTTCTTGTCCCCATTTCTGATGATTAATAACGCTGTCGAGAAGGAATATATTCTCCCCATTGAGTCTGGTGAAACTTTCTATAATCTTTTGATTTCTGTAATCCATGAAGAGGCTTAATACAATATAAAGAAGAGACATGAATGTGATTACTGCAACAGTCAGGAGCAGCCGTCGTTCTCTGAACCAGGTATATATCTTCACTTACTACACTCCAGGAATTAGTATCCCCAGACTCCCCTATCACCACGAAGAAAGGATAAAGCTTATGTAAAGAAAATATGAAGATCCTGCATAAAAACACTCACGGTGAATCATTCAATAATATTCAGATACTTTCTGTACCTGCAGTCGTATTCTTCCTTTATTCCTGAAGAATAAAAAGCGATATTACCTCTGCCGTTCCCCTTGAGCAGACCTCTTTCTGTGAGAATGTTTTGAAGATATCTCACAGTTCCCCCGCTTCCGTCTATTATGCTGGTGCCGTGAGAAAAGACTTCCCTGAATGCATCCCTGAAAAAAGGGAAGTGAGTGCATCCAAGAACGACTGTTCCGTATTCATCAATTTTCAGATTCTTCATTTTGTCTTTCAGATAACTCACAATAACGCTCTTATCAAACATGAAATTTTCAGCAAATGTAACAAGCTCGGGAGCAGGCATTGGATCGACGATATGACTGTGATCCGTTCTGCACAGAAGATCGTGAAATTTTTCCTCCTTCAGAGTCAGAGGTGTTGCAGCAACCAGAATCCTCTTCCCTGAATTTTTCTCAATAGCCGGTTTCACTGCGGGCTCCATTCCGAGTATGGGGAAGTCATAACTGCATCTTAAGTCTTCTATTGCAATACTCGTTGCAGTGTTGCAGGCAATCACCAGAGCATCAACGCCAAGACCTGCAATAAACTCAACAGCCCTGTTTACACAGGAGCTGACATCCTCTCTGCTTCTTGTGCCGTAGGGGATATTCGCTGTATCTGCATAGTATATATAATCCTCTCCAGGCATGAGGCTCAGAGCCTCCTTCAATACGGTGATACCGCCCACGCCTGAATCAAAAAAACCTATCATTATTAAAGCTCCTGTAAATAAATTGCTGTTATAGCAATAATCTCCTGAAGTTATTTCCTGTCCAGAAAATTATATCAGACTTTTTATATGCTCAAATCAGCTGTGATATTTTTATTGCTTTACGTATTAAAGACTCCGATATATTTAATGAGAATCGATATAATATGGAAAAAAAATGACAATTCACGAAAACTTTAAAAAAATAACTGAAGCAGTTAACCTGACCGCTGCGACCTGCGGGAGAAATCCCGGCGAAATCAAGATAGTATCTGTCTCCAAAACATTTCCCTTCAGCGATATTCAGGAGGCTATTGACTGCGGCATAAATCTCTTCGGCGAGAACAGGGTGCAGGAGGCAAAATTAAAGATTCCTGAGCTGACAGGAAATTTTGACTTCCACCTCATAGGCCACCTGCAGTCAAACAAGGCAAAAGATGCAGTGAAACTGTTCTCACTTATTCATTCAATAGACAAGCTTTCAACAGCCGAAAAGGTTAATTCCGAGGCTGAAAAAATAGGCAAGACTCAGAAAATACTTCTCCAGATCAAAACAACCGATGAAGAAACAAAGAGCGGCGCGGCGGAGGATGACCTGCTCTACTTGGCCGAAAAGATTCTCGCTATGGACAATCTTGATCTCCGGGGAGTCATGACAGTGGGGCCCCTTACGGACGACAAAAATATCATCCGTAATTCATTCAGACAAACCCGGACAGCTCTCGATATGATAAATAATAAATTTAACCTAAGCCTGGACGAGATTTCAATGGGAATGTCAGGTGATTTCACCATTGCTATTGAAGAGGGCTCTACGATGATTCGTGTAGGTTCTGCAATATTCGGAGGGAGAGAATACAAATGAATAAATTAAAAACTGGAATAATCGGCGCAGGAAATATGGGGGGCGCAATAGCCTCGGGAATTGCAAATGGAATAGGCGGTGAAAACGTTTTCATATATGATTCAGATCATCAAAAATCCCATGGGCTATCCAAATCTTCAGGTATCAAATCAGCCGAGACCTTTGATGCAGCTGCTGATAACTCCGACATTCTGATAATTGCTGTAAAGCCGGATAAGGTAGATCAGATATTAGCTAAATTGACTAATTACAGAGGAATAATAATCTCAATCGCCGCAGGCGTTACAATAGAGAAACTAAAAATAACCGCCGGCGTTAAATCCAGAATAATAAGAGCAATGCCCAATACACCTGCTCTTTGCGGTGCCGGCATGACAGTTCTTTCTCCCGATGACAACATCACAGAAGAAGAGCTTGAGACAGTCAGTGATATCCTTTCTCATACAGGCAAAGTTCTCATCCTCCCGGAAAAACTCATGGATGCAGTTACCGGCGTGTCAGGCAGCGGTCCGGCCTACGTTTTCACATTCATTCAGGCTATTGCAGACGGCGCTGTTAAGATGGGAATTCCCAGAAAGGAAGCTCTGATCCTTGCCGGGCAGACAGTTTTCGGTTCTGCAAAAATGTTTCTTGACATATCAGAAAATCCGATTAAGCTTAGGGATAATGTAACTTCTCCGGGCGGTACGACCATAGAGGCCGTACATATTTTAGAAAAAGCCGGGTTTAGCGGTATAATTATGGATGCCGTAGAAGCTGCATCAAATAAATCCAGAGAGCTTGGCAAAATTTGATGAGAATGCCCACACTGTATCAGATTGAAAAGATAAAGAAATATGCGATAATATCGATTATTTCCATCTTCATCATCATAGTTGGCGGGAATATAATTTCTTATTCTTTTACCAAAAAAATCACAGTTAATCCCCAATCCTACTCTATAAAAAATGGTTTTCCCTTATTCACATCTGAAAAAGATTACTTTGATTTTATAAAGAATTATCCCTATGATGCAGGAGTAAAACTCAACATTTACACTGTATCATCATTTGATACTCTCTGGAAAATACAGAAAAAATTCAATATTACTCTCGACACCTTAATCTCTGTTAACCCGCAGATGAAAGACCTTATATTAGAAAAAGGCGATTCAATCGTCATCCCCTCAAAAAACGGTACTCTGCTTGTATTTGACGATTATTCTGATGTAGGAAGATATGCCGGCATGTACAAGACCCGGCCTTCACTACAGGGTGAATACAGCATGAGTCTTTTCAGACTGATATCACCCGATGATGTTCGAATGGTATTCTTTGAAAAGGTCGCGCCCGTTATAGTAAACGATGACATAGAGAAGCTCTATTCTTACAAACTTTCATTTTGTTGCCCGCTTAGAGATGGTTTCTATACCTCCATGTACGGAGAAAGAGTTAATCCTTTTTTTCATAAAAATATGGAATTTCATAACGGCATTGATATAGCTACACGAATGGGTACGTCAATTGGGGCTGCAAAAGAAGGCATGGTGTTCTTCTCAGGGTGGAGAGAAGGATTCGGAAATACGGTAATTATCCAGCATACAGAAGGGTATACAACTCTATACGGGCATTGTTCAAAGCTATATGTGAAAGCCGGTCAGTGGGTAACCAAGGGCGAAAAAATCGCAGCCGTCGGTTCTACAGGCAGATCAACAGGCCCCCATCTTCATTACACAATATTCCGCCACGGGAAAGCTCTAAATCCTATAAAATTCATCTGGTAATACTAAATTGCACTATGCCGCGGCCCTGCTCTCATCTATACTGTTTTATTTTTCATCACCGGCATTTTCTACCCAGTACATAGTCTTTATTTCTCTCATACCTTTTTTTCTTTCATTAAACAGGTCAAAATCATATAAGAAAGTATTTATATACGGACTGATATTCGGTGCATCACTGGCAGCACTGAACTGCATGCCTCTTTACGGAGCCATGACCTTGAGCTATGGGAAGGGCCGTATATTCTCATTTCTGATTTTGCTGATAACTGTACTGACACCGCTATCCCTTATATATGGTCTGTTCTCTCTCATATATAAATTTTTTCATAAATCAAAATTCGGATTTCACATCCTTATTCCTCCGTCAATGTGGATAATTTTCGATTATTTCATGGAACATTCAGGAATTTTTATTCCATGGACCTTCCCGGGATATTCACTTGTTAATACTCTTATGATTCAGCCGGCCGATATCACAGGCATCTACGGCATATCCTTCATGATAGTTCTGATAAACAGCCTGGCAGCATCTGTTTCACCCTCTCAAAGGACTGATACATTAAAGAAAGCTGTCCTGGCAGCCGTTATCATCGTGTCAGCTGCATCCTACGGATTATACAGATTTGCCCAGACCCGGGGGCAGTATTCAGACCAAAAACCGATAAAGGTTATTATAGTACAGGGAAATTTCACAACAGAAGAAAGATGGAATTCATCCTCATCTGCTCTGAGATATATGAAATACATTGAATTAACAAAAAACAATGCGCATGATGCCGGGATAGTTCTATGGCCCGAAACCGTATTAAATTCATCAGATAGAATTAACTATGAAGTAATCAGAGACGTTACATCATTTCTTTCTCCCTCAACCTTCTTCATTGCCGGAGGGACGAGAAAAAACCGTGAAGGTAAATCATATAATTCTATTTTTTTATCGCGCGGAAGCAATCTTCTTCATTTTTATGACAAGCATATACTCTTCCCTTATTCAGAAAGCTCATATGCCGGACTCACTGCAGGCAGTTTCTTTGATTCACCGGAATTTTTTCAATCGGGAAAGGGACGCAGCTGCTGGAACGGTGAGGATTTAAACTTCGGTTTTTCAATATGTTTCGAATCAGTCTACCCCTCATATATAAGAAAATCTGTTAAAGAAGGTGCCACACTGCTGATAAACACGGCAAATGATTCCTGGTTCCCCGGAGAGATAGAGCCCCGTCTTCATCTCTACAGAAATATGGCAAGGGCAGTGGAGCAGAGGAAGTACCTGATACGGGCATCAAACACCGGCATATCGGCTATCATCACCCCCCTGGGCCAGACTATAGCTATTGCCGATGAAGGGGAAAGAGCAGTACTGAAAGGTTCAGTACTGTCTGTTACAGGGAAATCATTTTACGGATTAACGGGAGATTTAATTGTAATAATAGGTACAGTAATTATGGTATTTGCAGCATTAAGAGCTGTTCTACAATGGGAATAAATTCGCTACTTCCCTAAGGATTTCATCAAATCACTCTTCCCTGCGTTCATGGCCTCTCTCCTTCTTAATGAATCAGAATTTTTGCCGTATATTTCATTCTGAAGACTGTTTATTTTTTCCTTCTTTTCCTCTTCATTCAAACTGCTGTCATTTACCAGGTCATCATATTTTTCTTTGTAGGTGATGTCCCTCTCCTTGTCAAGTGCAAGTTCCTGATCCACTTTTTCAAGCCTTTCCACTACCTCCGGTGGGAATGTACTATTTCTGAATTCTCTGATTTTTGAAACTTTCTGTTCATCAGACATTTCACTTAAGTCCTTTGAATAAATAGACATTTTCTCTGTATATACAATATAAGGCTTTCTTGAATTCTCGACGTTACTCCCCTCTTCCGCCCACATGTCGGTGTTGAGTTTTTTAATTTTGTCCATCTTTTCAGAGCCGTACATATTCTCATCATTTACTATTGCAGCACGTCTTATGGGATACTCCTGCGCTTTTAACAGCGGCCCGTAGAGGATATCTGCATATTTTTCTCCAAAAAACTGCACCTGTACTTTCCGCATTTTTTTCAAAACATTCAAAAAATCTTCAGTGGTTTTCAGATCATTCATACCATTTAATTCACCGGCAATAAACTTCTCATATTCCAGATATTTCCTGTATAACTCATAGAGAGTTCCCGCCTCTTCTGAATCCAGTACGCTCATGAGATATTTTCGCACGGCAGAAAGATGATCCTCATAGGATAATTTTTTAAATTTCATCTGGAGAAATTTAAAGTACTTAAGTGTATACTTATTTACTACTTTGTCGCCAAAATACTTTTTACTGCTTTTGTCGTCAAAGTTAACCCTTTCAAGATATTCACTAACTTCCTTATAGCCCACCTTCTCCGGTTCAGCGGATATATAGCTGCCTCCTCCGCCGCCAATAGTACTGGAAAGGACGTTGACAATAACAGCGGCAGACACAACCAGTATAAACAATATCATTACTATCTTTTTATTATCCATTTAAATCATATCCTGTTTATTAATAAAATCAGGCTGCAACGCTGCAGCCTGATTGTAAAATACTATTTTTAGAAGAACGATTAGAAACCCTTGTTCTTTAGATCCTCTGCCAAATCAACATAAAACTCAGGTGCATCAAAACCCGGCGTAACTCCGAAGAACTGATTGACAAAATTCAGATGATCGACTCCTCCGCACCAGAAGGCCCCGGAGGTAACACCTCTGTATTCTCCCCACTGGGCAGAAGTCACAGAGACCAGACCGTCATTTGCTCCCTCATATGCCAGGCAGATCAGCCATGGAATTTCAAGCACCAGACTATTTGATACGTACTTGATTTTAGATGCATAACTCTGATAGTACACACCTGATACATCGGGGCAGTTCGGATTAAATACATCCTGCATATAGGGTCTTGTTACTTCGAGTCCGTTTTCAAGAGAATTGGGATCATCATCGCCGAATACGAATGTATAGACTATATCCAGTGCATCGCCTGCGAGTGCCCATCCCTGATTAGGAACAATGTTGAAAATCATATCTGCAACGGAACTTCCCTGATGAGGCCCGGAAAGGCTTGTATATGACGCTACCTTGTTGCCAAGTCCGAGATTTGAAATAGCATATCTTGTATAAATTGTTCCGTGAGAATGACCAATAATATTTGCCTTGGATTTACCTGAGATTGCCAGTATTTCAAGAAATTGTTCCTTGAACGATGCCGCTTTATTGGCTGTACTGTCCATTCCATTGACAGAAGTGATGTACACATCCGCTCCTTCATCCTCAAGAGCATCTTCGAGTCCCCACCAGTAATCAACAATGTTCACAATTTTGGCCTGTGCCCCCATTCCGTGAGCAAGAACAATCGGGTATTGTGTATCACATTTAGCTGTATCACCGGAAGCAAATGAAACGGCAGGAATAAGTATAATGACCATCAAAATAACTAGTAATTTTGTTTTCATAAAACCCCCTCTTTTTATTTAAGTAAAACTAATCATTCATGTGAACACCGTCAATAAAAAAACCGTCCGTACAGCTTTTTTATATTTACAAAAGCAAATCCATGTACACATAAAAGTACATTATTGAAGCCCCGATAAAGAAAACAGAACTTCAATGGAGCAATAATATTTTTCTAGAATCCCTTATTCTTGAGATCCTCGACCATGTCGATATAAAACTCAGGAGCATCAAAACCCGGTGTAATACCGAAAAACTGATTCACTATATTCAGGTGATCAACTCCTCCGCTCCACCATGATCCGGAAATAACGCCTCTGAAATTACCCCATTTGGCAGAACTGACCGACACAAGACCATCATTGTCACCCTCGTAAGCCTTGCAGATGAGCCATGGTATTTGAAGAATAATGCTGTTAGACAAATACCTGATCTTCGATGTGTAGCTCTGATAATAAAGACCAGATACATCAGGGCAATTCGGATTAAACACGTCATTCATGTAGGGCCTGGTCACTTCAAGGCCATTATCCAGAGAATTAGGATCATCATCGCCAAAAATGAAGGTATATACTATATCCAGAGCATCCCCGGCAAGGTCCCAGCCTTCATTTGGTACAATGTTGAAGATTGTATCTGCAACAGAAGAACCTCTGTGAGGACCTGACAGACTGGTATAGGAGGCTACCTTATCGCCAAGGGCGAGATTTGTAATAGCATATCGGGTGTAGATTGTACCGTGGGAGTGTCCGATAATACTTGCCTTTGACTTGCCGGACACAGCCAGTATTTCAAGAAACTGCTGTTTGAACGATGCCGCTTTATTCGCAGTGCTGTCCATCCCATTAACAGAAGTTATATATACGTCTGCTCCTTCATCTTCAAGAGCATCTTCAATTCCCCACCAGTAATCAACGATGTTCACAATTTTAGCCTGAGCACCCATTCCGTGAGCAAGTACGACAGGATATTTAGTATCACATTTGGCTGTATCACCGGAAGCAAATGAAAGAGAAGGAATAATTATCATGACCATGAGAATAACAAACATTTTTGATTTCATAAGCCCTCCATTTTTTATTTTGTAAATTGTATTAGTATTTTGCGAACACTGTCAACCTAAAAAAACCGTCCATACGGATTTTTTAAAATTAATTATACTCAAACTACCATCTGATTTCTCAAAAAAGAATATAAAAAGCTATTCAAGTATATCGAGGAGGGAAAAAAGATCTGTGCCGTCATCGGGCAGCAAAGATGCAAGATAGGTCAGAAGAAGTTTGAAGTCACCGCTGTCGTATTCCGGAGTGATTTGATTTTTTATTATATTAAAAAGTGCAGCTGCATACTTTTTATCCTTACCCGGAAGGATTATGAGAAATTTACCTCTGTCGATGCGTGCTGAAAAATCTCCCGAGGTAAGCTTCACCTTAATCAGATGCTCTATTTTTTGAAAGAGAGCATCAGTTTCAACACGTCCGAACCTGTCATAAAACCTCTTGTGGTTTTTAATAGAGATAAGAAGAAGCGACACAGGAATATTCATTTGCTCAGATCTTGCAAGTTCCCTCTCTATCTTTCCATAGAAAATTTTAGTGAGATCGTCATATCTGCTGTGCTCCGGGTCAAGCTCCCCTATTCTATTCACGTAAGGGAAGAGGAATCGCACCATCTTTCTCATGCGAATATCAACATCAGAAAGTTCGACAGCTTCATTCTTTTTAAAAATTGTAATAAATCCAGTGACCCTGCCTGAAATAATAAATGGATAAGCGATAAACATATCCATTCTGTCCGTTCTGGACGCACCGAAGGTATCTCTTATAACAGATGATTCTCCGAAATTTTCGACAAAAATTGAAGAATTCTTCTTCAGAAGAAATACGACGAGACGGTTATCCTCTTTAATTCTGAAACCGGATTCATTAAATCCGAGATAATCATTTTCTTCAAAATATTCAGGTATATAATCGCCGTTCGCCCTGTCTTTAATAAAAACTCCGTAGCTTTCAATTCCGAGTGAATAAAAATTATCTCGGATAACATCAATCAACTCCTCTGATGAATTTACCTTAAGAACAGAGTCCTGAAAATACTCCACATCAGACAGAATTTCTGACTCAATTCTCAAACCAAGAAGCTCTGTATTCATCCTTTCATATTCAGAGATTAGAGGATAGACCATCGACACAATTTCAGAAAGAGAAAGTAAAAATTCATTTTCCTGATCAGTAAAATCCTCTGAGTTTATCTTTTCTCCCACCAGGAGAACTCCGAAGAGTTCATCATTATCAAAGAGAGGAACAACAATACGGGCATCAACTGAAATAAATCTGTAATAATCATCTATCAAGCCGCTGTCATTTTTAAGGTTCTCGATATCCAGAACGGCACGATAGGACTTCAGCAGCTCGAGAATTCCCTCATTGCTATTCCATACAAGATCTTTATTATCAATTTTAACACCATTGGAATCTCCAACAATCCACTTAGTGCTGTCTAATTCGGAAGGAATAAGGATTGAAGCTGATGAAACTCCAAGCTGACCCATTACGGAAAAAAACAGTGTTGAAAAAACATCCTCCCTGCAGTCCGACCGGAGGAGATCCTTCTGTATTTCAAAGAGTACAAAGTAATCGTTGAACTCAGGCATGTGATATATATCTTCATCTGTATAATCTTCGGATAAAGCTGAATCAGCATTTTCTATTTGTTCTGAGACATTGCCGGCGGCTTCAATCTCAGAAGATATTTCTTCGGTATTTTCGTGTTTTACGGCATTATCGAAAATGATGATATCCTCATCCTGGTAATTGTCATCTCCATCAATAACTTCATCCGCCGAAGATGCCTGTAAAGGAGGAAGAGAGATCGTTTCACTATAAGAAGTACTGCCGTCTGAATCACCAGATGCATCATCATCGGGCATTCCATCATCATTTTTATCAAAGATTTCCAGTTCATCAATTTCCACAAGATTGACATTCAGGGTATCCTTATTCCCGAAAGCAGTTTCTGCAGGACCCTTTATTGTATCAATGAGAGTTTCTGTTCCTGTTTCATTGACCTTTTTTTTATATTTAAGAGCTCTTTCAAGCAGACCCATCAGGTTATACTCCCATGTCCTTCAGTACTTTTGAATACAGATCAAAGTACTCAGATTCAGCAAATTTCCGAACTGTCTCTTCTGGCAGTTTTTCAAAGAGACCATCAAGATAAGAGAAGAGCTTAATGAGATCTTCTTTCTTCTCAGGAAATTCATTGGTGAATTTTTCAATTTCCGCCTGATCTTCGAGTATTATAACGCTGTCGGTTATATCCGGAATTATTTCAATTTCGACCTCATCTAAAAGGTCAACATCAACTTCAGCATTTTCAATAAGATCTTCCGGAGGTGCAGGAGGAACAATTTGAATCTCTTCCTGATCGCTGTGGTATTCCTCTCCAAGCAGTTGAATGAGGTCTGCCACATCTTCTTCAAATATTACTGCCTTTCCAGATGTCACATCCTCTTCTATAGATTTTTTTTCTTCGGAAAGGAAACTCTCCGGATCGGCGAGAATATAATCAAATTCCTTCTCTCCCAGATATCCCCTGTCGAAGAAATCAAGATTAGTCGTTAAAAATTCAATCTCTGAATCCACATCAATTGTGCTGTAGTACTCGCCGAACATTTTTTCTTCGAAAAGAGAATTCTCATCATCCACAAACCCGAGAATTGCGGATATCTCGCTGTCGGATTTTTTAAATTCAGACTCGTAATACTCATCGATTTCCTGTATATACCGTCCGTAATCATCCCTCATAACCGAATTCTCAACAAAATCCAGTTCATTGTCGCCGTAATACATTTCATCTCTTTCAATAAAACCGACAGACTTATTGCTGCTGAATTCAATCTCTTCGAGGATATAACTGGTTCGTGTCTTCTGAGTAACAGTTTCATCAAGAACAAGGAGGTTTCCGTCAATAACGTCGACCATTTCAACAAGTCTTTCTGTCAGAGGATCAGACTGAATTACCGTTTTACCTTCCTTACGGGAGAGAGAAACATAATCATCATCTATAAACTTTATTTTATCTGATGATTCAAATTCTCCGAATCTTGCCGGAACTTTTTCAAATTCATCAACTTTTTCTATATCCATTATTTCTGCAAGCTGAATGTTTAAAGCCTCATCATTTATAGATATTATCGATCCCCTGCTCTCAGCAGGCAATTCCGGATCAGACACGGCCTGGGCAGCTGAAACATCCGCTATTACTGAAGAATCTTCTTCATCAATACCTGAAGTTTCAGTACTGTCTGAATGCTTTTCTCCGAATTTGAATTCATCTTTTTCATTATCAAAAATAATGACATCATCAGTTTTATCAATACCCTGGAGTTCAATTTCCTGAAGATTAAAAATCTTTTCTTCATCTGCAGAAGGTGTTTCAAGGGCTATTTTGGCATCATCGTCCTGATCTTCATCTGTTGAGACACTATCATCAACGGGAATTTCTCTTATTTGTTCTGCAGGAAGATCATCAATAATAAGTATGTCCTCATCTCTTTCAGCTGAAGGACGGGAAATATTGTCTTCATCCACACTGTCTGCATGCTTCGTTTCAGGAGTCACCACCTGAACTTTAATTTGCGGAGCATCACCGGGCGTTCTTTCCGGTTCGAGAATTTCACCAGCATCCATCTTCTTCAATGGAATCAGCTCAAATTCTTCAAGGCCCTCGATGAGATCATCTTCAGAAAGGAAAACGACTTCCTCATTGGCAATCTTCTCTGCTTCTCTCAGATCTATTGACCCGATCGATGATAAATCAAAATCATGAGGCAGACGTTTACGCAGATTTTCATTAAAACCGATTGCAGTCTCTTCACGGGAATTATCGGGAGATTTCTCCTGGTCATTGTCGAGAATATGCATTTCAGGAAAATCATCGTGGATAAATTTATCCGGTTCAATCTCGGGAATGTCATCTTCGCTGAGAATATTCTCCTCGGGAACAGAATTAAAATCTTCATCAAGCACATCTACTTCAGCAGAAATTTCTTCAGAAATATCGGCAGTCTCTTCCAGGAGGTTTTTTTCAGAATTTATCATATCACTTATATTAAAATATTATTATCCTACCCTTTTATTATCGGCAGATACGCTCACAAATTAAAAAAGGAATGCAATATTAGCATTCCTTTTTTAAATTTTATTAAAAATAACGTCTATCTTTTCGAAACTTTAAGTCTCACTTTAAACTTATCCTGTTCTGCCTTAATCAGAAGTTTTTCTTCTGAAAAGGGCTTCATCCCTGAAAGAGTACCGTCGAGTTCTTTAATTTTGCTTTCAAGTTCTCCGGCATTAAGTTCATCTTTAGTAAAGGCCTTCTCTGCAAGGATAATCAATTTGTTATCCTTAAGCTCAACGACCCCACCTTCAATCACAAAATAATCCACACTCTTAGGATTGTTAAGCCTAACCTCCCCGACTCCAAGCATTGAAATCAGGGGTGAATGGGCATATAAGAAACCCATTTCACCATCATGAGCCTGAACTACAGCAAATCCAACATCCCCTTCATAGATAAGCTTCTCAGGCGTTAATATGCTGCAACTTATTACCCTTTCCATTATCAGTTTCCTGCAAGCTTTTTAGCTTTTTCAATGGCCTCTTCAATAGATCCAACCATATAAAATGCCTGTTCAGGAATATCATCGAGTTTTCCAGCTATTGCCGGAACAGCTGTGCATACTGTGGATTGCGA
>CAYNFB010000009.1:7798-16410 GCA_964396355.1 uncultured Leptospirales bacterium | reverse complement strand
GCCTTTTCATTAACATAGTTGTTGTAATAATCAACTAACTTAGATAAGATATTTTCCTGTTGTTCTTTATTTTCATCTTTGCTGATAAGCATTGTTAAACTAGCAACAACTCTATCAGTCGGTTCAGGAAGAGAGTCATAATCTCCGGCAATGAGAGCCTTCAAACTGCTGATTGTATCTTCTAGTTTAACATATTTTCCGGGAGCACCGGTAAAGACCTCTGCAACAAAGAAAGGCTGAGAAAGAAATCTCTCGATTTTCCTCGCTCTCTGAACCAGAAGCTTATCCTCTTCAGCAAGTTCATCCATGCCGAGAATTGCAATAATATCCTGAAGGTCTTTATATCTCTGGAGTATTCTCTTAACCTCCATTGCAACATCGTAGTGTTCCTGACCTACAGCCTCAACAGCAAGAAGCCTTGATGATGATTCAATAGGATCAACAGCCGGATATATACCCTTTTCAGCTATCTGCCTGGAAAGTACTGTCTGGGCATCAAGGTGAATAAATGCTGTTGCAGGAGCAGGGTCTGTCAGGTCATCAGCAGGTACGTAGATAGCCTGAACAGAAGTAATTGATCCGCTCTTTGTGGATGTAATTCGTTCCTGAAGTTTACCCATCTCTGAGGCAAGTGTAGGCTGATAACCAACAGCTGACGGCATACGACCCAGCAGAGCGGATACCTCAGAACCAGCCTGAGAAAATCTGAATATATTATCAATAAAAAGAAGTACGTCACTTCCTGACATATCTCTAAAGTACTCACACATAGTAAGAGCTGAGAGTGCAACTCTAAGACGTGCTCCCGGCGGTTCATTCATCTGACCATAGCAGAGAGCGGTCTTGTTGATTACACCGGATTCGGTCATTTCAAGCCAGAGGTCATTTCCTTCTCTGGTTCTCTCTCCAACACCGGCAAAAACTGAAAAACCACCATGCTGCTGCGCAACATTATTGATCAGTTCCATGATAATTACAGTCTTTCCAACTCCGGCTCCACCGAATAGTCCGGTTTTACCACCTTTAATGTAAGGAGCCAGAAGATCAATTACCTTGATTCCAGTCTCAAACTGCTCAGACTTCGGCTCAAGCTGTTCAAAAGCAGGAGGATCCTGGTGAATAGGCCTTCTCTCTTTTGCTACAACCGGTCCCTTGTTATCAACAGTCTCTCCCAGAAGATTAAAAATTCTTCCCAGAGTTTCCTCTCCAACAGGTACTGTAATAGGAGATCCTGTATCAACAGCAATATCGCCGCGTTTCAGACCATCTGTTGATGCCAGCGCAACTGCTCTGACTGTATTTCCGCCTAAATGCTGCTGAACCTCACATACGAGTTTTACTTTTTCACCATTTACTTCGGTTTCAACAACAACAGCGTTATAAATTGCAGGTAACTTTCCTTCCGGGAACTTAGCATCCAGGGTAGACCCGATTACCTGTACAACTTTCCCAATATTTTCACTCATAAATCTACTCCTTAAATTACGTTAATTTCTATTAACCTTCTATTATTCGAGAGCTGCTGCTCCCCCAACAATTTCTGTAATTTCTGTTGTAATCTTATCCTGTCTTGCCCTGTTATAGGAAACCTGAAGTTCAGAAATCATATCCCTGGCTGCGTCAGTCGCATTTTTCATTGCAACGCGGCGTGCAAACTGCTCGGAATATGAAGATTCCAGAAAACATGTATAAAGCTTAACCTTCAGATAAAGCGGCAGAATATAGGAAAATATCTCAACCGGATTAGGCTCAAAAATATAATCCATTCTGGCATTTGGTAAAATATCCTGGTCAATCTCAACTTCAGGCGAAATTGGAAGAAGTTTTATTATCGCAGGCTTCTGGTTTGCAGAAGATATTACTTTGGTATATGAAACATAAACCTCGTGTATTTCAGCATTCATAAAAAGACGTGTCAGTTCATTACCAATTCTTGTGGCATCGTCAAATGTAAACTTATCCTCAAGATTCTCTTCGGACTTAAAAACCGGAGTCTGAGCAAAGCTATAAAAGCTGTTAGCCTTCTTGCCTACCACGTGAAGAAGTACTTCCTTCCCCTCGGATTCAAGCTGCTCTTTAAACTCAAGACTGTGATCGATCACCCTTGAGTTAAAACTGCCGCACAGTCCTCTGTTTCCTGAAATTTGTAAAAGAAGACTTCTTGAAGGCTGTGCAACTTCATTAAATAGAGGATGCTGGAAATCTGAAAAACCGGCAGCCATCAAGTTAGAAATTATCTCATTTACCTTTTCTTCATATGGTTTTGACTGATTGAGCCGCATCTGCATTTTCTTCATTTTTGCAGTGGCGACCATCTCCATAGTGCTGGTAATCTTCTTGGTATTGGTGACAGATTTTATTCTACGTTTAATATCCCTTTGATTAGCCACAACTCAATCCTCAATTTTTTATTTAATACTTTCCAGGTATTTTTCTACATACTCAGAAATAATCTTAGATAGTTCATCAATATTCTTGAGTTGTCCGGTATCAGTTATTTCATCTATGACATTCTGATGAGAATCATGCAGATGTCGCATAAATTTCGCTTCAAAATCCTTAACTTTTTCAACCGGCACTTTGTCGATAAATCCCTGAGTACTCGCATATATTATAGTAACCTGTTCAGCAGCTTCCATTGGAACATATTGTCCCTGCTTTAAAACTTCAACAAGCCTCAAACCACGGTCCAGCTGTTTTTGTGTAGCAGGATCAAGTTCTGTTCCCATTTGAGCAAAAGCTTCAAGCTCACGGAACTGAGCAAGATCGAGTCTCAGAGAACCGGCATATTTCTTCATAGCCTTAATCTGTGCAGCACCACCAACCCTGGAAACCGAAATACCAACATCAACAGCAGGACGGACTCCCGATGCGAAAAGGTTAGGCAGAAGATAAATCTGACCGTCTGTAATAGAAATTACATTTGTTGGAATATATGCTGAAACTTCTCCTTCCTGAGTCTCAATTATCGGAAGTGCAGTAAGGCTTCCTCCTCCGAGCTCATCTGAAAGTTTTGCGGCTCTTTCAAGAAGTCTGGAGTGGCAGTAGAAAATATCACCAGGATAAGCTTCTCGTCCCGGAGGTCTTCTAAGAAGAAGAGAAAGTTCTCTATAGGAATTCGCCTGTTTAGTAAGGTCATCATAAACACAAAGTGTATGACCGCCCTTCTCATACATAAAATATTCCGCCATGGCACAACCCGCATAAGGAGCTATGTACTGAAGAGGCGCCGGTGATGATGCTCCGGCTACAACAATGATTGTATAATCCATTGCGCCGTGTTCTTCGAGTTTTTCCACAACACTTGCTACGGTTGAACCCTTCTGGCCGATAGCGACGTAAACACAAATAACGCCCTTGCCTTTCTGGTTAATAATTGTATCTATAGCTATTGCAGTTTTACCTGTTTTTCTGTCTCCGATGATGAGCTCTCTCTGGCCCCGGCCGATAGGAGTCATCGCATCAATAGACTTAATACCAGTCTGCAGAGGTTCTCCAACAGGCTGTCTTGCGGCAATACCCGGTGCAACAAATTCTACAGGTCTGAATTTATCAGAAACAATAGGTCCTTTTCCGTCAATCGGTTCACCAAGAGGAGTTACAACTCGTCCAAGAAGTCCTTCTCCGGCAGGAACAGCAAGTACCCGATTAAGCCTTTTTACACTATCCCCTTCCTGGATTTCAAGAAAATCACCCAGAATTGCAGCACCGATAGAATCTTCTTCGAGATTAAGAACCATGCCCTGAATTCCGTTTTCGAATTCAAGCATCTCGCCGGACATTGCATTACTTAAACCGTGAATTCTGGCAATACCGTCACCAACCTGAATAACTGATCCAACTTCACTAATATCAAGTTCTGATTTATATCCTTCGATTTCCTTCTTTATAATCGATTTGATTTCTTCAGTTTTAATCTTCATAAGCCATTTCGCTCCTGACTTTACTATTTAATAAATTACGTCTTATATTCTTCAATCCCTTTGATAAAGATCCATCAATAACAAGGTCACCAATTTTAATGATAATCCCGCCAAGAATTGATTGATCAACTTCTTCGGTTAGAATAATCTCCTTACCGGTTTTAGAGCCGATATCAGACCTGATTTTATCAAGCAAAGAATCATCAAGGGTAGTTTGTGTTACAACTGTAACTCTTTGCCTGTTATTCGCTGCATCATTCAATTCAACAAAGGCTTCATAAATATCACTGATGACTGACTGCCGGCCATTATCAATTAATAATTTCAATAAATTTACTATATATTCAGACATAGTCCCTGCAAAGACTTTCGTTATAAATTCCTTTTTAGATTCATTGGTTATCCCGGGAGTATTCAGATAACTTCTAAAATCGTCTTCCTCAGTAAAAACTTCAGAAAGAGCAAGTAGTTCTTCTTCAACCTGAGGGAGGACACCTTTTTCTGTTGCTATATCAAAAATTGAATTCGCGTATACACGAGCTACATCATTTACAGCCACTTTAATTACCCTTCTTTCTTTTTTTATTGAGACAGTTCAGATTACTGAACTGTCTCAACTTTATTAAGAGTCTCTTCTACAAGAGATTTTTGATCATCAGGATTAAGGTTCTTATTTATTATTTTTGCAGCTATCTCCGTTGAAAGAGTAACAACCTCGGCCTTAATTTCCCCCAAAGCCTTATCCTTGGCAAGATTGATTTCTTTTCTCGCTCTTTCAGATAAGTCTTTGGCATTTGCGCTGGCCTTTTCGATGATCTCATTTTTCATCTTATCCGCCTCAACTCTGCCGTCAGATATAATCTTAGCGGCTTCAGTTTTGGCATTGTCCATCATTGTCTTATGCTGAGCCAGAAGCTTTTCAGCATCCTGTCTGGATCTATCAGCATTTTCAATGTCACTGCGAACCTTCTCTGCCCTGGCATCCAATGCCTCAATAACAGGCTTCCAGGCTGCCTTCCATAGGATCAGTAACAACACAATAAATGTTATTATTGTCCACAGCAACAGCCCCGGAGAAACCTTAAGCAAACCTTCCTGTATTACTTCCATAATTGTTACCGATCAACCGTTAATTTACAGATCAGTTATAAATTACTTAGTTTCTACAGCTGCAGGAGCTACAGCAGCTGCGGGAGCTACTTTGGGTGCTTGTGTTGCCAGCATAAAAGTAACAACAAGAGCAAAGAAAGTAAAACCTTCTATCAGAGCAGCAGCAATAATCATCGCTGTTCTTAGGTCACCACTTACTTCCGGCTGACGAGCCATTCCCTCAAGAGCGCTACCTGCGAGTCTTCCGATTCCAAGAGCTGCACCGAGTACTACAAGACCTGCTCCTAAACCTGCTCCCATGTAAGACATTCCTAAATATTCCATCAAATTCCTCCTGAAAATTAAATGCTTTTTTTTGATAAATCTTTTTTATTAGCTTATACAATCTTAATTAAGTAAACCCTTTTTTTAACACATATATCAGATTAGTGAGAATGCATTGATGCGCCTATAAACATCGCCGACAATGATGCAAAGATATAAGCCTGAATAAATGCGACAAGCAGTTCAAGCAGATAAATAACCAGCGATAATGCAACTGAACCGACTCCTACTGAATAGCTCTGGAACATCATAACCAGATAGATAAAAATAATGATTACAATATGTCCAGCCGTCATATTTGCAAAAAGACGGACAGTGAGAGCAAAAGGCTTAATCAGAAGCCCCATCAACTCAATTGGCCACAAAAGAAAATACATAAGAAACGGAACTCCGCTAGGCACTATTCCGGAAAATATCCAGAGAGGCCCCTGCTTAACTACTCCTACGCCAATTATGGCAAGAAGAGTAAAGATGGCAAGTCCCGCCGTAACAGCGAGGTTACCGGTAGATGTAGCCATTCCTGGAACAAGACCAATATAGTTGGCGAACAAAATAAAGAAGAAAACACTGCAGAAATATGGCATTGCCTTTTTCGCATAACCGTGATCGAAATTCGGTTCAACAATGTCATCATGGACAAACCCGATAAGGGCTTCCCACATATTTACCCATCTTGACTTAGAACCCATAGGGGCCTTTTTAATTTTTCTTGCAAGAGGGATAAAGACAATAGCACACAAGAGCATTGCGAGCCACAACATTAGCACCCATTTGGTAATTCTCATATCGAAGAGACCAAAAATCATATTTGGTTCCGCTTCTAAAATCTCTACAGAGTGACCATGCATACACTTGGTAACGGATTCAGAATGAGGCACCTGGAATCCCAGCAATGTATTGATTTTAAAAATTAAATTACCGAACCAGTCAGATATACCATGAGAACTGACATGATAGACAAATGGATGATCCGTAACGTGCCCGACAACGATATCATACATCGATTCATCAGCACAGGCATGTTGACTTGAGGACGTAACAAATGAATTAATAAACTGAGCAAAACGAATCATACGGATCCAACCTCATGTTGAGTATATATTTATTCACGTCACAAGACACAAATATACTTGCAATTCACAAACTGTCTTTATTTAATAAATTATAAAGCAAAACCGGACAAGCAAAAATTTTAAATTCTATATTTTTTTTAAATAAGCATCTTTATTTTTATTTTTTTTACAATGCTCATTTTTTTACATACATATATTAAACAAATGTAATTCGTTTGTAAATCTTTTTTTTTAAAAAAATACTTTTTTTAAAAAAAACATTACCTCCATTGCTCTTTTAGAACATTATCATCGATTCCACTTAACACTTTCTCTTTTTTTTATGTCCTCATCATCTTCTTTCTTTTTCTCAGGCTCCTGCAAATCCTTCAGCAGGTGGTAGAAACCTATTCCCATTCCGAAAACTGTCCCGATAATAAGGAAAAGAGGAGATGTATCATAGTGTACATCCAGCTTATTCCCGCCTATGACAAAAATCACCATAGTTATAGCAAGCTGTATTCCAATAGTGATGTGAGCAAAGACGACACGGGAATCACCCTTTTTATTTCCCAATTTAAATCTCCTTAATTTACTGTAATTTAATCTATTCACGCGTCTTGTCAAGAAAAAGGAAGTAGATCAAAATATTGAAACAATTATATAATAAAATTAAAATTAATTGGCCTCTGACTTTTCGTTGAGCTAATGCTTTTTTTAAACACTGACGATAAACAATAAGTACAAAGAGTTAGAAAGGATAAACGGGTAATTTCAAATGGACATTTCGATAAAGCTAATAGATAACGGCAGTGAGTACATAGCGAACTGCCCGGAACTGGATATAAACTGCTACGGCTCAGACAAAAACGAAGCAGTCAGGAGAATAAGAAAGGTAATAAACTTCTACCTGGAATCAGCAAAAGAACTGGGGCTTGACATAAATCCGATTAAAGATCTCTCCATTGAAGGAGAGCAGAACGTTTTTATAACCAGCGACCCCGCACAGGCAAATACAGAAACAATCAACTAAAGGCTATTTTCCGGCTAACTTATCCTCATCAATCCGATAGCCTTCACCGGCGAGCAGCCCGCTGTCCCACTGCTTTCTCATTGACGAAAGCTTTTTTACAAATAGGCTTCGCGCTATATCCGTTTTTTCTATTTTGTGGAGATTTCTGCTGTTCTTAGCTTTGGCGCGTTTTTCAAGGGCAGCCCTGTAGCTGCTCTCCACATCCTTTTCTGGGATTTTTATCTTTAACGAAATAGTTCTGAATTTATAGGTGCCCGAGAGAGCGGCTCTCTCAACATACTTCCATTTTTCCTTAAATTCAGCCGAATTGTCTATTCCGCGTTTCTCTGCCTCAAGAGCGAATAGCCTTTCAGACAGAATTTTCTCTGTAGTCCTTCTCTTCTTCATCTCCGGAAGCGATTTGAGGGGTTTTGACCCGAATTTCAGCTCGTAGAATAAATTGAGAATATCATCAAGATCGCGCACCCTGAATTCGCTGCCTTTAATCGAGAAGAGCAGAGCATGAGGTTTACGGAATGAGACCCTCCCTATATTAGAAACAACTTCCCCGTCCTCCCTCAACTGCTTCTCAAGAGCACGGAGCTTCAACCCGGAAATATAACGTTTCAGACTCTTTGCGTTTTTATCGTCTTTTACAATTGAATCAAAATTTCCGTTATTGATTTGAACCCATTTATTGACTTTTATTATATATAGTGAATTTCTCAGCCGAAGAGGAGCAGTCGTGTACTTTCCGGCTGTCAGATTATTTACTGCTCCGGACACCTGACTTCCCATCATATTACCTGTAATAAAACCCACATGACCGCCTTTCTTTGCGGAGGGGTCATCAGAAAACTTACGCGCCACCGCTTCAAAATCCTCCCCTTTCTTTAAAAGAGGAAGTACGGTGTTTGCCAGGTAATGCTCTTTCTGTTTAAACATATCACCGGAAATACGAACCGGCCCCCGGGATTTTCGGGGTGTATTGATATTTATTCTTATTATACTTATATCAGCACATTTCTCATTAAAAGATGCGGACTTTCTGAAGACTTCGGAAAAATGAGAAGCAAGAAGATTCCGGTAAACCAGTTTTCTTAGTTTCACATAATACCCGCCGCTTTCAAAACCGTCCCTGCGGGCGCGCTCTGATGTAAGAAGTTCAACGGCAAGATTCTTCAGATATCT
>CAYNFB010000009.1:0-7771 GCA_964396355.1 uncultured Leptospirales bacterium | reverse complement strand
GGCAGCCCCTTGCCTTGAATCCAGCTGTAAAACTCGCCCCTGGTGATATCCATACTCTTCATATGGACAAGTACATCGGAATCTCTTCTGCATGATGAAAGAAACAACAGTGGAATAATACATATAATGAAGATAATTGCTCGTTTCTGTCTGAATTTAGTCATTTCGTGCCTCCGCGCCATCAAGATTCATTGAAATCTGAGCATATGCCGAGTGATTATGGATAGATTCCATATTTTCTGATTCAACTGAAAACCAGAGGATGCCTTCGGTCTTTATAAGCTTCTCGGCTGCGCTTCTGACGATATCCTCAACGAACATGGGATTTTCATAAGATTTTTCTGTTATATATTTTTCATCCTCCCGCTTGAGAATGGAGTATATATCGGAACTTGCAGAGGACTCGGCTAAAGCGATCAGATCTTCTATCCAGATCCTGTCCCTGGCCTTTATCTGAACAGTTATAATCGATCTCTGATTATGTGCCCCGTGATCACTTATTTCCTTTGAACACGGACAGAGAGAGAGAACGGGAACTCTCACCTCGAGAAGATAGCAATCCTCATCAGAGACAGCAAGGAGTCTGCAGGTATATTCCATTTTAGCCTTTTCACCCGAAACAGGTGCTGCTTTAGTAATAAAGTAAGGGAATTCTATTTCAAAATAGGCTTTCTCAGCATCCAGCTGCTGCTCCATATCATGGAGGATCTGCCTCACATTTCTGGTATCAATACCGTTTCTGTGTTTATTAAGCACTTCAATAAATCTGCTCATATGCGTACCCCTGAAGTGATGAGGGAGATTAACGTACATATTCACCTTTGCAACCGTATGTTGCCTGCCTGCATCCCTGTCCATTACAACAACTGGATACCGGATATCCTTTACTCCGACCTTATTTATAGATATTTTCCTGAAATCAGGCTCAGACTGCACATCTTTCAACTTTTTCTTGTCCATTAAACCTTCCAGTAAGATTAATAAGTACAGAATTAGTAAGATATGCCTGAACAGTCAATAAGAAACGAAAGAATTCATGAGAAGTGCTGATGCACTAACGTCCCGAGGTGAGAATAACAGGCCCGTCTTCAGTAATAGCGATTGAATGTTCAAACTGTGCGGAAAGTCTGCCGTCTGAGGTTACAGATGTCCAGCCGTCGTTCTGCACAATTAGTTCTGCACTGCCCTCATTGACAATGGGTTCAACTGTCATAACCATGCCTTCTCTCAGCTGATGCCCCTTCCCCTTTTCCCCATAGCAGGGAACAATGGGCGGCTCATGAAGAGAAAAACCCACGCCGTGGCCTGTAAAATTTTTCACAACGGAGTAACCCAGGCTGTGCACACAGGTTTCAACTGCAAAACCGATATCTCCAATATACTTTCCTGGATACATTTCCGAAATTCCACTACACATAGCCTTAAATGCACCATTGATAAGCCGCCTTGTACTGTCAGGAACAGAACCTACTGTAAATGTTGAACAGGAATCAGCAAAATAACCGTTCATCACAGTTCCTGTGTCGACTTTCACAATATCGCCTGATTTTATAATAATTTTCTTTGAGGGCATTCCGTGGGAGGCTACACTATTCACGGAAATACAAGAGGAAAAGCCGTAGCCACGGACTGTCTTAAAAGCGGGTCTTGCCTTATGTCTTAGGATATAGTCATCAATATAGGAATCGAGCTCCCAGGTAGTCATACCTGCAAGCTCCATTCCTCGTATTTCAAGAAAAATATCGTGAATAATCCGTCCGCATTCACCGATTCTTCTTATGTCATCTTTACTCTTTAGTCTGATTGCACCATTCATTTAACCAGAGTAGATATTTTTTACTTAAAGATCAATCTTTATTTTCTATTACAGCTTTATCGTCCTTTGGTGCACTTTTTTCTTCAGGCTCTTTCTTCGAAGGCTCTTCCCGTGTAAGTCCGGTTGTTATTTTGATCTGTTTCTCTATATCATCTGCCATTGCGGGATTATTTCTCAGATAGTTCTTAACATTTTCTCTTCCCTGACCTATTCTATCCTCTTTATAGGAATACCAGGTGCCTGCCTTATTTATAATTTCATGCTTCACGCCAAGATCAAGCACTCCGCCCTCTCTGGATATTCCAGAATTATACATTATGTCAAACTCGGCCTGCTTAAACGGAGGTGCAACCTTATTCTTGACCACCTTAACTCTCACACGGTTACCAACTGGCTCATCTCCGGATTTTAATGTCTCTATTCGTCTGATGTCAAGTCTCACTGAAGAGTAGAATTTGAGAGCATTTCCGCCCGTGGTAGTCTCAGGAGAGCCGAACATTACACCGATTTTCATCCGGATCTGGTTTATAAAGATAACACATGTATTTGACTTTGCAATTACACCGGTGAGTTTTCTCAGAGCCTGACTCATAAGCCTTGCCTGAAGACCCATATGCGAATCACCCATATCTCCATCAATTTCCGCCTTGGGCACAAGCGCAGCAACAGAGTCTATGACTATAATGTCAACAGCGCCTGATCTTACCAGAGCTTCAACAATTTCAAGCGCCTCTTCACCCGTATCAGGCTGAGAGACCAGCAGATCATCGGTTTGTACTCCAAGTTTTGCAGCATAGCCCGGATCAAGGGCATGTTCTGCATCAATAAATGCGGCAGTTCCGCCTGTCTTCTGCGCCTCAGATATAATATGAAGAGTAAGAGTGGTCTTGCCTGATGATTCCGGCCCGTAGATTTCAACGACTCTGCCCTTCGGCACGCCGCCAACTCCAAGAGCGACATCCAGCTCCAGTGATCCTGTAGAAATTGCCGGAATCTGAGTATCTGCTGAATTATCACCAAGACGCATAATTGATCCCTTACCAAACTGCTTCTCGATCTGCATCATTGCCGAATCAATGGCCTGATTCTTCACATTAAGTTCTTTTTGAGCTGACATATTATCTCCTTAAACTGATTATAACTTTACTCTACCCTCTATACGTATGCCGGGAGATTAATTTCAGTATTTTTTAAAAATATTATTTTTTTGCTTATACCCATAATTAAGAGGCCTGCGTATTTCAACAATTATTATTTAAAAAATAACGCCGCCGCTGAACTACATAAACGTATAGTATATCTATCGTCACAGATGTCAAGATTTTTACTAAAAATTTGTTTAGCTGCTAAAAAAATTTAAATCAGCAAGAACTTGTCAAAAAGGTGCAGACACGATCACCCGGAAAGACAACAGGGCTACCGCAAAATCATTGGCCGCTGCCGGTTTCAAAACATGGAAACTTCAGAATCAGAGAATAATTGATCAAAATAAAATAAATTCTAAAATCGGCGGTATGAACGGTTACGCAACCATAGGTGAAGGCCTTCGGAATAAACTCAAACTGCAGTTCATGGTTGTCGGTTTCATTAATCTGAAGAGTTCTTTCAATGTTTCTGTCAGATTTCCCTGGTGAGTTGAGAACAAATACTCCAGGAAGGCGATAAACCCTGCAGAAGAGATAGCCAAAGGTTTCACTAAAAAATGCATAACAAGTAATTGTGCAAAGCAGTCTGCAGGAATTCAAATCAGCCCTCAATATGAAGGCTGACTGATTGTTTTTCAGGAATGTTCTCCGTATAAGGAGGTGTATTGTTAAAAGTTATCGCTTACACGCTTCTTATTTAACAAAGCGTGTCTGCAATTTTCGGCTCAACGGCTTCACGAAGGTAAACAATGACGGGAAACCGCTGAACAGGACATCAGAATCTGTTAGAATGCATTGGAAATGGTTAATACCACTTTTGAACCCTCGGCTTCGTCCTTAGCACCGAATTCCTTAAGCATCCTAAGGCTGACCTGCATGAAAGTAGGTATATAAGCAAGATTAATCTCTGCACCAGCAGCATAAACCTCACCCTTGTCGCTGGAAGCGCCTGTACCGCTGTCCTCTGTTATCTGCCAGTATCCGTACCCGCAGACACCTGCTCCAAGAATTACCTTTTGAGACACGGGAAGTTCTTTGCCAAATCCCCAGTCTGCAATAAATTCCCATCCCGGTGTAATCTCAGTGTCTTTCTGCTCAGTGTACTTCAGGGTTCTTGTCAGTACAGACAGAGTCCAGGATCGGGCCTCATCAAGGTAAACAGTACCTCCTGTGGTTAACATTCCGCTGTAATATCCTTTACCAACCTGGAAAGCATCATCCTCATCACATTTACCTGTAGGAAGAGTCAATGCAAGCCCCGCAGTATAGTCCCATCGTTTTCCGTGCCAGCCCACAGCTAAAGGCTCAACTAATATATCTCCAAGACCGATATTTGAACCTGCTACGTCGACACCTGGTACAGGTGTGAGTGCAATTTCACCAGCCACAACAGGAATAATGAGATTCATCCCCCAATTTCCTCCGAGAATTTTGATATCGGAAATATAAATGAATCGGTGAGCCTGGGCAAGAACTGTCAGGTCCAGATCATTGTCTATCTTGTTCCCATCCGCATCATTCAGGGCATCTGCCTCATAAAAATTATTATACTGACGATAATAAGCACCCGGTGGCGGAAATGATGCAACTTTAAGTCCTTCACCCGGAGTATAATGACCTCCCATACCGAATACGGGCATTAAACAACCAAAAACCAGCAGCATGAGACCAAGAACAACGCCTGTTAATTGAGACCGTTTTGTTTTCATAACTCTCCTTTTCTAAAAACTTTATATTTTTTAATACAAAAAGTATTCACAAAATGAGCATTTCAGAACATGATCAGGTTCTTTCCAAGTGTGTGTTTTGAAAATTTTTCAAACATCAGTTGAATCACTTATTGATATTTCTCCCTGAGAGTCATTCACCGGGAGGACATTCTTTTCTTTCTCAGCTGTATCGCAAATCCCGAGGGACAACGCCGTTTTTTATTTCAGTACTTGTGCAATTCAGAAATAACTTCAAAACGATATACGTTCATTCATGAACGAATGTCAATATTAATTTACTTTATTGAAGAAATTGTTAAAAAAACTAAATTTGTACAATAAAATTATACGGGAAACAACTCTTTGGCGGTCATCAGAATTCGCAGCAAACAAAAAAGAGGATGCCCGCAAAGGCATCCTCCATTATAGTCAGTTTAATAACAGCTATTACAGATTTTCACCGCATGCGAAACTTGCATCGTGAATCTTCATTAGTGACATATCTTCTTTCTTAACAGCTTCTGCATATGATTTTGCAGTAGGAAGAACATTTTTGATGTAGTATTCAGCACCGAATACCTTACCCTGATAATAAGCAACTTCCTTATCTTCACCGGCAAGAGCTTTCATTGCTTTCTTGTCATCAGTTATTCCCTTAGCTTTGTAGATCTCATCAAGCTTCTGCTGAGCAACACCAGCCATCCAGAGGTGCAGCCATGCAAGAGAGATGCATCCTACCATGTTGAGGAAAGGATAAGCATTTGTAATTGGAACCATGAACTTGCCTTCTTTGCTGCATCCTGCAAAGAACATTCCTGTCTGGGCCATTACATCGATATATTCCTTAACATCTTTGGCCATATCAGCGATTCTTGCATCACCTTTATATGTCTCAACTGTCTTGTTCATTTCTGCGAGATAATTCATGAAAACCTGACCTTTTTTGGCGCCGAGTTTTCGTCCAACAAGGTCAAGAGCCTGGATTCCGTTTGTTCCCTCATAGAGAGATGCAATCTTCAGGTCTCTCATGAACTGATGCATTGGGTAGTCATTACAGTATCCGTAACCACCGAAGCACTGAATTCCGAGTTCTGTTACTTTAAATCCCATATCTGTTCCGTATGCTTTACATACAGGAATAAGGAAGTCTGCAATACCCATCCACTTATCAACTTCTTCACCTGAACTAGCATGCGCCTTATCAAGGCTGAGGCCGCAAAGATATACAAGAGCTCTCAGACCCTCTGTGTGAGTTTTCATAAACATAAGCATTCTTCTTACGTCAGGATGCTGTATAATCGGAACACTCTTAGCATCAGGATTCATCATATCCTTGATGTTTGTTCCCTGAACTCTCTCTTTACAATACTGGAGTGCGTGGAGGTAAGAAACTGATGCAGTACTTGCACCCTGAAGCCCCATTCCGATACGTGCTTCATTCATCATCTGGAACATAATCTTCATACCCTTTCTCTCTTCTCCGAGAAGGTATCCAACGCAGTCGTTATTGTCACCGAAGCTCAGTGAACATGTTGCACTTCCTTTGAGCCCCATCTTGTGTTCAATACCGGTACATGTAACGTCATTGAACTCACCCATAGAACCGTCATCATTAACTCTGTATTTAGGTACGAGGAAAATAGAAATTCCTTTAGTTCCTGAAGGATCGCCCTCGAGTCTGGCAAGTACAGGGTGTACCATATTCTCGAAGAGATCATTTTCACCGCTTGTTATAAATATTTTCTGACCTGTAATTTTATAAGTTCCGTCAGCCTGTTTAATAGCTTTTGTTTTAAGAGCACCAACATCAGAACCAGCATCCGGCTCTGTGAGTCCCATTGTTCCGCCCCACTCCTGTTCGTACATCTTGTGCATATACTTCTCTTTTTGCTCATCTGGGCCGAAAACATCCATCAGGTGAGCAGCTCCCACTGTTGCTTCAGGATAGAGCATGAATCCCATATGGAATGCATAGTATTCTGTTGCTGCAAGACTTACGACGTAAGGCATACCCTGTCCGCCGGACTCGGGATCAATATTCATCAGAAAAAGACCAGACTCATTCATTACCTTGTGAACATTGTGATACTGCTTAGGAATGGTTACCTTGCCGTTATCAAATTGTGCTCCGCCCTCTGAATCAACTTCCTGATAGCATCCGAGTACATGCTCTTCACAGATCTGTTTAGTCAGATCGAGAGTCATGTCAAACATCTCCAGGTCAAAATCACCGTATTTTTCGGTTTCAAGGAGTTCCTGAACTCCAAGCATTTCATAAAGTACAAATTTCTGATCACGGGAATCAACTATAAGATCCATAGAAAACCTCTCTTAAAATTTTAAGATATTATTAATTTAAAGTAAAACCGGCCGCTGAATTTTCCATGAACCACCGCATATGTCTGTGTAAACGGTTTATGCTCATATTCTCTGCCGACAATACAAACCGGCTTTACATTTTTTTTCAATTATCAAGATAGAACCCGCCGCAGACACTCCGGCATAACGTACACTCAATAATTATAGTACCTAATAAAATTTTTCATTATATAAATCTACAAAAATTTAGTTTTTTTATTCAATTTACTGCATATGGACAGATAAACAGAGACCGGATTTTCCTGAAAAACAGACCCGCTCTCGGGAAATCCATCTTTTTTCTAAAAAACTCAAGTCGCTAACCTTTAATTTTTTACTTAAAACAAAGATTATCACCTTAAAAAATAACTGACCCTAAAAATTAGACTCTCTTCTCTTAACATCAGGCATAATGAAAACTTTAACTGCACATTAAAAAAAGTTTAAAAATTTCAGTTGAAAAACACTTTACAGCAATATAATACAGCGGAGCACAATCATATTATACATGGCTCGCTTCCGGGGAATGTTTAAAAACAGGATCTTGCCAAACCTATTGAAATAAAACCACCATTTCATCCCGTCATGGATAATTAAATTGACAAATATATGAAACATAAAAAAATACGTACCGTCCGGTTTGCGGTTTCAAAACAGAAAAAGTGATTATAAAAATAAAATGTCAATTTCAAAAAGAATATGATCTCCGATGCCCAGTACGATGCGTGGATGCGTGAGCTGCG
>CAYNFB010000008.1:15266-30278 GCA_964396355.1 uncultured Leptospirales bacterium | reverse complement strand
CTCAGATGCTCCCCCGGTAGGATTCGAACCTACGACAAATTGATTAACAGTCAACTGCTCTACCGAGCTGAGCTACAGGGGAATAGGTTTTCTTGAAGACAAGAAGATGAATACCAAACTAACCGTATTTGTGTCAACAAAATTTTTTAAAAAAAATATTTTTTGAATTTTTTTTTATTTCAATACTTTCAGAAGATCATTATTTTACATAGAACATCAAATTGTGAAGTAAAGTAATACTGCAACTATTCCGTTAACTTATATAGGATAGGAGGTCTTCATTGGAAACAACTATGATTCGCAACACAGAGCTTCTCCGGGTCTCAGTTGAAGATCTCGATAATAATTTTGACAGAATTATTCATAAAGATATTGAAGAAGTCATTACAGATACGAGCCTTCCTGAAAATATGTTCGGGCCGAATATAATCAGAGAAAAAACTTTCAACAAGGAACTGAGTTCTCTCGTTAATCAGATATTTGAGAATGAAAGTCATCCCGGCAAGCCGTTACAGGACAGTAGTGATATTGACTTTACCAAAAAAAACAAAATCCTTATCGATCTTGAAAAAGAGATATACCGGCTGAAACATATTGAAGAGCTGAGCAGAAACTCTTCCTCCTACAACCCCTTTGAACTGGATGTCAACACATTCGATGATATCGATGATATTGAAGATTATATATTAAGAGGAATTAACCAGTCAGGATTAAATTCATATTCTGTTATGAAGTATTCGTTAAATGATTCGGCTTATGCAGCCGACATCGGAAATTTTGATGACTTCAAAAAAACTAACGTAATCTTCAGTGTAAAGGATCCTGTTTTTAAAGCTCTTTCAGAAAGCCCTGACGGAATTTTTTTAAGCGCAGAACAAATAAAAAGCGATCCATTCCTGTCAAAAAAATTTATTAATCCGGAGTCCCTAACTGATGCCGTAGAATCATACTATATGATTAAACTTACCGGATTAAATACTCCGCTTACAGAGAAAATCGAGCTAATGAGCACAGATAGAATCAGCGGATTTCTTTCACCCATTCTAATAGCAGCAGTCGAATCCGATAAATCAATATCCGTGAAGGACCTCTCCGGCAGTCTGAAGAGGAATCTGGCAATACCCATGGCGATTTACAGGCTGAAGAACCGCATCAATTTTGAAATAGCCGACTACAGTTTTGAAGAAACCCTTCTGATTATAGATCTCTTCATTAAATCAGATCCTGAAACTGAAATAAAATGCCTTATACTCAGTCTCTCAGACTCATCAGCCAGGGAAAATATATTCATTCTCAAGTATCTTCTTACAAGGATAAGAAGCACCATGGAGAAAGATTCTCTAATATTCAGAATAACACTAGACAGGGTAATCATTGCCACCACCGATCAAAATATAGATAAGATTTACCGGCTAATTTCACATATGAATGTTTATGGAGAAGACCTGGTTGATATTCAAATTATAGACAGAGATCAGTCAAGAGATGTGAATCTGCAGATGAAATATTTCAGTTAATATGATAATTTTCATATATTGATGAAATAATAAATCCTTGCATTAAAAACTTCGCTATTATAATCTGAGATAACTATGAAAAGAGCTAAAAAGGGAAATGCATAAAAAAATATTTACAATACTGTTTGCTGCATGTTTATGCATGACACCGGTTCTCCTGTCCGCAGAAGGATCAATAGGCACCTCCGGGGCTGATTTCCTGGAACTAGGCATAGGAAGCAGGCCTCTTGCCATGGGTGAGGCATTCACTGCTGCCCTGAATGATATAAATTCTATCTACTATAACCCGGCAGGACTTGCGACATTACGCTTTCCGGTTCTTTCGGTAACCCATCAGGAATTGATTCTTGATTCCAGATTTGAAAATGTAAACTTTGGAACACCCATGTATGGAGGAATATTTGCTCTTTCCAACTCTTTTTTCTGGGTACCTCCCTTCGATAAGATAGATATTGACGGAGAGACAACAGGGGAGGTTCAGTTTTACAACGGAAATTTCACTTCCGGCTACGGCTACGACCTTGGTCCGCTATACGTTGGAGGGACTTTTAAATATATATATCAAAAAATCGACACGCTCTTTCTCAGTTCATTTGCAATGGATATTGGAATTCTCAAGGGACTCTATCTTTACTCTCCCTTTGACAGCCCCATAAGAAATTTCCATGTAGGAATTGCACTTTTAAACATCGGAACAAAAGCCCAGGATGATGAACTGCCGAGAATGATCAGGCTGGGAACATCCTATATGCCTACGGGGTGGATGTCGCTTAATATAGACATAACAGAGAATATGATAACAGGATCAGATCTCTATGATTTTACATATCTCTTTGAAGAGAGCTTCAGGGTAAACGCCGGCCTTGAATTCAATTATCTGGAACTTCTCTATTTAAGGTGCGGATGGAGATTTAACGATGGAGGAACATACTCCATGGGCTTCGGTTTCAACTATGCAGTAAAAGATGTAGCATTCAGCATCGACACATCCTATTCGGATAACGGCATCTTCGGTCCTGTATACTCTTTCGGTGTAACCTTTAAGCTCATACCGAAAGTAATAACAGTTGAGGACAAACTCAAGGCTCAGAGCCACTACAGAAAGGGAATTAAACACTTTGTGGCAGATGATATAGACTCGGCACTGGATGAATTTGATATAACTAAAGATTATAATCCATATCACAAAAATATTGACAAAAAAATTGAAGACCTTAAAGAGATCAGGAATCTCAGAAAGAAAAACGAGGAACTTGATGAAGAACTCAGAAACGACCCGAAGCAGGACCAATTCTTCGATTAGAAAAGTTACAGTTGAGCCCGGATTCTGCCCCAACGCAGCCGGATCGGCCCTCTTTGCTTCAGGAAACACAAGAGTAATATGTGCAGTCCATGTCTCGGAAGAGGTTCCTGAACATGCACAGAATAAAAATACCGGCTGGCTGACAGCAGAATACACAATGCTTCCCTATTCTACATTAAGAAGAACCGGCAGGGAGTTCCGGAAGAGAGACGGCAGATCGGTTGAAATCCAGAGACTCATAGGAAGATCCCTCCGTGCAGGAATTGATCTGTCAAAAATTCAGGGGTATGCACTTCACGTCGACTGCGACGTCATACAGGCAGACGGAGGAACGAGAACTGCCTCAATAACGGGAGGCTTCCTTGCAATGAAGCTGGCAGTGCAGAGCATGCTTAACCGTGGACTGATAAACGAGAATCCTTTAAAGACAAATATTGCGGCAATTTCAGTAGGAATGGTCGACGATGAGTTTCTTCTTGATCTTGACTATAGTGAAGATTCCAGAGCTCAGGTGGATCTGAATGTAGTGATGAATTCAGATTCTGAACTGATAGAAATACAGGGGACAGGAGAAAACTCCACATTCACAGTAGACCAGCTGAACAGCATGCTGTATATGGCAAGCGGTGGAATTTCAGAGCTTATTAAATTCCAGAACAGCTACTGATAACGCAGCAGATTTACCTCTTTTCCAAAATGAGATATATTATTTTCCACATTCTACCGATAAAATAATAAACATCTATAAATAAATGGTATTGAAATGAAACTCTTTCTCAGAAGCTCTATCTGTCTGTTGCTGCTGGTTTGCTCTGTACATCTTTTTTCACAGGGGAAACAGACTGTGGTTATAGACACTCCCACTGCATTCACAATTGCCCGGGGCACCTACAAGGTATCTCTCCTTGAATATGATGACGGCGGCATGGAGGTGAAAACATTTCTGGGCCTTCACGACATCTTTTACCTTGGTGTATCCTGCGACATTCAGAGCGCCATAGGCATGGGAGATCCGCGGTTCAATATTCCCGGAGTAATTGCCAGAGTCAAATTCACCGACGGATGGGATGTTTTCCCTATTGCCCTGGCAGCAGGATACGACTCTTTCTACATCGGCAATGAAGGAGTTGAAGAAAATGAACAGAACGAACTCAATGAGATGATATACGGTCCCTATCTGGTCTTTACCGGATCAATTTATCTCTTTGATTCCGAACAGTACCTGAGTGTCGGGATTAGAACTCCAACACAGCCCCGTTACGAGCCCGATAACACATCCTACTTTGCATCTCTGGATATTCCCCTTGGTGATTTTTTCCGGTTCCAGCTTGAAACTGAGAGGATCTACTGGAATTTTGACAGGCCCGGAGAATGGCTCTATAACATCGGCATGAAATACAATTACTTTGATCAGATAGCCTTTACATTTGCAGTAGTGCTCCAGGATGACCACAGGGCCAACAGGATTGTACGAATAGAATATCACGGTGAATTTTAATTCTTATCAGCTTCAAAAAATAGTAATTATCCGATTATCCGGCTTGACTCCTCTATAAGATTTCATCAAATGAATCTCTCATATAAAAAGAGGAACAGAAGATACTAAATGGATGCTTCGGTAAACAGAATAGCCTCATCTAAAGATGAAAAAACCCTGCTTATAGCAATTAGACTCCCGGGGAGCAGACAGGAGCAGGTTTCCTATTCCCTGGAGGAATTAAAGCTCCTTGTAAAAACAGCAGGAGGGGTGATTGTTGATGAAATTACGGTGAAACGCGAAGCACTCCATCCTGCATATATCGTTGGCAAAGGATACGTAGAGGTTCTTCAAAACATCATTGCAGAGAAGGGAATTAAACTCATCGTCTTTGATCTGAACAATATAAGACCTGCCCAGATCAGAAACCTTGAGGATACACTTAAGTGCAGAGTGATAGGCAGAAATGAAATTATCCTGGATATATTCGCAAGAAGAGCAAGAAGCGCCGAATCCAAAATTCAGGTTGAACTGGCTCAGCTGAAGTACATCCTGCCCAGACTAAAGGGGCTCGGCGGAGTGCTTTCCCGTCTCGGCGGCGGTATAGGGACAAGAGGTCCCGGAGAGAAGATGCTTGAGACAGACCGGCGGCATATTCTCAGAAAAATTGACACGCTGAGCAAGAGGCTTAAGAAGTATGAGGAGCACAGAGGCCGGACAAGGAGCGCAAGAAACAGCCAGTTTCTCGGTGCAGTTGTGGGCTACACCAATGCGGGTAAATCCACGCTGATAAATCTGCTTGCAAAGGATGATCTCTTTGTAGAAAACAGGCTCTTTGCCACTCTTGACTCATATACCAGAAGCGTATTTCTTACACCGGAAATAAAGACTCTTCTGACAGACACAGTGGGCTTCATACAGAATCTTCCGGCAAAGCTCAGTGAATCCTTCAGATCAACACTGGAGGACATCGAAAACTCGGACTACATCATTCACGTAATAGACATCAATGCCGTTGATCTTGACAGAAATATCGACACAGTCGAATATGAACTGGCTGAACTTGAAATTTCAGAAAAACCTGTCATAATGTTCTTCAACAAATCTGATATAGCGGATGAACACAGGGGCAATCAGGTGAGAAACAGGTATCATGATGCAGTTATCGGCTCAGCAAAGGACAGCAGCGGAATAGAAATACTGAAGGATAGAATAATAGATCTTTATAATCAGAAAAGAATTAAGTGAATTCTTCCCAAAAGAAATTATTTTCTTGAAAAAAATAGTATGAACAATAAATATGTTACATAATCTTGCAAATACTGCACTTAACAGAATTGAATAATCATAAATCACATATAGTAAAAAGGAAGTGGCATGTTAGAAAAAATACTAAATACAATTTTCGGTACTAAACCCGAGAGGGACAGAAAGAGACTTCAGCCTTACGCAGACAGGATAAACGCTCTCGAGGAGGCAACAAAGAAGCTCTCCAATGACCAGATGCTGTCAAAAACAGCCGAGTTCAAATCAAGGTTTGACAGAGGGGAATCTCTGGACAGCATGCTCCCTGAGGCATTTGCACTTGTAAGAGAGGCATCGATTAGAACTCTGGGCATGAGGCATTTTGATGTACAGCTCATGGGCGGTGTAGTCCTCCATAACGGGCAGATATCTGAAATGAAAACCGGTGAAGGAAAGACTCTCGTTGCGACTCTGCCTGTATATCTTAACGCTTTGAGCGGAAAAGGCGTACACGTAGTTACCGTAAATGATTATCTGGCAAAGAGGGATGCGGAGTGGATGTCTCCTATCTACAGATTCCTGGGACTGGATGTTGGTGTTGTTCAGCACTACATGGATCCGCCAGAAAGACAGAAAGCATACGGCTGCGACATCACCTACGGAACCAATAATGAATTCGGCTTTGACTATCTCAGAGATAATATGGTTGAGCATAAGAGCCTGAAGGTTCAGCGGGATCTGAACTTCTGTATTGTGGATGAGGTTGACTCCATCCTCATTGACGAGGCCCGGACTCCTCTTATTATCTCAGGATCCATTGAGGAATCCACTAAGAAATATATTCAGATAAACAAAATAATTCCCCAGCTGAGAGAAGACATCGACTACGAGGTTACTGAAAAAGACAAGAATGCCACTCTCACAGAGGAAGGTGTAAAACACATAGAAAAGATTCTCAAAGTCGACAATCTCTACGACAATAAACACATAGACAGTATTCACCACATATATCAGGCGCTGAAGGCTCACACGGTCTTTCACAAGGATATTGACTACATAGTCACAGACGGTCAGGTTGTAATTGTAGATGAGTTTACTGGCCGTCTCATGCAGGGAAGAAGATTCTCAGACGGACTTCACCAGGCTCTTGAGGCAAAGGAAAACGTCACAGTGGCGAGAGAAAGTCAGACACTGGCATCTATTACATTTCAGAACTACTTCAGAATGTATAACAAGCTCTCCGGCATGACCGGTACTGCCGAAACAGAATCAGTGGAATTCAAAAAAATATACGGTCTCGATGTTGCGGTAATTCCGACGAATGTTCCTCTTGCCAGAAAAGACAATCCCGACAAGGTTTACAGAACAGAAAGAGAAAAATTTAATGCAATCGCAGATGAAATAAAAGAATACAGCGCCAAAGGACGCCCTATACTGGTGGGCACAATCTCAATTGAAAAATCAGAAGCATTGTCAAATGTTCTTAAATCAAAGGGCGTAATTCACAATGTTCTCAATGCAAAATACCATGAGAAAGAGGCGCAGATAGTTGCAGAGGCCGGAAGTCCCGGGAGTGTAACTATAGCCACCAACATGGCAGGACGGGGAACAGACATCGTGCTGGGAGGAAGGAAAACCTTCATGGATGATCTTGAATCTCATAAGCCGGTACACAATACTGAACTCTGGGAAGAGTTTAAACTCACGGTAATGGTATCTGACTTCGACAAGGCAGCACCCATGGCAGAGAGAATGGAAGGTCAGGATAAGAACAAAGCCCTGGCCATTATTAAGAAAGGACAGGATTGGATAAAAAAACACGTCGCAGTAGTAGAGGCCGGCGGACTCCATATTCTCGGTACAGAGAGACACGAGGCAAGAAGGATAGACAATCAGCTTAGAGGTCGTTCAGGAAGACAGGGAGATTCGGGATCATCCCGTTTCTATCTTTCCCTTGGAGATGATCTGATGAGACTATTCGGCTCAGAACGGATAGGCAAGGTAATGGACAGACTGGGCATGGAAGAAGGCCAGGAAATAGAAAGCCCCATGGTATCCAAAGCCATAGCAAGTGCTCAGAAACGTGTAGAGGGAAGAAACTTCGAGATAAGAAAACACCTCCTTGAATACGATGATGTTATGAATGCCCAGAGAGAATTCATCTACAAGGAGAGAAATGAAATCCTTGAAGGAGCAGATATATCCCACAAGATAAAGGGCTACCTTAATGATGTAATAGCCAAGAGAATGGAGTTCTTCACAATGGGCCTCCGTCACCCCGAAGAATGGGATCTTGACGGTATTAAAAACTGGCTGAAGCAGACTTTCCTGATAGACATTGACTATGAGAAGATAAATCCCATGAATATGGCCTATCACGATTTCACAGAGGCTATTACGGGTATACTGGTTAATGCATACAGAGAGAAGGAAAACAAAAACGGCCAGGAGGACATGAGAATAGTTGAAAGACTCATCTCTCTTCAGGTAATAGATAATAAGTGGAGAGAGCACCTTCTTGCCATGGATCAGCTGAGAGACGGAATCTGGACAGTCGGTTACGGAGAAAAAAATCCACTCGTAGAATATAAAATAGAAGGTTCAAGAATGTTCTCTGAAATGCTCACAAAGATGGAGGAGGATATCCTTGAATATATGATGAAAGTTGAAATAGAAAAAATTCACGAGGAAATTCCTGCAGATAACTATCCAGGGGGAGATGAATTTCACGCAGAAGTGGAACAGTTCGGCTCCGGCGGAATCCCCCTCCAGGCTCCTCCGACGAAGAAATCAAAGGACAACGATAAACCTGTAGAGGGCGGCGGAAAACGCAAAAAGACCAGAAGAAGCAGGAGAGGATAGTAATGGCATCAGTACTGATGAAGAGTGTGTCAGGAATCAGAGGAATTGTAGGAGAGACCTTTGATCCTGAACTGATTAACAGAGCGGCCCCGGCCTTTGCAAAACTTGTAAACTACGGCACCGTAGTTGTTGGGCGAGACTCAAGACCAACCGGCGAGGCTCTTTCGATGAACCTCATATCATCCCTCCTTCTAAGCGGATGCAGCGTCGTTGATATCGGAGTTGTTCCTACTCCCACGGTACAGCTCATGGTGGAGAAGCTCAATGCAGCTGGGGGAATTGTAATGTCGGCATCACATAATCCCGTGGAATGGAATGCTCTCAAGCTGATAAACAGCAGAGGGACATTTCTCAACTCATCGGAGATTTCCAGACTCTTCTCTTTAATGGAGAAGGATCAGAAATTCAAAAAATGGGACAAAATCGGAACATATACAAAGGATGAAAGCGCCTCATCAATGCATATTGAAAAAGTCCTTGCTGCTGTTGATGTAAAAAAGATTAAAAAGAAAAAATTTCACGTCGTCCTTGATTCAGTAAATGGAGCAGGATCGGAGATTACACCGGTACTCCTTGAGAAACTGGGATGCAAAGTGACTAAAATAAACTGCATACCCGATGGAATATTCCCCCGTGTTGCAGAACCTCTTCCGGAAAACCTCACTCAGCTGTCTGATGCCGTAAAGAAAAACGGTGCAGACATCGGCTTTGCTCAGGATCCTGACGCTGACAGACTGGCTATCGTAGATGAAGCAGGAAGGCCGATTGGAGAGGAGTATACAGTCACTCTGGTTGCGGATCACCTTCTTCTCAAAGAAAAGGGCAGGGTTGTGGTTAACCTGTCCACCACAAGAGCAGTAGAGGATATTGCAGCCAGACACGGTGTGAAGTTCACCAGAACAAAGGTGGGCGAGATCAACGTCGTAGATGATATGCGGAAGAAAGGTGCACGTATAGGTGGAGAAGGTAACGGAGGGGTTATTTCTCCTGAAATTCATCTCGGCAGAGACAGCCTTGCTGGTATTGTCTACGTGCTTGAAATGATGGCTGAGAGAAAAGAGAGTATTTCTCAGATAGTAAAATCGATGCCGGCCTATTTCATGAAGAAGGGGAAGGTTAAACTGAAAGGTTCCGTCAGCTCTGAAATTACAGCATCAATCAAAGAAAAATTCAATGATCAGAAACTGTCAGAACTCGACGGGCTGAGAATAGATTTTAAGAAGGGGAGTGACTTCGAAAACTCCTGGGTTCACCTGAGATCATCCAATACAGAGCCGGTATTCCGCATAATAGCAGAATCCGACTCTCAGGAAAAAACCGATAAAATCTACAGGCTGTTTTCGAAGATGATAAAATAGCTGATAATACTCAGGGCCACCAGCAGAACGCCCTCCCATCTGACGAGTCTCATGCCCGTGCGCAGAAGCATCAGAGTTATGCCTGCCATGACGCAGAGTATAGCAATGGCAATCAGCGCATCGGGAGTCACGATGAGGGTATTGCACATTCCGGCAACACCGAGAACTCCCAGTATATTAAAAAGATTACTTCCTATTAAGTTTCCTGCAGACATTCCGTGTTTACCCTTGAGAACGGCCGCGAGAGAGGTGGCCATTTCCGGAGCAGATGTTCCGAATGCCACTATTGTCACTCCAATTATCCATTCTGATACTCCCGCAGTCCTTGCAAGAAAACTCGAAGACTCCACAAGAAAATGCCCGCCTGCAACAACTGCCGCAATACTGGCCGGAAGAATAAAGTAATCGATTCGGCGAAGTTCAGCATGAATTATATCCTCATCAAGAGGCTCTTTTTTTATAAATAGAAAAATTAGATAAGTTGCAAGAAGAATCAGAAAGACCAGTGATTCCTGCCACTCAAGCCTCATGTCGCGGAAGAAAAAAAGCAGCAGGAGAGAAACAGCCAGCATAAAGAGGCCGTCTCTGTATATCATCTTCCTCGTAGCATTGATGGCCATTACAATTGCCACTGCCCCCAGTATAAATCCGGTATTGAATATATTTGAACCGACTATGTTGCCCACAGATATTGACGACTGATCCTTTATTGAAGCGCTCACTGTAACTGCAAACTCCGGAGCAGAGGTGCCGAAGGCTACTATTGTAAGACCGATAACAAGATCTGACAGACCAAGCTTTTCGGCAAATTTACTTGCTGATTCCACGAGAAAATCAGCGCCCTTCCAGAGAAATGACACCGACATCAGGAGAATAACTATATTAAAAATAACATTAAAAAAAGAATCAGAAAAAACATTCATTAAATTTTCTCAACCTTCCCGGAATTAAGTGATTTGTAGGCAGACTCGACCAGATGGAGCTCTTTGGATATTCTGTCCAACCCGGGATTCCATGGTCTGTCGTTGACATAATCATCGATAAAACTATTAATCATCGTTCTGTAGCCGAGAAAATCCCTGAAGTCAGCGAAGAATTTTTTCTTCTTTTTGCCCCAGACTGATGTAAAAATGCCGTTGCTCTCGAAAGTTATAACACCCTCGGTACCGTAGATCTTCGACAGAGAGACTCCCTTAAATCTGTTGGGAATCCTCCAGGAGTGCAGCATATTCCCCACAACTCCGTTTCCGAATTTAACAGAAAGAGACAGAGAATCTTCAAACGGCACATTCGTGTCGTACTCAACATCGGGCTTCATGGCAATGACGCTGGCAGGATCCGAGTCGGCCAGAGAGACCAGCAGGTTGACCCAGTGGACTCCTCCCTCAAGAAGCGCCCCTCCGCCCATGAGATCAGCATCTGTTCTCCACCCGGTTGTCTCATCGCGGTTATGTTTTTTTAAATCAATAAAGAGGGGCTTTCCGATATCGCCATCCCTTATTGAACGGTTGATCTTGGCGACAAATGACTTGTAGAGATAGTTTTCAGCCACAGTACATCTTACTCCGTACTTTTTTACAGCTGCAGCTATTTTCTTCAATTCTGCACTGTTCCTTGCAACAGGTTTTTCAATTATTATATGTTTCCCCCTTGCTGCAGCAGCACAGGCAATCTCCCCATGAAAAGCATGGGGAGTTGTGATAAAAATAATATCAACAGCATCACTGTCGAGAGCATGTTCAATATTAGGGAAGGCATTGACGCCGTTGAATTTTGATTTATATTCAATGGCGCGGCTGTTTTCCGTATCATAAAAAAAGAGATCCAGTTTTTTATAGGACTTCCTTATATTCTTAGCGTGGCATGCAGCAATATTACCGCACCCGATGAAACAAATTCCCGGCAGTTTTGGTGACATCATAATTACCTTTTTTATTTAATGATTTTAAATCAGCAGCCGGAACATCCCTGGCAGCCGCTTGAGCAGTCACTTCCATGATCGTGGCCCTGAAGTTCTTCTGCAGATGCATCTCTAATCTCCGTGATCTCAACGTCAAAATGAAGAGTCTCTCCTGCCAGAGGGTGATTTCCATCGAGGGTAACATCTTTTTCACCGATTTCTACTACAGTAAGTATCTGCATTCCGTTTGCATCCTGAGCCTGAAGCTGAGCTCCAACTTCAAGGTTTTCAAGATGAGACAGATGCTCCTTCTCAATCTTTTTGATCAGCTCCTCATGTCTGATTCCATAGGCATTTTCAGGAGCAATTGTAGCATTAAACTTTGCACCTAATTCTTTTCCGGCAATCTCTGCTTCGAGTCCGGGAATAATCTGTCCTGAACCGTGAATATACGAGAGCGGATCGTGAGTCTCTGAGCTGTCCAGTACTTCGCCGGCATCATTCTTTAATGTATATTCGAAGGTTACCACCTTGTTTTCTTCAACAATTGACATTGTATACCTCATTTTTTGGTTTCAATGATAAAAAAGATTTACTTCTATTTAATCATTATTATGATATACTTATTCTTATCATGTTTAAAATAATTCAAGAAAATATTATAAAAAAGCCATCTATTCCTAAAAAATATCTATTTTTGAAAAATTGTGGACAATTCATGCTGCTTTTTTTAACAAATCCACATAACGGAGATTACTTATGTCAGATAAAAAGATCGCAAAGTACCGAATAGAAGTATCCTATTCCAAAGAAGATCCAAGAGCAAAAGCCTTTACCGAAAGATTTAAAAACCTGGGTTTCACCATAGAGAAGGTAAGTCTTACAGATAATTATCTTCTGAACATAGATCTGCCCGTGGAGAGTATAAATGCCGCAGCGGAGATGCTGATTCAGCCCGTAACCCAGAGCTTCAGTATAAACCAGCCCTATATGCCGGAGAATTTTGATTTCTGCATAGAGGTAGGATTTCTTCCCGGAGTAACGGATAATATTGCTCATACAGTGAGAGAATCACTGGAGGATCTCTACAAACAGGATCTGGATCAGGAAAAGTCGGTGTTCTACACCACGTCATATTTTCTCAGCGGAATCAATGCAGATGAGGCCTCTGCTCTGGCACGGGAACTTTACAATCCCCTGATACAGCGCATAAAGATTCTTACCAAGGATCAGTATATATCTGAAGGTGGTGCCGGCAGAGATATACCTCTGGTCAGAATATCAGAAAACATGAACGCAGATACTGTTGATCTGGGCACATCGGATGATGAGCTTCTGAGAATAGGGAAAGAGGGTATATCAGATGAAGACGGAACCCGAAGAGGCCCTCTGGCGCTTGACATGATTTCCATGAATGTAATCAGGGACTATTTTAACGATAAAGAAAAACGCAGTCCCAGGGATATAGAGCTTGAATCAATAGCACAGACCTGGAGTGAACACTGCAAACATACAATATTCGCATCATCATTAGATGATGACACTCCTGATGGAATTTACAAGACCTACATAAGAGAGGCAACAAAAAGAATCCGCCGGGAGAAGGGTGACAAGGACTTCTGTGTATCGGTTTTTACCGATAATTCAGGCGGAATAGACTTTGATGAAAATTTCATTATATCAGATAAAGTAGAAACTCATAACAGCCCCAGCGCTCTTGACCCCTTCGGCGGAGCAATAACCGGAATAGTGGGGGTAAACAGAGACTCTGCTTTGCAGACCCGGCAGATGACCGTCCTCTTTATAAGAATAAGAATGAAGAAACGCAGCTTCTGCCACCGCGGAGAATAATGGAGGGCGTAATTCACGGAGTTAATGCAGGAGGGAATACCTCTGGCATACCAACACCTCAGGGATTCATATACTTCGATGAAAGATATAAGGGCAAACCTCTTGTTTTCGTAGGCACAATAGGACTGATGCCCAGAGAAACTGTGGGTAAATCATCTGTTGAGAAGAGTGCAATGCCCGGTGATCTGGTAGTAATGGTCGGAGGCCGCGTCGGAAGAGACGGAATTCACGGTGCCACATTCTCATCAGAGGCGCTTAACTCGGGAAGCCCTGCTGCGGCAGTACAGATTGGTGATCCCATTACCCAGAAGAAATTTTCCGACGTAATTGTTAAGGAAGCCAGAGACAAGGGCCTCTATAATTCTATTACCGATAACGGTGCAGGCGGGCTTTCCTGCTCAGTCGCGGAGATGGCCAGAGAATGCGGAGGCTTCACCGTTGAACTTGAAAGTATTCCCCTCAAGTATCCGGGACTTTCACCATGGCAGATCTGGGTCAGTGAATCCCAGGAGAGAATGACACTCTCTGTTCCCGGGGATAAAATAGAACAATTTAATGCTCTCATGAAGAAACGCGGTGTTGAATCCACAGTAATCGGAACATTCAATTCAACAAGCAGAGGGATTGTAAACTATAACGGCGAAGAAATTTTCAATCTCGATATGGATTTCCTCCACGACGGTCTCCCGAAAAGAAATCTGAAAACCAGGAAACCTGATAAAAAACTTGAGTTCACTCCCTTCAGAGAGCCATCGGACTACACTGAAATTTTTCATCATATGCTTGCCAGACTCAATATATGCAGTTTCGAATTCATCTCCACCCAATATGATCACGAAGTTCAGGGTAACTCAGTGACAAAACCGCTTCAGGGCAAAGGACGGGTAAATGCCAATGCATCGGTCATAAGACCCATTCTTGATTCAAACAAGGGAGTTGTCCTCTCACAGGGAATGTTCCCCTCCTATGGCGACATTGATATGTACTGGATGGCTGCATGTTCAATAGACACAGCCATCAGAAATGCAATATCGGCCGGAGGTTCAATCGATCATCTTGCAATTCTTGATAATTTCTGCTGGTGTGACTCAAATAATCCGGAGAGACTCTGGCAGCTGAAGAATGCAGCCAAAGCCTGCTACGATTTTTCTGTAGACTACGGAACGCCGTTTATCTCCGGCAAGGACAGTATGTTCAATGATTTTCACGGCTATGATGAAAATATGGATGAAGTCGAGATATCGATTCCTCCCACATTGCTGATTTCATCTATCGGAGTTATGGAAGATATAAACAAAGCCCAGACCCTGGACTTTAAATTTCCCGGTGACCTTATATATGTAATAGGAAATACCGAAGAGGAGACCGGCGGGAGCGAATATAACGCTATGGTAGGAGAAAAAGAAACAGGCCGGCCATATATCGGGACAAATATCCCTACAGTGGACAGCAGCCTTAATAAGAAAGTATACAGAGCCATGGAAAAAGCAATTACAGAC
>CAYNFB010000008.1:7707-15256 GCA_964396355.1 uncultured Leptospirales bacterium | reverse complement strand
TGTCTCCTCCTGCATAAGCATTGAAAGAGGGGGACTCGGCATAGCACTTGCAAAATCATCAATCGCCGGCATACTTGGAGCCGAAATAAAGCTCTCCAGTGTACCACTGAAAAGCATTGTGAGGAATGATTTCATTCTATACTCTGAGACACAGGGGAGATTTCTGGTCTCGGTAAATCCTGAATTAAAAGAAGAATTTGAATCTCACTTCACCGATCTGCCGCTCAACGTTATAGGAAGCGTAAGAGATGATCAGAGAGTGATTGTACATGGAGTGGACGGGAAGAAACTGATAGACACAGACCTTCACGAAACCGGCTACTATTACAAGAAAACATTAAAAAACTACTGAGGATCTTAAAAATGGCAAAACCCAAAGCTCTTGTTCTGACAGGATATGGAATCAACTGTGACGAGGAAACAGCCTTCGCACTCAGGATCGCCGGTGCAGATGCTGATATTGTACATATTAACGACCTGATTGAGGATAAACGAAGACTCGATCAGTATCAGATAATGATGTTCCCCGGAGGCTTCTCATATGGAGATGATACCGGCAGCGGCAAGGCTCTTGCCAACAGAATAAAAAATAATCTCATCGATGAAATCGCAGGCTTCATAGAGCGCGACACCTTAATGCTTGGAATATGCAACGGTTTTCAGGTTATAGCAAATCTCGGTGTAATTCCCGCTCTGGGAAACCCGGCCGGCACGGCTCAGGTTGCCCTGGAATACAACAATACATTCAGGTATCAGTGCAGATGGGTTGATCTTGAAATTAACCCTAAATCAGCCTCGGTGTTCACCAGAGGAATCACATCCATGCATGTGCCCGTTGCTCATGGCGAAGGGAATTTCTATGCACCGCCGGAAACAATCGATGCTATAGAAAATCAGAATCTCGCGGCGATGAAGTATGTAAGGCCAAACGGCACGAGAGCCGATGGAGAATTCCCATTTAATCCCAACGGTTCAACAAACGACATCGCCGCTATCTGCAGTACCAACGGCAGAATAATGGGAATGATGCCCCATCCGGAAAGAGGCATGTTCTTCACACAGCGGGATGACTGGACTCTGCTCAAAGAAAAGTACAGAAGGGAGAAAAAAGAAATACCCGAAGCGAGTGACGGCATAGCAGTGTTCAGAAATGCAGTTACGTATTTCTGATATAAAAGCGTGTGATGCTTAATCACTATGGCAAATTTGTCTTGCTATTATATCCGCGTCCATTCAGCTATAGATATTAGATAACCGGCAGGTACATATGAGAAATACAGCTATAATTATAATATTACTGGTCACATCAATGCTTTCCTGTTCTCAGTGGAAGGTAAACACTCTGGCCTCAAAGAAATTCGCCCTTTTAAAAAACGGTGAAGAGGCCGGGCAGATACAGCTGATAAAGGATGAATATGCACTCAGTGAACTTTCATTCAGAATAGAAGTCCAGAACGGTAAAATCATCACCGCAGACAATTCACTGAAGCGTCTCCAGATTCTTGACAGCGCAGGTAAACCCGAACTGATTCTGGGATCAACAGGAAATATCGACAAGGTAAAGTACAAAACCGCAAGTTTCAACTTCAGTGTAATTGGTTCATTTACACTGGATGATGATGATAATATATACGTTCAGAATAGACTGGGAGTGAAAAAGTCCAGGTACACGAACAAAGGCAACACAGGATTTTCTCCATCCTACATTCTGGTTTTCAACAAAAAAGGTGAACTCCAGTACACAATGGGAAAAACGGGGACTCCGGACATTCCCTTCTTCTACATCGAAAGACTCTTCGTTGATTCCAGAGAAAGGCTCTTCGTCATTTCAAGAACATTCAACACATGGGAACTCTACAGATTCAACAGTAAAAAGAGAGAGAGCTACATCGACTTCTCAAAACTCGATTTTAAAGAAAAGGACGGTAAAGAGTCCTACGAGGGAAGAATAGAGAATATGCAGATCTACAACAGCGGAGACAATATTCTGCTGTCTGTTGCCTACTATCACGACATACGGTTTAAATACAGAAAGATCTACGAATACTCCATGGAGAAAAAAAAGATAACAAGAGAACTCGCAACAATTCCCGACCCGAAGAATGTTCTGTTCAACATAGTCGACGACAAGATAATACAGTTCTGGAATATAGAGGGCAGTGAGGTCAAGTTCATGCTCCTCAACACGGAAGGAAATGTAATAAACAACATAAAACTCAAATTTGATAACAAGAACTACTTCTCAAAAATCATCTATGACAAGAATGGAAGGATATACTCATATCACGTGAATAACGATGATGTAAATATACTAGAGTGGGAGTAGCATGAAGGCAGTAACAGCAGAACAGATGAGGGAGATAGACCGTATTTCAATTGATGAGATGGGCATTCCCGAAGTAGTTCTAATGAACAACGCCGGCAGGGCTCTTGCGGAGGCTGTTTCATCAAGATATAAAGACGTTCCTGCTATAGTATTCTGCGGCGGAGGAAATAACGGCGGTGACGGTTTTACAGCAGCCTATTATCTGAAAAATTCCGGAATAGATACAGCTGTTTATCTCTCATGCAGGAGGGATAAACTCTCCCAATCTTCATCGGCTTTCCTGAAGATCTGTGATTCCATGAACATTCCTGTAACCGAGGTGACTCCTGAAAATCTGCACGAGATAATCATACCTGAAAATTCTGTTGTAATAGACGCAACTCTCGGCACCGGTTTCACTGGTTCCCCCAGAGGCATAATACTTGAATTCATCAGAATTATAAATTCCTCGGGATGTAAAGTTTTCTCGGCAGATATTCCAGGAGGACTTCCTTCTGACGGATCAGGCCCCGATGCGGAGGCAGTAAAGGCTGATTACACGGTGACCATGGGGCTGCCTAAAATTTCTCTTGTTACCTATCCCGGGAAAAAATATACAGGAGAACTAATCGTTGCAGATATCGGATTCCCCCATTCCCTCACAGCGGCTCCGGAGCTTAAGACAGATCTTATAGACAGGGAGATGGCCGTCTCCATCATAAACCGGCTCACTGAAGATGAAGACCAGTATAAGGGAATGAGAGGTCACACGCTGCTCATCGGAGGTTTCCCCGGCATGGAGGGAGCCATCATGCTTGCCGCATCTGCACTTATGGAAACAGGATGCGGCCTTGCTACAGTGCTCACCACTACAGAGTCAAGGGCCGTGATAGCCGGGAAGATCCCCGAGGTAATGACCGCATCACTTCCCGGAGATGATAACCCGCTTAAAGATTATATAAGAACCAGAGGCTGCCGGACAATTGTAATAGGTCCTGGAATGGGCAGAAGTGAATATGCTTCGCTAATTTTCATGAACTTAATGGAATTACTGACAGACGCAGGTGCCCGTAGGATACTGATTGACGGCGACGGTCTCTTCCATCTGGCCGAATATCTGAAAAATCACAAGCTCCCTTCCGGGCCTGAATTTGTAATAACACCTCATTTCATGGAGGCATCGAGAATTTCTGGTAATTCTGTTGAAAAAATAAAGAAGAACAGATATTTATCCTGTATAGACCTGTCTGTGAGTTCAGGTGCAGTAGCCCTCCTCAAGGGACCCTATTCTATAATATCCGACGGAGAAAATACCCTGATAAACACCAGCGGCACGAAGAATCTCGCCACAGCCGGCTCTGGTGATGTGCTCTCGGGAATAATAGCCTCATTGCTCAACAGAGAAATCCCGACGGTTGAGGCCTGTGCAGCAGGAGCCTACATACACGGCCGCTGTGCAGAGATAAATGATGATGGAGTAAAAAAAGCCGGAGACATCATAGGAAATATCAAAAAAGTCCTCTCAGAATTTAACAGTTAAGGAAGTCTCTATGGAACCCTATACTCCCCCATGTGATGAATGCGGAGGAAGCTGCTGTAAATACGTGGCAATAGAAATAGACAAACCGACGTGCAAGGCGGATTACGATAATGTAAGATGGTATCTCGTCCATAGAGATGTGAACGTATTCATCGACCATGAGAAGAAGTGGTATATCGAATTTAAGACCCCCTGTATCCACCAGGGAGATGATAACAGATGCGGTATCTACGAAGACCGTCCAAAAATATGCCGCAGTCACGGCAACGAAGAAGGCGGATGCGAATATTACTCATCGCCCTACAGTGAATACTTTGAAAGCGAAGAAAAATTCATAGATTATCTCGAAAAAAAAAATATTAACTGGAAATTCAAAAAATAAAACTGACCAAAGAAAGGACAAATCCGGCATTGTTTATCAAGTATTTTCTCTAAATCTCCGACTTATATATTATGAAAATCCTGAACATTTCATCAGTACTCGCTATAATACTTATGTTCTCACCGATCAATGGATTCGGTGAGGATCCGCTCAGTGAATCATTTATTATCAATTCACTGGAAATGGAAACAGATATATTACCCTCGGAAAAAGAAGACAAAAAAACATCTGGCGAGGTAATATTTGATGATACGTTTGAATATACTCCAGGCGGGAAAGCCAGACAAAAGAAATCATCGGCAAATCTGCTTCAGGAACTAAAATCCGAAGATTCAAGATGGCATCTGAATAATTACAGAGTTAAGAAAAATGAAAACATCTGGTGTATTGCAAAAAAATTCGGTATAAGCCATAGCCGGATTATAAAAATAAATAATTTAAAAGACCCCAACCGAATCAAGGCAGGCCAGATACTGAAGATCCCATCAAAAAGAGGTGTAACCTATAAAATCAGGAGAGGCGATACTCTTGGCGGAATCTCTATAAAATATAAGATTGATGTAAAGAAGATTGTCAGACACAATAATCTTCCGGGAAATAAAATAATTGCCGGAAAAAAAATATTTCTGCCCGATGCCGTAGAAATAGTAAAAAGCAATAAAACCGGAACAACCGGATATGTCAACAAACGCTCAGTTGCAGTAAAAACAAAGAGACATGAAACCAGTTTAGAATCCCGGTTAATCCTGTCCTGGCCGCTGAAAGGACCCATAACTTCAGGATTCGGCTATAGAAATCATCCTTTTACCGGGAAGCGCAAATTCCACTGCGGTCTGGATATTGGAGCCAATATTGACACTGAAATTCATGCCTCCGGGGACGGGAAGGTTATTTTCAGCGGATGGAAGGGGCCCTATGGAAACATGATAGTTCTGGCCCACGATAAAAGCTATATAACAGTCTATGCACATAACAGCAAACATCTGGTAAAGGCAGGAGACCACGTTGAAAGAGGGGATATCATTGCTCTGTCGGGAAAAACAGGTGCTGTTACAGGAGCACATCTTCACTTTGAAATACGAAAGGGAATTACGCCTCTCAACCCGTTGAGGATTCTTAAAAAATGAAAAAAACACTTCTTATAATAATAACTATATTCTGCTGCTGTCCAAATTCGTGGAGTAATTTGAAGTACAAATATGCCAGCCTGCACACCAAGGTTTTTTTTACACAGAATGATGCGGCCGGACGCAATGTGATGATAAAGGGCAGAATAGAATCCATATCAACGAGTGAAGATCTTTCCAAAAATGACCTGTCCGGTATTGCACGGGAAAAGACCAAGGTTACCGTAAGACTTTATGACCAGAGAGGAATAAAAGAAAACGATACACTCTATGTGATAAATGATAAAAATCTCATAGTATCTAAATTTCAGGTGAAATATATATTCAGCAATCAGACATTCGGATACATGCTCATCGGATACGGAAATCTTGCACTCAGCATCAGAGGATACAGAGTAGTGCAGATTGTTCAGGATGACTCATCCCGCTATGCATATATTAACAAAGCCAGAGGTGATTACTTTATAAAAACCGGCAACAGGGGGAAGGCTGTCCGGGAATACAAAAAAGCCATAGAACTGGACAGAAATAATCCCTCAGCACACCTTGCACTGGGACTTATTTACCTGGAGGACAGAGTCAATAATTTTGCTTACAGTGAGCTGAAGAAATCATACAAAAATATTGGCCGATTATACGACAACGAAGACAAGTTCATCCTCCTTGCTACACTTGCAAAGATATGCTATGACGAGACCTACGGATCCTATAATGCTCAAAAGATAAGAGTGAGATTCTGGGAGGAGGGGAAGAAGTACTGTAATGAGGCATTGAGAATAAACAATAAATCCATCGAGACCCATTTTCTTCTGGGAGAATTTTACTATAATGCGCTAAAACGCACCACAGAAAAGGACAAACTGGCCAGGAACAGCTATCTGGAAGTAGTGGCTCTGTCTCCGAATCATAAAACAGCAAATTACAGACTCGCCAGGCTCTACTTCAGGCATGAAAACAAAGAAAAAGGACTATTCTACGTAAGGAAAGCAATTGCGGCAGACCCGGGCAACAGTGAGGCCAGAGAACTTCTTAAAAGAAACCAGTAACAATGATTTAAGGCCTATTAGTTTCTTGACATTTTAATTTTTCCTTCACATAATAAGTGAAGGCTGCCAAAATATGATAGTAACTCTACTACTGATAACATTATCCTTTTCATTCTGTTTCCAGTTTCTGGTGATAATACTTTATGTATCAAACAGAACGGAAATCTACTTCAAACTTTTTCTTGGAACTTTTATAACCAATACTCTGCTTATGATCATCTTAAGTATTGCGGCCATAAGGACCCCTGAAGAAGTGATGCGGGTAGACATCACTCTGGTCGTCTGGCTCCTCTCTGGCTTTGTTATGATATTTATACTTTTTATGAAAATAAATATTTTCGTTAAAATATTCAGAAGAACGAAAGATCCTCAATTATACGAAATAAACTACTTCGGGAAAAAAGTTTACAAGAAGGGGATAATCAAACAGTCGGAATTTGTCACATTCATACTGGCCATCCCCTTCTTTCTACTGGCCGGAGCCTACTTCATTGCAAGGCTCACAAACCTCATACTATACGGACATATTTAATTTTTTTTCAGTTTACTTATAATCTCGATATGATGAGTGCCGGGAAACATGTCAATGAGAGTTATTTTATCCAGCTTGTAGCCGTTCTTCAGAAAATCTTTAATATCTCTTGCATAGGTTGAGGGATTACACGATATATATACAATCACATCAGGACTAATGGCATTAATTGTCTTTCTTCCTTTTGTGGTTATACCAGCCCTGGGAGGATCTACAACGACAGTCTTCGGAGAAATACGGTGAGGCAGAATATCAGCCGCCGAAAGCCTGTGGAACTGAACATTTTTAACCTTATTGCGCAGGGCATTCTTCTTCGCATACTCAAGGGAGATCTTATCTATATCAAAACCGAACCCCCCGGCGCATGATCCGGCAAGATTGAGTGTAAAAAAACCGCATCCGCATCCGATATCGATGAACTGATCCTTCTCTTCAAGATCACTGTATTCTTTTACAATTTCAAGCATGGACTCACGCAAAAACATATTTGCCTGAAAGAAGCCATTAATACTCCTTTTATAAGAAATACCCGCAGCCTTTTCATCCACAGAGAGGCTGCTGTCGGAGTCAGCATAAATGAATTCATCTCTGTAGTTTCTCATTATCTTCACCTCGCT
>CAYNFB010000008.1:1244-7608 GCA_964396355.1 uncultured Leptospirales bacterium | reverse complement strand
AAGTATTCTGCATCCCTCATCAGGAAGTGGAACAATTTCATTGGTCCCTTTCTGGAAAAAGCCCAGGATATTCCCGCTCTTCTGGAGCATGGAATGACTCCGGTATCCGAATCTGTGAGAAGTAACAGTCTCAATCTCAGGGAGTGACTCACTGTCAATACCGCTCATTCTCTGAAGCAAATCCTTTAATATTGCACTCTTCTGTTCAATTTCGTAATCATAGTCGACATTAAGGTAGGAACAGCCGCCGCATATCCCGAATGCAGGACAATCAGGTTCCACCCTGCGGGTGGACGGAGTGATAATATCCGTAATTTTTGCGAAGGAGTAGCTTTTAGCTTCCTTATATATTTCAACATCGAGGATGTCGCCGGGGACAGCATAGTCCACAAAGCAGGCTTTCCCGTCTATTCTGCCTACGCCTGCTCCGCCGTATGCCATACCATCTATAGTAATTCTCATAACCCTTCCTGTATAATAAAATCTAATTGACTGAATCAGGATACCTGATATTTTACTTAAAGTAATTTAAAGGAAACCAATTTATGTCCAATCTGACTAATACAGCTTTAACTGCAATCATTTTTCTTATGTTCGTCTCATGCACTCCGTCCGGTACGATGGAGCAGGAGCCAAATAACTTATTAAATCAGTCAAATCAGATCGAAATTGATAAGGAAATTTCCGGATATATCAATACGGTTAATGATATTGATAATTTCGTACTCTCAGTAAAAGAGGATCAGATTCTCCGAATATCACTCTCTGCAATAAAAGGTGTAAACCATGCAGTAAAGATATGGAGAACAGATAAGTCCGGACCTGTGCTTATAAAGATTATTGATGACAACAGAAAATCCTCTCCCGAAGAATTCTCAAATCTGTTTGTATATCAGGGCATCTATGTAATATCAGTTCTTCACGGAGAAAGGGATATTAAAAAGGCCAGCACAGATTCAAAGTACAGACTTACAGTCAGCGCAAGACCTTTTTCTAATGAGGAGAAAGAGCCCAATGACAGTCCGGAAAATGGGAATGTCATAGAAGATTCTATTCCAATAGAGGGATTTTTTTCTCCTGCCCAGAACAGAATGAACAAAAATCCAGACAACATGTACAGAGAGGAGGACTGGTATTCATTCAGAGCTGTGCTTAGTGAAGGGAAACCCGTTCTTGCAGATATTACTCTCAGTGGTGTAAGCGGGATAGATTCTATTCTAAAAGTATACGATGCCTCGATGAATGAACTTGCTCTATCCGACAACAGTGCAATAGGAGGCAGTGAAACAGTATCGGATCTTGGAATAAAAAAACCCGGTATATACTACGCAGCTGTTTCAGCTAAAAACTATCAGTTCAATCAAAATGAACGCTATGAGATATCCCTGAAGATTAAGGACTTTGATGAGACCAGAGAATTCGAGAACAATAATTCCTTCGATACTGCCAATACTGTCACAGGGAATGAAATTACAGGTAAAATAAATCCATCCGGGGACAGTGATTTCTATTTTTTTTCACCCCGCGGGAACGCAACACATCATAGAATTGAGCTTATAAATCCGCAATCTATAAACACATCAATTGCCGTATACAACGAGAAACGCGAGATTCTTCTTGAGGTAAACAATGCTCCCGCAGGTGAAGGGGAAACAATACCGGCATTAAAAAATTCAGGCCCATTATTTATAGCAGTAAAATCAATCTCCGGGTCAGACGCAGGTGAAACATATAATCTCAGAGTTGTGCCTCTCGAATTAAGAGGAAATTTCGAAACCGAGCCAAATGACGATATAAATTCCGCAAATACTCTAAGTACGGAAATCCAGGGATTCACAAACAAGTCGGGAGATAAGGATTACTTTCTTATCAGGACCAATTCACGGCAGAAGATGAAAATTACAGCCAGGGGAACAGAAACAGCCCGGATAAAGGTATCTACAACAGATCCCCTGGGATATATAATCAGCACCAGGGAAGTCAGAGGGACAGAAGAAATCTCCTTCCAGGAAATGTTCAACAGGAAAGGATATATTATAGTAGAAACAGATAAAGCGGATTTCTATAATCCCTATAAGATAAAAATTGAGGCTGTAAAATGAAAAAAACTCTCATAATTTTTCTAATCGCACTTGCTGCATCCTGGAGCTGCAAAACAGTACAGGAAGAGGAAACCGGCATACGGGTGAAGAAAAATTTTATACTCGTAGCCTATGACGCGGATATAGAAGATCCCTCCAGTGACAGAAGATCATACTACCGGGTATTCATTGATAAGATTGATTCCGGCAGGACAACAACAGGCCTGGAATCGCAGAAGAAGTACTTTGAAGCAGAGCTCTCTGACAATAAGCATCTGATAAAGGTTGAAAAATGGGTGCTTGACGAGAAGAAGGGGCGCTACATTAAACTGAATAACATCGAACAGCCCAAACCGGATTATATCTACGTTACCACAACAGAAAAAAAAGTCACTAAAATCTTTTTGAAATCAACGAAATACGGCAATGCAGTATACAGTAAAGAATAACAGAGAAAAATGTTATATCATTCCTCCCGAAAAATGAAAGGAATGATATAAATATCTTTATTCTATTAATTCTTAGCCACTTTCTTTTTATTTTTGCTGTAGAAATTCTTTGCAACTCTGAATGGAACAGTATAGACCTGTCTTGCATTCCAGAGCAGATAACCCTTTATCTTTGAATCATGGACAGCTCTAATCTGTTCCCGCAGATATTTATCATAGGGCATACCGTAGAGTTTCATCTTAAATGCCTGAATATATGTTACTATCTGTGCATTTTTTGCTCTTTCTCTGGCTCTTTTCGATGTAATAAATACAGTATGATAGGGGTCGGTCTGCAGTTTACGGCTCCATGTGTAGTGAGAGGGATATGCCATAGGACAGATTATATCGACCACCTTATCCAGACTCTCCATCTGCTGACCTATTATATCATTCTTATTCAGGGGAATTCTTCCAAATACATCGGCAGCAATCTTCACATCATATTTTTTCAGACGCGCTTTGGCCTTTGTTATGAAACTCTCTATAAAATTGTATCTGTCGGAGTATTTCAGATGTCTGTTTGCACTGGAATCATTAAAACGGATATAATCAAACTGTATTTCACGAAAACCGTTCTTACAGGCACTCTCCGCAATATCAAGTCTGTCCTGTATATACTTTTTGGACACAGGCCATTTCCTTAATCCGTCGGGGAAAATCACAACTCTTGCAATAGGATGAATTCCGTTATCCATACAGAGCTTTACATTCTCGGCAGGTACAATACATTTCAGATGTCTTGAACTCTGAACGTCCATTACAAATGTGTTTATCTCTGCATTTTTAGATTTTTCTATAAATTCCTTCAGCTTGTCCATCTTCTTTGCAGATACTACATTCAAATATATTCCTCTGTAGAATTCAGGATAACTGTAAGCCGCAGCCTTAATGTCATTCCCGGACTTAGCTGGTTCTGAAACTGTACTTTTTTTACCCTTTGCCTCAATATTTTGAGCGCTGATGTACTGATAGGTAAAAACTGCTGCTATGAGAAATAAAAAAAGGGTTAACCCCATGAATACGCTTTTCTTCATTATAACCTCAGATATGTTCTTTTATTATTCTATCGACATACTTCTGATGCAGGATAAAAATTAATCATTTTTTTTGTCAAAAATAATTTTTCATACCTTGACATATATCTCTTTTATACGCTATGTTTCAACGATCCTGAATATGAATTTAAAAATCCCAGTAAATCCGCACTCCGGATTTAATAATTCCTCTTTTAATGGCTGAATTATTCTAAGATATGGGAATTTTATGTTAACTTTCTATTTAATCTGTATTCTGAATTAATTATCCTATTTTCCGGTATGAACCTTGTATATATCTAAAGAGACAATTGAATATGTAAGAGAACGAGTCAATATTGAAGACGTGGTCATGAGATACGTGCCTTCTCTTAAAAGGAAAGGAAGGAATTTCACAGGTCTCTGTCCTTTTCATAAAGAGAAGACACCATCATTTACAGTGTCCCCCGACAAGCAGTTCTTTCACTGTTTCGGATGCAACGCCGGCGGCAATGTATTTACATTTATCTCAAAAATAGAAAATTTAAGCTTCACTGAAAGTGTTAAATTCCTGGCAGATATGTCCGGCATCGAAATCAAATACGATGATTCTCATGATGCAGGATCGATAGAGAATATACGAAGAATAAACCTCTATGCAATGAAGGTCTATCATTCATGCATAAAATCAAAAACAGGCCAGGCAGGAATGGAGTATCTGCTCAAAAGAGGACTGACTGCTGAATCAATTGAAAAATTCATGCTCGGCATGGCTCCGGATTCATGGGATTCGATCAGCACAGGCCTGAGAAAACATAAAGCCAGTATGGAACATGCAGAGAAAATCGGAATTATAATGCGGTCGAAGAACAACCCCAATCGTTTCATAGACAGATTCAGGAACAGAGTAATGTTTCCCATCTTCGACAGAAAAAGCCACGTGATTGCATTTGGCGCAAGAACACTGAAGGCTGATCAGCAGCCGAAATATCTGAACTCGCCTGAATCAGAGGTTTTTCAAAAGAGAAGTGTACTATACGGACTGAACCAGGCCTTTAATGCAATAAAAGAGATGGACAGAGCAATAATAGTAGAGGGCTATCTTGATGTTATAGGATGCCACCAGAACGGGCTGGAAAACGTCGTTGCTCCTCTTGGAACGGCCCTTACAGAGAATCATATTAGGCAGCTTTCACATCTGTGCAATGAGATAGTACTGCTCTTTGATTCCGATTCGGCCGGTATAAATGCAGCCCTGAAATCTATAGAAACGGCAAAAGAATTTAATGTAGATATAAAAATCGCAGTTCTCCCCGAAGATGACCCCTTTGACTTTATCATAAAAAAAGGTATTATGGAACTGATGATAGTAATAGACAAGGCAATGACACCAGTAGATTTTCAAATAGACACGGTTATGAAGCGAAATAAGGGCGGAAATAAAATCAAAACGATGAGACAGCTCTTTGAAATTGTTGAGAAAATAGAACTGGCATCGGAAAGAAGTATCTACATGAAGAAGCTTTCTGAGATTCTTGATTTAGAAGAGGAGAGTCTTCGGGAAGATTTTTCAAAACTTAGAAAAACTGATACAAAAATTTCCAGGCAAAAAACCGACAATATTACAACAGAGCAGATTCCATATTCATCGAGATTATACCGCGATCTTCTGGAACTAATGATTCACTATCCTGAAATAACGGGAGATGTTCTCATTGATTTTTCACCGGCTGATATTGAAGATCTGTTATCAAGAAAAATTTTTGAAAAAATTGCCGAATTGTATACAGCAGAAAATAATCTTAAAATCGATAAATTATTTGACTTTTTTGACAAAGAAATAGAAATGGAATTTTTGAACACCTCTATCCAGAAAAAATTAGAGATTAGTAATCCTAAAGCCGCATATACAGAAATTTACGTTAATTTAAAATTGCTTGATATTAACAGCAAAATTGCTAAATATGCAGAAATGCTTAAGAAGTCCGGGAATGACAAACTTGAATATCTTGCCGAAATTGAAATTCTCAGAAGGGAAAAGGAAAAACTCACCAATTATATGTACAACAGGGGATCAATGTAACAAAGCTGTTGCATCATGGTATAATGGTGTGATTTTTTATAGATTAATTACACAAAATTTATTACAGGATAAAAATCTAATATGAGTAAAAGTGATTTAGTTCTTGAGAATATTGCAGAAGTAAAAAAACTTATTGAGCTTGGTAAAGCGAATAATGAAATAACTTATGATGAAATAAATGAGACTCTTCCAGATAAACTTCTTAATTCAGAGAAGATTGACGATATTTTTATCCTGCTGAATCAACTAGGTGTTGAAGTAGTCGAGGAATCCACCAGAAAGGCTGTTCCGGGAGTTGCTCCGAAAAAAAAGGCGCCTGCAACCCGTAAAAGCGCCTCAGCAAATGAAGATACATCTCACGTGGATGATCCCATCAGGCTATATCTCAAGGAAATAGGCAAAGTTTCACTTCTTTCCGGAGAGCAGGAGGTAGATCTTGCGAAACGCATAGAAGATGGAGAAATCCTCATCGAAAATGCAGTTATAAATTCAACACTGCTCGTGAATGAGTTTATAAAAAATCATTCAAAGGTTGTGAGCGGCAAAATTAAACTCACTGATATACTTAAAATAAACCGGCTCTACTACTTTTCATCTGTGGATCTCACGGGTCTTGAAGAAAAGTATACAGAGAAAATGAAAGTTATAATCGATGAAGATTCAATCAATAACCGCTATAACCGACTTATTGGAGTT
>CAYNFB010000008.1:507-1234 GCA_964396355.1 uncultured Leptospirales bacterium | reverse complement strand
AATAAACCGGCTATACGACTGCTCATCTATAAACCTCACCGGTCTTGAAGAAAAGTATACGGAAAAAAAGAAGATTATAATTGATGAAGATTCAAAAATACTGAAACTTCAGAATAAGTTCAAAAGACACGAAGAAAATTTTCCCGAATCAGAAAAAATCAACGAGGAAATTTCAAAATCAAGGCATAATATAAAACAGGCCGTTGAAGAACTTGAAATAAGTGAAGATGAGATAACAAAGCTTTCCAATAAAATTCAATCTATGGTAAAAAGAATAAATGAGACTCTTGTCTTCTTTAAAGAGATTGAATCCGAATACGGCAGAGAAATCAAAGAGCTTAAACACTTCGCAAGAAAAGTAGAAAAAGACGAAGAAGTCGATCAGATCGTTAAAGAACTGAGACTAAAAGACAAGGATGAGCTGCTCGAAATCGTAAAAGATGTCAGAAATAATGAAAGAAAAATAAGAAGAATAGAGCAGGAAGCAGGCACTGATGCTGATCTGATTCTGGAGTGGGGAAAGCAAATCTCATTCGGTCAGAGAAAAATCCAGCGGGCAAAAAAAGAGCTTATCAATGCGAACCTCAGACTTGTCGTCTCTATTGCTAAAAAATATGCCAACAGAGGAATGCACTTCTTCGACCTGATACAGGAAGGAAACATCGGACTGATCAAAGCAGTCGACAAATTTGAATACCGTAAGGGATATAAATTTTCCACATACGCA
>CAYNFB010000008.1:0-412 GCA_964396355.1 uncultured Leptospirales bacterium | reverse complement strand
AGGCAAGGACTAGCCGTGTCCCTGTACATATGATTGAACAGATAAACAAGGTTATGCGTGAGACCAGATTATTTCAGCAGGAATACGGCCGGGAGCCGAATCCGGAAGAACTCGCAGATCGTTTGGGCTGGCCGGTAGCAAAAGTAAAGGCAGTAAAAAATGTTGCACGTGAGCCGATCTCTCTTGAAACACCTGTGGGAGAAGAAGAGGATTCACTCCTGGGTGATTTTATTGAAGATAAAGACGTAGACTCTCCTGCAAATACGGCAGCACACCGACTGCTTAACGAGCAGATAAACTCTGTACTGAATACATTGCCTGCCAGAGAACAAAAGGTAATAAGAATGAGATTCGGCCTTGATGACGGTTATTCTCACACTCTTGAAGAGGTTGGTTATGTATTTAAAGTAAC
>CAYNFB010000007.1:25062-31453 GCA_964396355.1 uncultured Leptospirales bacterium | reverse complement strand
TCATTCACTATATTCTCATAAGGAAATTTTACTGAGAGAATTGAGTTCAAATTCATCGGATGCACTTGATAAACTGAAATTTCTGACTCTCACTGATGAGAATTACAAAGGGATATCCTTCGAACCGAGGATTGATGTCGAGTTTGATGCAGAGGCAAAGACTCTATCTATATCCGATACCGGAATCGGGATGAATGAAGATGATCTGGGAGAAAATCTCGGTACAATCGCAAGATCAGGAACCAAGAATTTTCTGCAGAGCATGACAGGCGACGAGAAAAAGGACTCAAATCTTATCGGTCAGTTCGGTGTGGGATTCTATTCCGGTTTCATGGTAGCAGATCATATAGATGTTATCACCAGAAAAGCCGGTGAGGACAAGGCATGGAAGTGGTCAAGTGACGGTAAGGGCGAGTATGAGATAGAGGAAGCAGAAAGAGAGACGCAAGGAACCACTGTGAAGCTCCACCTCAATGAAGAAGGGCATGAGTATACAGGCAAGTGGTCCGTTGAAGGTATAATAAAGAAGTACTCCAATCATGTGCCGTTTCCTATTTATCTTCACTATGAGGATACTGAGTATGAGGGAGAGGGCGACGACAAGAAGGAAGTCAAGACAGCAAAGGTCGATCAGGTCAACTCGGCATCTGCAATCTGGAAGAGATCGAAGAACGATCTGACAGAGGAGGACTATCTGGAATTCTACAGACAGATCTCCGTAGATATGGAAGACCCGCTTCTCTATATGCATACACAGGCAGAGGGTACTCTGGATTATTCCACACTCTTCTATATTCCGGGCAAGGCTCCCATGGATCTGTTCAGAGCCGACTATACTGCCGGATTGAAGCTCTACGTGAAAAGAGTCTTTATCACAGATGATGACAAGGAGCTCATGCCTACCTATCTGAGATTTGTCAGAGGTGTTATCGATACTGAGGATCTTCCTCTTAATGTAAGCCGTGAAATACTTCAGCAGAACAGAGTAATGGCTAAGATAAGAACCTCTTCAGTTAAGAAAATTCTCAGCGAGCTTGAGAGCCTGAAGAAGAAGGACGCTGATAAATACAATACGTTCTGGGGTGAGTTCGGAATTCCCATGAAGGAGGGGCTCTATCAGGACTTCGAAAATCGCGATAAGCTTATGGAGCTTGTTATGTATAAGTCAACAAAGAGTGAAAAGTATACCACTCTTGAGGATTACGTAATAAGAATGACTCCTGATCAGAATGCTATTTACTATATCACAGGTGAGAAAGAAACAGTTCTGAGAAATTCTCCTCTTATCGAAATGTACAAGAAGAAGGATATAGAGGTTCTCATTCTCGATGATGAGATTGATGAAATCGTCATAACCGGTATTCCAAAATATAAGGACTTTGATCTGAAGTCTGTTAACAGAACCGATGCGGCAAATGACCTCAAGAACGACGGGGACAGAGAAAGAGAGAAGAAACTCGAGCCTCTTGTAAAGAAGATCAAGGAAAAACTCGGAGATAATGTGAAGGATGTTGTGGCAAGCACCAGACTGAGCGATTCTCCTTCCTGTATAGTGGCAGATGAGAATGATCCTACAGTACAGATGCAGAGTATTCTCAAGGCTATGGGACAGGAGGCTCTTCCTGACTTCAAGCCGATTCTTGAGATAAATCCCGATCACGAGATTATTGCAAAGCTTGAGGACAGCAGTGATGAGTCTCTAATTGAGGACATCAGCTTTCTGCTCTTCGAACAGGCTATGATAGTTGAAGGTGTTGAGATAAAAGATCCTAATCTCTTCGTCAACAGAATGAACAGAGTAATGAAAAAAGCAATATAGTTTTAAAGGATGATATCCGGTTTGACCGGATATCATCCTGCTGTAAACTCCCGGACTGCACCTGGAGTTTAAGATTTTATGAAAACCAGGAGGCTCCCATGTCTGATGATGATATTATACCGATAATTAAAAACAAGAAAGCCAGATTCGAGTATGAAATCCTGGACGTATATGAGGCAGGCATTGTGCTCAAAGGCACAGAGGTCAAGTCTATCAGACAGAAGAAAGTGAGCATTCAGGAATCCTATGCGCGAATTCACAATGGTGAGGTCTTTCTTGTGGGGATGAATATTTCAACCTACGAGATGGGGAACCGTTTTAATCACGAACCTGTTAGAGACCGGAAGCTCCTTATGCACAGGCATGAGATCAGGAAGCTGATTGGAAAGCTGAAGGAGAAGGGCTATACTCTTGTTCCTTTAAGGATGTACATCAAAAACGGGAAGGTAAAGATTGAGATCGGCCTTGGCCGCGGGAAGGCGGTTTATGATAAGAAGAAATCGATTCAGGAAAAGGATATGAAACGGGATCTTCAGCGGGACATGAAAAACTATACCTGATTTCTTTATCTAAAGTCCTTGACAGGTCTTTTTTAAGTATGGAATTTGTATTATATTAATCACAAAAGTGAAAAAAACTAAAGAGGTAAATTATATGTCTGAAGAAGTTAAAACCACTGAAGCGGCCGCTGCTGATGCAACTCCGGCAAAGAAGAAAAAGATCAATAAGTTAACTCTTAAAGAACTGAAATCAAAGATTTCTGAAATCGAAGAGAAAAATTTATCCCATTCAAACTATTATAAGCAGCTTACTGCAAGATTGAAGGAAATGGAAGGCCAGGCTTAGACTGTAGAGCGGTCTTCACCGCTTTATACTTTCCCTGCAGAATCTTCCGTCTTATCTGAAAAAAAGAGCAAACAGTGTAAAGCCCGCTACATGGGCCAAAAATATGAATAAAATAAAGAAAATGCGCCTTCTGGCTTTGGGCAGGTGGCGCATATTTTGTATTCCGTACTTAATATCCAGCAGATAGTTTACTACATCTTTTTTGTTTAACTTCTTCTTCAGCCTGTTTGACAAAGCCTTTAGTCCAGAAAAAGAATTCTGTTTCTGGTCTGCTGATAGATCAAATTTGCCTTCGTTATACAGGGTCGTCTCATCGGGATTGACCAGGAGGTTGTAACCGCAGGAACACTTAACTTTTATCTTCCCCTTGTCCAGAGGGAATCTTATTTTCTGTCCGCAGTCAGGGCAGGTTTTGATGTACTTCATTAACTATTGTATTTCCTGAACCTGTTTGGCCATTTCCGGAATATTATTGAAGAGTTCTTCCAGAGCTGAGCCGCTCAAACCTGTTTGTTCTATAGCAAAATCGCTTAATTTATAGTAGAGTCCATCGCTTCCTATTCCAATACCGGCCATTATGCTTATTGCATTTGCAATATGCACTATTGACACCTCAGTGCTGAACTCTTTCGGCGCATTTTCCGGCTCTGAGTAAAATCTGACAACTGACTTAAGAACGGCAGGAAAGTTCCACTTCTCAAGAATTTTCTCGCTGATCTCCTGATGGCAGTATCCCATGACCGATTTTTCCGCTTCGTTAAAGGTTATACCTTTAGTAGTTACCTCATTCAGAATGTCCTGGTAGGTATTTTGGATGAATATTGCAAGAACTGTCTTTCCTACATTGTGAATTATTCCGCCTGTGAAAACTACATCGGCAATATCTTTTCTCTTTATCTGAAGTGCAAGCTTTTTGGCAATTGTTCCAACGAGAAGGCCCTGCTTCCATAGTTCTCCTTTTGCAAGATCGTAGCCAATTACGAATTTATCCATTACCGGTTTGGTTGCCACAACCATTACTATATTTGTTACCTCTCTCATCCCGAGAGTGACAATGGCTCTGTCTATAGATACTATTTCTTTACCCTTGCTGAAATATGCAGAATTGCACAGCTTGAGAATATTCGTCGTCATTGCCTGATCTTTAGAAATTTCTTCTGCAACTGCCTTGAAAGAAACATTGGGATCATTGACCATATTTAGAATTTTGGTCGCCACCTCGGGTATCGTAGGCAGGGCAGCTATGTTGTTTATTGTACTTTCTATTCTTTGTTTTATATGTGCATGCATTTTTAAATACTCCGGGCCTTTATATCAAACCTTGTAATACATCATTTCTTTTCCGGCAGCCTTAACTTTAAGGTGACCGTCGTTGAGAAAGAAATCGATGACACGTCCGGCATTTCCACCAGTGTCTTCTTCAAGAATGGGTATTTTTAACTGTGTCAGTACCTTTTTAGTCTCTTCAACATTCCGTTCTCCTATCTGCCCAAGCGATACATTGGATGCAAATTTAAACATTGAAGCCCCACCGACGATTTTTGCCGACATATACTCCTTCTTCCCTCCTTCCTTGAGAAGTCTCTCTACCATCAGGGGGATTGCCGTATTTGCGTATTTTTCCGGACTGGCTCCGCCGGAAGTATCCTCGGGCAGAAGGATGTGTGCCAGTCCTCCGATTTTTTTAATCCGGTCATATATACATATACCTACACAACTCCCAAGAATTGTGCGGAGTATTGCCGGATTGCTGCCTGTTTTTACCTGTGCAACGCCTACATTTATTAGTGATCCATTCATACAATATCTCTGTCTAGATTTAATATCTGCTATTAAAATAATTGACTTATACCTTTTGTCAAGGTTTATCAGGTTTTTCTCATTTTTTGTTTACATAATCGGCCTGTGCCTTTAGATTTCCATTATGAAGAGAAAACCGGAAAAGATAAATCCTGTGCCTGAAATAAATGTTATGCTACAGTCCATAGACGGTGAGGCGGAGAACAGAATTGATGGTATATTTTTAAATGAGATACTCTCTCCTTTCTTTAAACTTCACGAGGAAATTATAATTCCCTCTATACCGGTGAAGGAGCTTTCCTATAAACAGGCTTTGTCTTTTCTGCCGTCAGTTATAGCCGCAATTCCGCTATATCTTGAAGGTCATATTCTCCTTGAGGAAAGAAAGCCTGTATCTGAGCAGCATTCTCTTCACTTTATAAGGGCTGTAGAGGGAAAGGTAATCGATTTTGTTCACGTGCTGAGGCTTGATTTCAGGTTTTCTGCTGATTCAGGGACTATTATCGAAATGGGAACACCGAGCGCATACCCGTCCTATAAGACAGACCGGATCTACTATCATTCCAGAATCGTTCCGGTTATAAAGGGTTCAATATCCGAAAATATAGACTCTTTCAGAATAAAAGAGTCTCTTAATATCCAGGCAGATTTAAAACTCTTCACCAGTGTCGTATTCGATGATCAGAACAGCCGTGAGACCTCTTCTGAGTTTTCAAAGACTGCAGGAGAATACCTTTTCCCGTTGCCGATTAATATTTATCAGTTCATAGTTTACGATTATTTCAGTGCATGTTTAAATCTGCCTGACCCGGGAAAAAAGATTATTTCCAGGGCCTCTGAGCTTTTTGAGCCTCTCTTTGTTTTTATTAATGGCGCATTAAATGGGATTGATCACATTGATGAGAAGTGGATTGAAGTTTTTTCTCATTGTCTGTATATTGAAGAGCAAAAGATTCTCATGACTGAATCCTTCATTTCTGCAGCGATTGATTTTTTTGGGAGGTATTCAATTTTCAGAGACGATGAGCTTATGAGTCAAAGTCTGAGAATGATTAAGGTCGATAATGATGGTGGAGATATTATATGAAAAAAATATTTAATGACATTACCGAGACTGTCGGCAGAACACCGCTTGTGAGACTGAATAAATTAACTGAAGACTGCTGTGCCGAGGTTGCTGTAAAGCTTGAGTATTTCAATCCCATGGGCAGTGTAAAGGACAGGATTGCGCTGAATATGATTAAATCGGCTGAGGATGACGGAAGGATTACAGAAGGATCGGTCCTTGTTGAACCTACCAGCGGAAATACTGGGGTGGGGCTTGCCTTTGTAGCGGCTTCCAGAGGATACAAATTGATTCTTACAATGCCTGATACAATGAGTGAAGAGAGAAGACTTCTTCTCAGGGCTCTGGGGGCGCAAATTGTCCTCACTCCCGGTGCAGAGGGGATGACCGGAGCAATTGAGGAAGCGAAGAGAATCGTTGAGAAAAATCACGGTGCTGTTATGCTGCAGCAGTTTGAAAATCCGGCTAATCCCGAAGCTCACAGAAAAACAACTGCCGTTGAGATATGGGAGGACAGCGGAGGAGAGATTGATATCTTTGTTGCGGGAGTTGGCACCGGCGGCACTCTAACGGGCTGCGGCGAAGTTCTTAAAAGCCGAAAACCGGATGTTTCCATAGTCGCCGTTGAACCGGATGCATCACCTGTTCTTTCCACAGGAAAGGGAGGGCCTCACAAAATTCAGGGTATCGGAGCGGGCTTTGTCCCGTCAGTTCTGAATACTGAAATATATGACCGGATTATAAGGGTGAAGGCCGCTGATGCCGGCGAAACCGCCAGAAGACTTGCTAAAGAGGAAGGAATCTTCGGAGGTATTTCTGCGGGTGCTAATGTATGCGCCGCTTTGGATCTGGCGCGTCGG
>CAYNFB010000007.1:18940-25052 GCA_964396355.1 uncultured Leptospirales bacterium | reverse complement strand
ATGCTTTCGAAGGAGCTCAGGTAGTTCTCCAGGGCGGGATCGTACTTCTTGGCGTCGGGAGGAAAATCGCGGAAAGCTGATAGTGACTGTTATATGTGATACGGGCGAACGATATCTCTCCACCTGGCTTTACGGAAGTGATGAAAAATAATAATGAGGTCTGAATGAAAAATATATACGGCTTTGAGACAAATGCCATTCACGGAGGATTCGAACCTGATTCTGTGTCCAGGGCGAGTAATGTCCCTGTCCACAGGAGCAGCTCTTACGTCTTCGACAGCACCGCTTACGCAGCTGATCTCTTCTCGGGAAAGAGACCAGGGAATATCTATTCAAGGATAATGAATCCTACTCAGGATGCTCTGGAAAAGAGAGTTGCCGTTCTCGAAGGGGGCAGGGCTGCTCTGGCTCTTGCATCCGGCACATCTGCAATATTTTATTCGATAATAAATATCTGTACCGTTGGTGATGAGATAATTGCCGCATCAAATCTCTACGGCGGTTCTCACACTATGTTTACATCAATACTTCCCGGTCTTGGAATAACGACTAAATTTGTCGACTACGATGACTACGACGGCTACAGAAATCTGATCAATGATAAGACGAAGGCTATATTCATCGAAACAATCGGTAATCCTCATCTGGGGGTTGCCGATGTAGAGAAGATCGCCTCTGTTGCAGCAGAATTTAAAATTCCTTTAATCGTTGATTCAACATTTACCACCCCATTTCTCATGAGACCCATTGAGTACGGGGCCAATATCGTAATTCATTCTCTGACAAAGTGGATGGGCGGACAGGGCGCAGGTATAGGCGGTGTGGTTGTCGATGCCGGCACATTCGACTGGAATGATCCCCGTTTCCCCTCCTACAGTGAACCTGATAGGAGTTTTCACGGCATGGTCTTCGGCCGCGATCTGCGAGAGGACAATGATATTGCATTTATTGTCAGGATGAGAAATGTGGCTTTGAGAAATACGGGAGCCTGTATTTCTCCTGATAATGCATGGCTTTTTCTAAAAGGTCTGGAAACTCTCCACCTGAGGATGGAGAGGCATTGCGAAAATGCTGCAAAGGTGGCTGAATATCTTAATTCTCACCGCAGTGTCAGCTGGGTGCGCTATCCCGGTCTGTCCGGAGATCGGGATCATCAGACAGCGGCGCGGCTGATGAAGAGGGGATTTGGAGGAATGGTGGTCTTTGAACTTGAGGGTGGATTTGATTCAGGTGTGAAGTTCATAGACAGTCTGAGTATGATTACCCATCTTGCAAATGTGGGTGATGTGAAGAGTCTGGTAATTCATCCTGCCAGTACCACACATTCACAGATGAGCAGCGAGGAACGGGCCGCTGCCGGTATTTCTCCCGGTCTCATCAGGCTCTCTGTGGGGATTGAAAATGTTGAGGATATTATTGCAGATATAGACAGGGCTTTAATAAGGTGAATAGTGTGAAAATAGTAAAGAGAAATATAATACGTTTTAGAAAGGGCTCTGCAGAAAGGGTTGCTGATGATGTAATAGTAGAGGATCCCGTTGAAATATACGTAAACGGCAGAATGAGTTTTTTCTGCATGAGGCTTCCCGGTATGGAGAGAGAGCTTGTTACAGGCATACTCTACAGCGAGGGTGTTATATCTTCACTCGGGGATATCCTTAATCTTGAGCTGTTTCCCGGTGCTGCCAGAGTGGAGGTTAAAAATGCTCCCGGCAGTGACGGTGTGAGAGTAATCACGTCATCCTCAGGCGGCCTCCGAACTGCAGAGGTGCCTCAACTCCCGCGGATGAATGACGGGCTGTTCTCTTCTGATGATCTGTTCAGAGTGAGAGATGATTTTCTTCACAGGCAGGAGGTCTTCGATGTCACCGGAGGAACTCATGCTGCTGCTCTCTATAATACAGAGCTTGAGAATATCGCATTTGCCGAGGATATAGGCAGACACAATGCCCTGGATAAGTGTATCGGAAGTGTTGTCATTAATGGAAAGCTCGGTGAAACATTTCTGGTCATGCTTTCCTCGAGAATGAGTTTCGAGATGGTGAGAAAGAGCCTTAAGACAGGAGCTGCCGTTGTTGCCGGAGTTTCTGCTCCCACTTCATATACTGTGGACATTGCTGTAGAGTCGGGACTGACTCTTATCGGATTTCTCCGTGAGGGGAGGTTTAATGTCTATTCAAAACCTGATAGAATAACGGGGATTCCACTTTAGTAATCAGGCGGAAGAGATGCTTCTCTTCCGCCTGATGTGACCATGAAGTGATTTTAAAATTCTTCAAATTCCTGATCAGACAGAAAATCCTTCACTGAGTTTTCTTTCGATTGATTTTTAAATTTACTTTCAGGTTCATTGTCAACTTTAATTACTTTATGAACAGCTGCTTTTTGTTCCACACTGCTTTTTTCATTTTGAGCTGCCAGGGCTGAATTTTTTATTTTAAATCTGGCCATGAGAGTCAGCATTTCACTCGCCTGATTGGCCATTTCTTCACTGGCTGATGCAGTCTCCTCTACCAGTGCGGCATTCTGCTGAGTCATTGAATCAAGTTCTACGATGGCCTTGTTTATCTGTTCCATTCCGGCTCTCTGTTCGTCACTGGCTGCAGCGACCTCCCCGATGAGGTCTGCACTGGATTTTGCTGTTTGAGCAATTTCTTTGAGAAAGTTGCCTGTCTTAATGACCAGCTCTGTTCCATTCTCGACTTTTTCTACAGATTCAAATATGAGATTTTTTATTTCCTTTGCCGCCTCTGCCGATCTCTGGGCCAGATTCCTTACCTCGCCTGCCACCACTGCAAATCCTCTTCCCTGGTCTCCCGCTCTTGCTGCCTCAACGGCTGCATTCAGTGCAAGAAGATTTGTCTGAAATGCAATATCATTTATCACTGTTATAATCTCTGAGATTTTCTTGCTCGATTCGTTGATTTCGTTAATTGAGCTTATTGCAACTGCAGCCTGTTCGCTTCCTGTTGCGGATATTTCGGCTCCCTGATCGGTCAGATCACGGGCTGTTTTCGAGTTCTCGGCATTCCTCTCGACCGTTGAGGTATTCTCCTCAATCGTTGCAGCTATCTCTTCCAGGGCTGATGCCTGCTGGGAGGTTCTCTGGGAGAGGTTCATATTTCCCCGGCTTATTTCATCTACTGCCTGATTAAGATTTTGTGCAGATCCGAGGACTCCGGAAATCAGTTCCTCCAGATTATCTGCTGATGAGTTAAGGGCCCGGGCGAGAAGTCCTATCTCATCATTCTGTTTTATCTTGACCCGGTGTGTGAAGTCGCCCCTTGCAAGTAGAGATGCAAAATCATTCATCTTCCTGACGGGATTTGATATTCTTCCTGCTATGATCAGGCTTATGATTATGCTCACTGCAAGTGAGATCAGTACGACAATCATAATGGCTATGCCCATCTTTTTAAGAGGTGCAAAGAGCTTGCTCTGTGAAACAGTGACTCCCAGTATCCATCCGGTTTCTCCAAGATTACTGTAGTATATTCTCTGAGTGCCCTCCTCATTTTGATATGATGTCTGACCATTTAGATTTTTTATAATATCTTTTCCCGCATCTGAGAGGCTTCTATTCGAAACCTCGGTTATTTTCTTCTTCATAATGAATTCTTTATTCTCATAGGAGAGAAATGTGCCGTCCTTAAGGATAAGAAAGGCGCTGAGATCGGTCTTCGTGTCCTTTATCTCTGAAATCATTTTCTGTATCTCTGATATATCGAAGTCACCAGAGGCTACACCTTCAAATAATCCGGATGCATTTAATATAGGGGATACAGCTGAAACCATAGTTACACCTGAGGCATCGTCGTAGAAAGGGTAAGACCATATTATATGGTTTTCCTTAGCTTTCTTTCCATTGAGGTACCAGTCCTGTTTATGAAAGTTATACTTCTCCGTTTCATAGTCTGCTGTGAATAAAACTTTTTCTCCATCTCTGTATGCGTAGGGGCCGAAGAATTTATAACTGCTGCTGTAGACGTAGGGTTCAAACCAGATGCCGAATCCGTAGCTGGATTTATTGTCATTTACAGTGTTTTTTAGAAAGTCAACATACCCTTTCCTGCTGAGCTTCCCTCTGCTGGTCTGGGCAAGGGATGCGGCTGATTTAACAAGTGATGAGTGACCTGAAAGCTTATTCTCTATATCATTTATTATTGCCTCAAGTTTGATGGGCATCTTTTCGTTGATTTCACTGTTTATTGTGTAATATGTGATGATGAATGATGTTGCTGATACCGATACAATGACGAGAGTTACGATCGACAGAATATAGGCCATTATCTTGAATTTAAATGTATGAATGTTCATGATTTTCTCCTGACAGGTGGTCTATGTTTTTCTTTAACTTAATTTAATATAAGATAATTTAATTTATATTTAGTGTAAACAATATAAAAGTGAGTTTATGATTAGTTTTTGTAAAAAAATGAAAAGTTCAGTCGTTGAACTTTATAGATGAATAGAAAGATATTGCAGACTGTATTATTAGAGCAGCTCATTCTAGATCTGCTGGTTTGTTTTTATCCAGTAGGAAAAAACAATCTCAAGGGTTGAAGTGAACTCCCGGAAATCAATGGGTTTCCTGATATAGGAGTTTGCACCTGTTTTGTATGCCCGCTCTATGTCGTTCGGGTTATTCGATGATGAAAATACAATGACCGGAATAGTTGATGTCTTTTCTCTGAATCTGATCACTTCAAGAATTTCGAATCCGTTGGCTCCGGGAAGCATTAAATCCAGAAGAACACAGACCGGGAAATCTTCCTGCGATCTGTCTGAATAGATTCCTTCGCATAGAAGATAGTCTACTGCCTCCATCCCGTCGCTTACGAAGAAGAGAGGGGTGTCTATTTTTACCTTCCCGGCGGCTCTTGTCATCAGGTCTATTTCATCCTGATTGTCCTCAACTACAAGTATCGGTTTTTTATTCATTGAGACAATCCTCTTACCGTAAAGTAGAATGCAGCACCGTTGTTCTTTTCTCCCTCGGCCCATATCCTTCCGCCGTGGAGGCTTAAAATCTTATGCACAGTGGCCAGGCCGATTCCTGTCCCCGGGAATTCTCTATCTGAATGAAGTCTCTGAAAAACAGAGAACATCTTGTCTGAATACTTCATGCTGAATCCTGCACCGTTATCCTTTACAAATACAATTTTTTCATCATCAATTATGTCTGATCCGACTGTAATTTCGGTGTTTTCATTGTAGGAGGAAAATTTCCAGGCGTTATCAAGGATGTTTTCCATTACTGTCTTCATCAGGTTGAGATCACCTCTTATCATAATTCCGTCTTCTATATCTATATTGCTCTTCCGCCCGGGGGAATTTTTTCGGAGATCTGCTGCAATGATTCTGCATATTTCTGATAAATCAATATCTGAATTACTAATTTCATGTCTGGAAAGTCTTGACAGGGAGAGCAGGTCATCGATGAGTTCTCCCATGCGCTGTGCTGATGCTCTGATTCTTTTAAGATAGTGGAGTCCGTTTTTATCGAGAGAGTCACCGTAATCCTCGAGAAGTGCAAGGCTGAATCCGTCAATAGATCTCAGCGGAGCTCTCAGGTCGTGTGACACCGAGTATGTCAGGGATTCTAGTTCGCTGTTCACTTTTTCCAGCTCAGCCATTTTTTTTGCCAGCTCTCTGTTCAGCCGGAGGGTATGTTTCTCCCTGTATTTGAGTGCAGTCTCCGATTTTATTCTGTCACTCACATCCCTGTATCTTACCAGAAAATCTCCGCTGTAATTACATTTTAAAAGAGGGATAGCCTCAATCTCTGCATATGAAGAGTTGGAATTATTTCCATTATTTACAAGGACAGAAGTGATCTTCTGAGTCTCAGATGCTTCTTTAACAGGGCATTCGACGCAGATTTGACTGTAACCGTGCAGTATTGAGTAACACTTGTTCTGTTCCCCAGGGGATTTATCCGCCAGTTCCTGATTCGACCAGACTATATCATAGTCTCTGGTGATATGAAGAAGCAGGTCATCTGCAGTTGGGGAAATAGTCTAATTAATATTATCGACACGCCCGGCCATGTGGACTTCACAGTGGAGGTAGAACGCTCATTAAGGGTGTTGGACGGAGCCATAGGAATCTT
>CAYNFB010000007.1:17709-18930 GCA_964396355.1 uncultured Leptospirales bacterium | reverse complement strand
ATGTCTCCGTTATTTTTCATCTTCTTTTGCGTCTTCTATGTCCTCTGGGGCCAGATCAGATATCGAATCAAGATCCTTTGCTGTGAGCATTATGTCAGGATTAAGTATTATTATAAGATTGTCATCACTGTTCAATACGCCTTTGATGACGTCCCTGTTTATGCTCACGTGAAAATTCGGTACTTCCTGCATCTGATCAGGCGCGGATATTACATCAGATACAGCATCCACAATTATTCCTATTAGTGATTCATTTAATTCAATTATCAATATTACGGTGAAAGCATCATATTCTTTTTCCTCAAGGTTGAACTTCAGTCTTAGGTCTATTACAGGAACTACTATCCCCCGGAGGTTGATCACGCCCTTCATATATCCTTCACTATTGGGGACAGATGTAATGTTCGTCATGCCCACAATCTCTTTTACTCTGAGCACTTCAATTCCGTAAGTTTCATTGTTTATTAGAAATGTAACATATTGTTCAGATGAGTTGACTATGTTGTCGTGTATATTCTGAGTTGTTTTTATGGACATTTAAATCCTCCTTCCTGTTTTTTCATTTTATTTATTAATCTGTATCATTGTACTGAAAATAGCAAATAATTATTATGTTTACAGGTATAATTATTTGCTATTTGCTGTCTTCATTCTGCTCTGCAGATATGAAGGTCAGATCAAAATCCATATATGCCTCTCATGTCAATATTTTATCCAGGCATTTATATTAAATATCATTCATGTATTCTTTTGTATATAGAGTTATTCTATTATTATTTTGTAATATAAACCTCCTACAATATAGATAAAGTATTTTTTTTTGCTGAGATTCGTCTTTTTTCGATAAAATTTAATCATCATTTATTTTATTGTAAGACGATACTATTACAATAATATAAAAATAGAGCAGAGGATATTTAGTGGATAAAAAAGTGTCTATTCTTTTTCTCGAAGACTGCCAGGATGATGTGGAGCTTGTTGTCAGAAAACTCCAGACAAGAAAGCTTATTTTTGAGTATGATTGGGCAGACTGCGCTGACCAGATGAAGAATCTTCTTCATGAAAATAGTTATGACGTAATTATTTCAGATTATTCTATGCCTGGTTTTGGTGTGAGAGAGGCGCTTGATATCCGCAGGGAACCCTTTTTTACTTTGAAAAAAGCTTCGCCATTTAATTCAACATTTCTTTCTTTTCTCCATTTCTTTTCTGAAAATCTAC
>CAYNFB010000007.1:0-17699 GCA_964396355.1 uncultured Leptospirales bacterium | reverse complement strand
CCATCAGGTTTCAGCAAGCTAATAATGTTGCTGAAGGACAATCTGCACAGGCTTCTTCCTGCTATAGAGAAAGCTGTTTCTGATGGGGAAATTATGGAATCTGCCCGAAAAAAAGTAGAAGAGTTGAACAGTCTTAGAGAGCTTTATTCCTGTATCGTTGAATCTTCAATAGACGGAATAATAGGCTGTTCTCTTGACGGTGTGATTTCTTCATGGAACCGGGGAGCTGAAAATATATTTGGATATACTGCAGGAGAGGCCGTAGGCAGCTCCCTGTCGATATTGTCCGGAGAGGGAATGCCCAATGAATTTCCTCTCATCCTCAGGCAGGTCATGAACGGCGAGTCTTTCTTTAATTATGAAACAGTTAGAAGTAATAAAAAAGGCGAGATGGTCTACCTTTCTATAGTAGTCTCCCCCGTTATGTCGGGAAATTCTGATATAACGGGAGCATCTGTTATAGTCAGAGATATAAGTGAAATTCAAAGGACTGAGAAGAAGCTCCAGGCATCTGAAAATCTCTACAGATTTATATTCGAAAATTCAGCTATCCCTATAGCGCTTATTAATACTGATGGAGTTGCAGGAATTGTAAACAGTGCATTCGAGAAGCTGTCGGGCTACAGCAGGAGTGAGATTGAGGGCAGGATGAGCTGTTCAGAATTTATCGGAGCCGGTACTTACAATGATCTGCTGAAAATCGGTCAGTCAGAAATGCCCTTGGCTGATAATCCTGATCGGGAATTTTCTACTATTGATGCTTCAGTGCGCAGAGTGTTAATCAGTGTTCAGAAAACAGCCGGCGAGGATGGAATGGTGTTTTTCTTCAATGATGTAACTTCCTATAAAAACAGGATCAGGGATATACAGAATCTTCTTCTCCTGGAGAAGGATAAAAATCTTCAGTGCATGAAGCGGAGTATGATTGAGTTTGAGAAGATGTGCGGAACTATTGAGGATGAGTCCAGGCAAGCCCTGAGTGATGAGAATAGCCCGGCTCCGCTTCAGGCGGTGTTGAGTAATATGAAGAGGGAAATGTCTCTGGAGGAGCTTCTTTGCCGATCAAAGGCTGATCTGGGAAGCATGCTTTCGTCCATTGCTGATCTCTACAGCGGCAGCAATCGCACTGTTAAATTCAAGTGCAGCGATGTTTTTTTTATTAAAGATAAGCTTATTGAAGATAATATCTGCAGGATAGTAAATAGCAGAATTGTCGATGCAGTAGAATCTTCGGCAGATACTATCTCTGTTGATGTTGCTGTTTCTGAAGATTTAATCAGGATAATTATCGGTGATAACGGCCGGCAGAGACCGGAGAGTAGACTGAGCGGTGTTTGTGAAGAGAGGGTCTCTTTCATCAATGCCTCTGTTTCATTTGAATACAGAGGGGGGATCAATAATTTTACTTTATCATTTATGAATTCTTCGTCCCGCACGGCAGCTTCAACTGCCGGGATGGACCGATTCAGCAGGAGAAAGTTTAGAGTGTGTATTCTCGCCAAAGAGCAGATTGTCAGAGCAGGGCTTTCCGGGATTCTCAACGGCAAAGATTTTATCGTATCCGGAGAATTTGATGTGGTTGATAATATGGTGAAATTTATTGAAAATAACTCTGTTGATGTAGTTGTAGTTGTTCTGGCCATTGAGAAGGGTCTCGATCTTGAGATGTTAAAGGCGCTTACTCATAAATTTCCGGCTGTTCCTATAATGGTCGCCGCTAACGAAGAGGATAACCATTAGGCATCCTATGCTTTCAGCAACGGGGCAAAGGGATTCATTCGTATTACCGAAACAGCTGAGGAGGTATTGAAGGGCATGAGTGCCGTGGCAGCCGGAGAGATCTATATTAAGAATCCTTCTGTATTGTCCGGGGGGGCACTCCCCGGAGGTAATAGAAGGAATCAATTTATTGAAGAAACTCTCAGCTCCAGAGAAATGGAAATATTTGTTCTGCTGGGGAAAGGAGAGGGGCCTGCTGAAATTTCTAAAAATATGAATCTCAGCGTTAAGACTATTGAAACATATAGAAGAAGAATACGTGAAAAGCTTGATCTTGCCACTGCATCGGATCTCCTTAAGTTTGCGATTATCTGGCTTAACGGAAGAAGACGCGACAATCTGCCTTTGGAATGATGTTGTCTTGACTTTTACATCTGGTTTTATTACTATATTAAAGTTCTATCTCTTTTTATTTATTTTCGGGAGGACGTTATGAAAATTGCTGTTACGGGCGGTCTTGGATTTACAGGAAGATCCATTGTTCCTTCCCTTATAGAGATGGGACATGATGTTACAGTATTTGGAAGGCAGGAGGAAAAACTTTTTCCTTTCGATGGTGCATGTTATGTCAGATCTGATCTGTCTAAACCCGGAACCTGGCAGAAGTACATTCCCGAAAATGAAGTGATAATAAATCTCGCGGGTGTTAATATTTTTCAGCGATGGAATGAAGAAAAAAAGAAAAATATATATGACAGCCGGGTAAATACAACTAGAAATATAATTGATGCAATTCCGGAAAATGATTCTGAATCCCGGGTGCTGATCAATGCATCTGCTGTGGGATATTACGGGGACAGGGGCGACCTGGAAACTCCCGAAACTGCTCCCCCGGGCGGTGATTTTTTGTCAAAAATAACCGGAGACTGGGAGAGAGAAGCTCTCAAGGCAGAGGATAAGGGTTTGAGAGTTGTTCTTCTTAGATTAGGAACTGTTTTGGGGCCTGACGGAGGGGCTTTTCCTCAGCTCAGGAAGACATTTTCCTGGTTTATCGGGGCCCGTCTTGGATCGGGGAAGCAGTGGTTCCCATGGATTCACATTGATGATGTTGTTGCTATAGTCCGGAAGTCTCTGGAGGATAGTAAAATGAGGGGAGCCTTTAACTGTGTCGCACCTCAGACTGTAACAAACGGTACTTTGACTTCTGTTATGAGTGAAGTGACCGGCAGGCCGGTTATAATACCTTTTGTTCCAGGTTTTATGCTCAGGCTTATATTCGGAGAGTTCGGCTCATTTTTGACGAAAGGGCAGAAAACTATTCCTCTCTCGCTGGAAAAGAGCGGTTATTCCTTTAAATATCCAGAGTTAAAACAGGCGCTTTACGATCTGGTCCACTCTCAGGAGTAAATAGAATATACTTTTTGGCGGATTTGAAGATAAAAGTAATTTTAAGGGTAATCTTTTTAGCGGGCTTAAATTAATATTGACAAAATGCCGCCTGATTTTACGATAATCCTTTAAATCTGTATATTGAGGTAATTATGTTTATCCTTAAATATGCAGATATAGTTTTGTACAGGTATTATTGAAATTAAATACTGTAAAGTATAACCTAGAAAATAAATTGTATAAGAGGTAATTCAGATGAAAAGGACATTCCAGCCAAGCAAATTAAAGAGAAACAGAAAGCATGGTTTCAGGGAACGAATGAGCACTGAAGAAGGAAGAAGAGTACTTCAGAGAAGAAGAAAAAAAGGAAGACATAAACTCACTGTTTCTGATGAAAAAAGGATGCCTAAGTAATATTAATCGAATTTATATTTTGATGTGAAGAGGCTATATTCACTAAAAGGCAGAAGATCTTTCAAAGAGATCTATTCAAATGGCAGAAAGTTCAGAGGCAAAGGAATTATTATATTCGTATTGAGGGATAACCGGGGAATGACAGCTGAAAAACAGTCTAAATTCAGAGATGTAAAGATTGGAATTTCAGTTACTAAGAAGCTGGGAAAGGCTCATAAGAGAAACTGGATTAAGAGGCGGATTAAATCGATTTGTAATGATTTAATAGATCAGATGAACGATGGAATATCTATAATTATAAAACCCGGTTCCGGAATGGGAACAATGAATTTTGAAGATTTGAGACTTGATATTACTGGCGTTTTTAGAAAAGCCGGGGTAATAAATGATAGTGGTTAAAAGAATAATCAGCCTTTCCGGTGAAGTATTGTCCGGACTGGCTGTTTTTATAATCAGATTATATAAGATTTTTGTTTCACCATTGTTGCCGCAGTCATGCAGGTACTATCCAACCTGTTCAGTTTATTCTATGCAGGCCATAAAAATGCATGGATTCCTGAAGGGTGGTTTCTTGTCGCTTAAGAGGATTCTTTCGTGTAACCCGTTAGGGAAGGGCGGATTCGATCCAGTACCTGAGAATTTTCAATTCCGGAAATAAAATACTTTTTTTGCTTTCTCCTGCCTAATCTGTCGCCTTTTCATATCTAATATCAGATAATGAATCATGAAACAAATTTGTTCAATAAGGAATAAAAAATGGAAAAGAGAACCTTACTTGCGGTAGTTCTTACTCTTGCTGTATGGATTGGATGGTTCTGGTTTTTTGCCCCCCAGCAGCCTGTTAATCAGATTAAAGAACAGAAAACTGTTCAGCAGCAGGCCGAAAAGGAGAGTAAAAAAGCAGAAGTTGCTGCAGAAAAGTCAGTTAAGACCGTCAGCCAGCAGAGTTATGCAAGAGTTTCAAAAAATATTAAAGAAAAGAAAATAAACCTCAGTACATCTAAGTTTAAATTTGAACTGGATAACAGGGGTGCTTCGATAAAAAAAGCAAACTATATTCAACGTAATATTGATCTTACCTTCGACAAAAAAATCTTTGAGTCAAAGGGAAATTTTGATTTTGCAGTACATTTTTCTGAGAGAGAATTTCTTAACGGAAATGATCTGGAAAATTCTCTCTGGGATTATCAGATAATTGATAAAAACCGGGTAAAGTTTTTTACTGATATAGTAATGAACGGAGCTCCTCTGAGAATTGAGAAGCTTTATACTTTCAATGAAGACGGCCATGACTTTAATGTTGAGTTCAGATTCGTCAACAGAGGCCGCAAGGCTGTTCGATTCAATGAGGGAATAGCAATTTTTTCTCCTTCAGATATTCTGGGGCCTGAACTGGATTATAAAAACCGGTACAACAGCCTTTCAGGTATCTATTCTCTGAACTCCGATTTTGAGAAGACCATGAAGGGGGGAGGATTTTTATCCGATCCCACTGAGGTGAAGAAAGAATCAGGTTCTGTTGAGTATACAGGTGTAATGAGCCGTTACCTGCTTCTCATTATGATTCCTCAGGATTTTTCCGGATCAGGAATGATCTTCGACAACAGAGATAAAACCGGATTTAGAACCGGTATGTTTGTCAATATGAAAGAAATCGCTCCCGGCAAAGAAGTGGTCAAATCTTTCAGGGTGTACCTTGGAGAGAAGGACAAGGATATGCTCAGGGCCATTGATGAGAAACTTGTTGATGCCTCTGATGTGAGCACAATTATTGAACCTATAAGATACTTCGTTATATGGGCTCTTCTTGGAATAAATAAACTATTCGGCAATCTCGGCTGGGCGCTTGTTGTATTTTCTGTCCTGACTAAAATTGTATTTATGCCTCTTACCAAGAAATCAACTGATTCTATGAAAAAGATGCAGGAGCTTAGTCCGGAAATTAAAAAGCTTCAGGCAAAATATAAAGATAAGCCTGACCAGGTTCAGAAAGAGACAATGAAGCTTTATAAGGAGAACAAGGTCAATCCCATGGGAGGATGTCTTCCTCTGCTGCTTCAGATGCCCTTTTTCTTTGCTCTTTACAGTGCTCTGATTAATTCAATCGATCTATGGAATGCACCTTTTATGCTGTGGATGCAGGATCTGTCAATGCCTGATACTATTCTCACTGTCTCCGGATATGATCTGAATATTCTGCCGCTTCTTATGACTGTTACGACTATTCTTCAGCAGAAGCAGACTACCGCAGATACCGGCAGTCAGCAGCAGAAGATGATGATGTATATGATGCCGGTAATTCTGCTCTTTGTTTTCTGGACAATGCCTTCAGGTCTTGTTCTTTACTGGTTCCTGCAGAATCTTTACCAGGTACTGAATCAATTTGTTGTTAACAAAATAGGTGAAAGAAAAAAGAAAAAAATAGCTTAAATGGTCATTAATGTAAAAAATATTTTTTAAATTTCAGGAGGCTATTTAAATGAAAGTAATTGAAGTTGAAGGACGAACTTCCGACGACGCGACCAAAAAGGCCTTGGCTGAATTAGGTATCAGGGACTCCTCCAAGGTTAATGTAGAAGTCATTGACCAGGGGAAAAGCGGAATATTTGGATTCGGTGTGTCAAGGCCTGCTAAGGTCAGAATATATTATAATGAAAATATTGAAGATGTTGGCGAAAGGGTTAGAACAATACTCGTCGATCTCCTTGAGAAGATGGGAATTGACGGTAAGGTCAAAGATATTAAAGAAGGTGAATCTAAGGTATATGTAGAGCTCGAGAGCGGCAACAGCTCCGGGCTGATTATAGGCAAGAAGGGTAAAACTCTTGAAGCTCTTCAGTTTATGATAAACCTTATGATTAATAACACAACAGGAAGTGAAAAGAAAATAATTCTTGATATTGAATCATATAGAGAAAAAAGGGAAAAGGCGCTGAAGAAGATGTCCAGAGATATGGCCTATAAGGTTGTTCGAACAGGCAGACCTCTCACACTTGAACCTATGAATCCATTTGAAAGGAGACTCATTCATCTTACTCTTCAGAATGACAAGAGAGTCACTACGAAGAGCGAGGGACAGGGTATCTACAGAAAGATAAAAATTTCTCCTACGAGCAGAAGGTAACTATGCCCGGGGATACTATATGTGCGCCGGCCACTGCGCCGGTTAACTCATCACTTGCATTAATAAGAATCAGCGGCCCTGAAGCATACGGGGCCGCTTTTTCAATTTTTACGGGCAGAGATAAAATTGCTCACAGACTGTCTCTTTACGGCTCCATCATGGATGGAGAGTCCATTGTTGATGATGTAATTCTTGTTTATTATACAGGTCCTGCAAGCTTTACCGGAGAGGACATGGTGGAAATATCATGCCACGGCAATCCAATTGTTGTGAGCAGGATAATCCGGCTTCTGGACAAACTTAATATCCGCATGGCTGAGCCTGGAGAATTCTCCAAGAGGGCTTTTCTTAACGGGAAGATCGATCTCACAAAAGCTGAGGCAATAAACAGTCTTATCAATGCAAGAAGCGACTGGGAGATAAAGACCTCCATCAGTCAGATGCACGGTTCGCTTAAGGAAAAGGTCGATGAGCTGAAGGGAGATTTAATCCTTCTAAAGGCTGATGTGGAGGCCGGCATTGACTTTCTGGATCAGGATATTGAATTTATCAGCTATAGTGCTGCTGTTAAAGCAATGGAGGATATAAGAGGTAAAATTCTTGATCTGAAGCAGCGCTGTTCTACCGGGGAGCGTGTTTCAAGAGGTATAGACGTGATCCTGGCAGGAAGGCCTAATGTTGGTAAATCCAGCCTCCTCAACCTGATGCTCAATGAGGAGAGAGCAATCGTCTCCGATATTCCTGGAACCACCAGAGATCTTATCAGAGAGACTGTGCAGATCGGAGGTGTGAGGATTAATCTGACAGATACCGCAGGACTCGGAAAAGCCAGAGATGATATTGAAAAAATCGGAATCGAACTCAGTCATAAAAAAATTAACGATGCATCTCTTGTCCTTATGGTTATTGATGCCCGTGACGGAATAACAGAGAAAGACCGTGAAATAATTGCAGGTATGAACGGGAAGAAACATCTCTTTCTTCTGAATAAGACAGATGTTGCAGATGAAGAGAGACTTGCTGAGATTGAGAGCGCTATGGACGAAAAGCCTGTGCGGATTTCGGCAAAGACAGGAAAGGGCCTTCATGATCTTGAAGAGGCTGTCTCCTCGGTTATTGCAGGAGAATTTGTTGACTATGAAAATTCTTTTCTCGCCGACATGAGGATAATGTCAATTCTTGAAAAGGCTGCAGATTCGTCTGGTGAGGCCGTAAGGATTATGAAAGAGAAGGAACTTCCCGAGATCGTTGCATTTGAACTCAATGATCTGACAGATCTTATTTCTGACATAACAGGAGAAATCACTCCTGATGATGTGCTGGGATCAATCTTCAGCAGATTCTGTATCGGAAAATAGCTTCAGAATTTTTTTTAGCAGAAATTTTATACAAATTCGCATTCAGTACGAGCTGCTCTTTGATAAGAGCAGCTTTTTTATGGAGTGATAATTCTGTTATCCTAAAAATCTAAGATAGAGAAAGCCGGTAACCGTAATTGTCGCCATACTCAGCACTGCAAGTCTTATGCCGTGTTTAACAAGAGATTGGGGATCCAGACCATATCCCACAGGTATTGCCCTTATTGAAATGGGAAGCACGTATGCACTGTTGAATGCCGCGGCTGTGATGTAAATATATGGTATAGGATCGAGTCCGAGCTTCTGTGTAATACTTATCACAACAGGAACCGCAATAGCCGCAGCTGCCGTGTTGCTGGATACTTCTGCCAGCATGCATGTAAATATGACAAAGACTGCAACTGTTGCAAGGCCTCCTGTTAAATTTGATTTTGAAATCAGATCGGCAATGGCGCCTGCTGCACCCGTATCGGTAATAAGTTTTCCTACAGCAAGGCCTCCTGCAAAGAGAAGCAGCATGTCCCACATTATTTCTTTCTGGGCTCTCGGCCATTCAAGAATTGCCTTTCCTCTTTCGTCTTTCAGCACAAAGGACATGACACCGAAGATAAGAAATACATATGCGGGCTTAACTGCCGGAAAAATTTCTGCATATAATGGGCGGCAAAAAGCCAGAAGAGATGCTAAAATAAAGAGTATAAGACTTATACTCTCACCTCTGTTCATTCGGGGCAGAGCCCGGTATAGTCCTGTGAAATAATCTTTAGTGCCGTTAAGTTCTTTTACTTCGGTTTTGACAGACCATAGATAGGCGATGTTTACTGCAATTAATATTATCAGCATCGGTACGAGCAGGATTACCCAGTCGACGTACATGTACTCTGTGCCTGTGAGTTTTTCTATATAGTCGATAGCCACAAGGTTCATCGCTCCTCCCAGTGGGGAGCCGCAGCCACCAATCCCCGAGCCCCATGCAATGGCCAGAAGGATAATTGTCGCCACACTGCTGGTGCCGATATCTGTTTCTCCGTTAAAGGCCAGCATTGATACAGCAATAGGCGTCAATACGGCGCAGACAACCGTGTTGGGAAGAAATATAGAGAGAATTGCTGAGATGATAAACCATACGGCAATCTGCTGTTTCAGTGTCGGCCCTATCATACAGAGAGCCTTCAGTGAAATTCTTTTATCAAGGCCGGTTTCACTCCAGGTAATGCTCAGCAGATTTGCACCAAGAAGAAGAACTACTATTTCTGATGAGTACTTGCTTACTACTCCTGACATGGGAACAAGATTAAATATTGCATTGATAATTACAGGCAGCATCGCTGTCACAGCTATATGGACGGGGCGCGTAATCCACCAGCAAGCCATCCAGAATACAGTGCCGATAGCGGCGCTCTCGTTAAAAGTGAATAAACCTTCAGGCAAAAGTAAAGATGCGGCAAAAACTGCAGGGCCGAAAAACAGTGCAGCGGTTTTTTTTTCCACTTTTACTTCATTTCTGATATTCATATTGTTATCCTTTTTTGTTCTGAAAGGCATGTGCGGTAATTCATGGATGTCTGAAATTTTCGGCAACAGAAAGCCATCAATACATTGATGTCATGCTGGACGTTATTGTTAAAGTGTCCAGAAAAATTGTTAAAATGCCGGTATAAATTTTTAATCTAAAATTTACTAAGAGAAGTTTTTTTAATCGCAGGCTATGAGAATGAATATGATAAAATATGAATATTTAAACAATTAAGCCGTTTCAGGAGATGAAACGGCTTAATTGTTTCATTAGTTGTCCATCGTTGCAGGTTTTCTTTTTTCGAGAAAAGCTGTAATTCCTTCCTTATTATTTTCTGTTTTTCTCAGTTCTCCCACGAGATTTCTTTCCAGCTCCTGGCCTTTGTCCATGGGCATTTCAAGGCCTTCATTGATAACTTTGAATATAGCCTTTACTGCGGGTCTCCCCTTACGCGCAATGGAACCTGCGAGCTTCATAGCCTCTTCCATTACTGTGCCGGCAGGTACTGCTCTGTTTATCAGTCCGTACTGTGCTGCCCTGTCTGCGCTTATCATGTCCGCAGAGAGAATAACCTCAAGCGCTCTTGCTTTGCCGGCAAGTTTAGGAGCTCTCTGAGTTCCTCCGAAACCGGGCATCATTCCAAGCGAAGATTCAGGTAAGCCGAATTTAGCTTTTTCATCTGCAAGTCTCATGTGACAGGCCATGGCAAACTCCAGCCCGCCTCCGAGGCAGAAACCGTTTATTGCAGCAATGAAAGGTTTGTCGCAGTTTTCGATAATGCTGAAAACCTCCTGGCCTTTTGCGAGGTAGTCCACAGATTCTTCAGGTGTAGATTGAGCTACTTCCTTCAGGTCGGCTCCTGCAATGAAAGCGGCACCTTCGCCTGTAAATATGACCACACGTGCACTGTCGTCTGCAATAGCATCTTCCACTGCTTTTTTTATATCCTGAATTACCGAGCCTGCCAGGGCATTCATGGGGGGATTATTGATTGTCATGACAGCAATGCCTTTATCGTTTACTGTGTAGGTACAGGTTGACATTTTAAGATCTCCTATTGATTAAATTTAATAAAATACCGGTTAGTTTTCCGGATAACTCTTTTGCTGATATTACAGACTTAAAACTATTATATGAAATATCAAGTAAGATTTTTTATGTAAATTTAAACAATTTAAAGCGGTTTTCATCGAGTTATCGTTAAAATTTGGCTATTAGCCGGCATTTAACTCTGTTGGCTATGAATCTTTCTTGAACTTTAATTTACTGAATTTACTTTTGTCTATGGGCATAAAAATATGTCTATTGGTGTAAATCTATAAATAAATATTCGAGGTTTATTATGTCATACGAAGTTAAAACAGAAGACGGGATTGTCATCTTTACATTCAGTAATCCTAAAGTTAATGCTATCAATGCCGGAACTCTCAAGGGGCTTGATGAAGCATTGGAGAAAGTAAATACAGATGATTCACTGAAAGGACTTATTCTCACAGGCGCCGGCCGATTCTTTTCCGGCGGATTTGATCTTGAGACTTTCACAACATTCAAAGACAGCGAAGAAGTTATCAACTGGTTCAAGTACGAAGAAGGTGTGCTGGTTAAGCTGTTCTCCTGTAAAAAACCGGTTATAGCTGCTATTAACGGAACTACAACAGCAGCCGGCATGATCTGTGCCATGGCAGCAGATTACAGAATAGCTGTTGATCATCCCAAGATTAAAGTCGGAATGACTGAGATTAAACTTGGAATGAGCCTTTCTCCTGCAATGGGAAATATCATGAGATTCGGACTGGACACTGACAGAAACTATCGTGATATCATCATGAAAGGTGAGCTTGTTGCTCCTTCTTTCTGTGTGGAAAGAGGAATTTTTGATGAGCTGACAACTGTAGAAGAGCTTATGGATAAAGCAAAGGCTAAGGTTTGTGCTCTCTATGACACTTTGCTTCACCCCTTTATCGAACTCAAATCTCTTCAGAAGAGAGAGATGACTGCACTCATGGAAAGAGAGCTTGAAACATGTGAATGGGGCCGTATTGCAGATACTTTCCTTGATGAAAAAATGAAGAAGCTTCTCGGTCAGGTGCTTGCCTCTATATCTTAAAAATAGTATTTTTTTCTATTTTTGTTTATCACGATGTTCGGATCGTGATGGCACAACAGCTGTTCCGGCTGTATTTATGAAGCCGGAACAGTTCTGTTCATTATTGTTTCTTCCAAAGAGTTCTAGTCTTTTCTGCTGCGTGTTCTTCTCTCTTCTGTATCTCCACTCTTCCTTCCTGCATAGAACAGGGCGATGGTGCCTGTTCCGGTTGATTTAGTCGATAAATTAGAGATCATAACCACGAATCTGCCTCTTGTTTTTTTCAGCTTTCATATAATACTATATTCTGAGAGTCTATTATTTGTGCTTTATATATCTGCTGGAGTAGATCTGATAATGCATGCAGTTTGAAACAGAAGGAATTCTCAGTCTGAGTGGATAGTCTTTTTGGTCCGGAACTTGAATAGATGGTGCAGATTATTCCAATTGAAACTCCGGATAAACAGCATAAAGTCAGACTACCGGCGGAATATATTTGTTATAACCTGAAAATCATCGCAGTTGTAGGCAACTGCATAGTCCTCAAGCTCATATCCGTTATCAATTATTTTTTTGTAGTCCGGCTTATCACCGTTGAGGTATCTGATTTGTCCTCCGGCTTTTTCTATTACAGGAATTGCTCCAGCCCAGTCCCATAGAAACGATTTCCCTATGAACGCCAGAAGCCGGTTACGTCTGTTGTCAGTAGTGAGACATGCGTGAAGAGCTGTTGAACCGAGATTTCTAACCTTGCCCGGAAAGTTTATCGTTACTCCTTTCATCTCAGATGAATAGAATATATTTGTTTCCTGTTCGATGGGGATGTCTTTATTTATTTTCAATATTTTATCATTGAGATAGGAGTGTTCGTTGTCAGAGTAGAAGAACATATCAAACCCGGGAGAAAACACAAATCCGTAGACAGGTTTAAATCCGACGAAGACTCCTACGGATACACACCAGATCGGCATTCTCATGCTGAACATTGCAGTGCCGTCAATAGGATCGATAATGAATGTAACCGAATCATCCTCAACAAAAGATGATTCTCTGTCGAAATTTTCCTCGTGTATGAACAGAGCTTTGCTGTATCTTGCGGATAAGGCGGATATCAGGAAGTCCTGAACCCACAGATCAGCCTCGGTAACAATAGTATCATCCTCCTTGCGGAGGATGTCCATGTTGCTTTTCTGAATCTCAAGGGCTTTTTCACCGGCCTGTTTTATCAGATCTTTTATGAATGTAAAATCATCTTCTAAGAAAAGCATATGTCCTCATTTTTTTGTGAAGAATGATTATTCTCCGAGATAGGCTGCCTTTACTTTGGGGTTTACGAGAAGTTCACTGCTTTTGTCCTGGAGAACTACAGTGCCAGTTTCCATTACATAACCCATGTCAGAAATACTCAGCGCCATTTTTGCATTCTGCTCAACAAGGAAGATTGTAACATTATCCTCCTTGCTGATTTTTACTATTGTTTCGAATATATTCTGAATAATTATAGGAGCCAGACCGAGTGCCGGTTCATCAAGGAGAAGGAGTCTCGGATTGCTCATGAGGGCTCTGGCGATTGAAAGCATCTGCTGTTCCCCTCCGGAAAGAGAGCCTGCAAGCTGTTTTCTTCTGTCCTTGAGTATAGGAAACATTTCGAATTTCTCTTCAACCCTTCTTTTTATCTCAGGTTTGTCCCGAAGGAGAAATGCGCCCATTTCCAGGTTCTCCTTCACCGTCATTTCTGCAAAGACTCCCCGTCCTTCTGGTGCCATGGAGATGCCCTTTGCTATGATCCGGTCGGTTGAAAGATTTATTCTTTTGTCATTGCCGGAAGATGCTTTTGCTGCAAGAAGCGTCTCTCCCTCATATATGACCTCACCTTTTATGAGAGGCTCAAGACCTACAATTGACTTAAGCAGAGTCGATTTACCTGCGCCGTTTGCTCCGATGAGCGAGACGATCTCTCCCTCTTCAACTGAAATATCAACGCCCTTGAGGGCCTCTATATTCCCGTAATTAACGTGAATGTCTTTTAATTCTAATATTTTTTTAGTCATCAGATTTACCTAAATATGCTTCGATTACTTCCTTGTTATTCTGCACCTGGCTTGGTGTTCCCTCTGCTATCTTCCTTCCATAGTTGAGAACAGTAATGGTGTCGCAGATATTCATTACGAGCTTCATATCATGCTCAATGAGTACTACTGTAATTCCGAGATCCCGTATTCTCTTTATAGTGGACATGAGATCTTCCGTTTCCTGAGGATTCATCCCTGCTGCGGGTTCATCCAGGAAGAGCAGTTGGGGTTCTGTTGCCAGCGCTCTGGCAATTTCCAGTTCTCTCTGCTTTCCGTAGGGAAGATTTTCGGCATATTCATCTTTAAAACCCAGGAGATCGAAAAAATCGAGCCATTTCAGAGAATTTTCATATATGTCCATTTCCTCTTTTTTCAGATAGAACATTCCCAGACCGAAGTTAAGAATTTTATTTTTTGTAAGACGGGGATTATTCCCCTTGAAATGTCTTCCAATCATTACATTTTCAAAAACTGTCATTTTTTTGAAAAGACGAATGTTTTGAAATGTCCTGGCTATTCCGACTCTTGTTACTTTATATGCCGGGAGATCAGTTACATCATTCCCGTTAAAAAATACGTGGCCGCTTGTAGGGAAGTCAAGACCTGTTATATTGTTGAACAGGGTAGTCTTCCCTGCACCGTTTGGGCCAATCAGACCTGTTATTGAATCTTTATAGACCTCAAAATTTACATCAGCAACGGCTATAACACCGCCGAATTCTCTTCGTAAATTTTTTGTATATAGTAATGGCACTTTATTTCTCCAGATGTAGAATTTCGTCTTTTACGATATTACCATAATTGAGCTTGACCCTTCCGATGAGTCCCTGGGGACGGTATATCATCATGAATACCAGAATGAATCCGAACAGAATCTGATTCATCTGAGGCGGAATAAAGTTTGATATACCCAGAAGTCTGGGCAGTTCAGATGCAACGACTATGATTATGGAGCCGATTACAGTTGCAAAATTGTTCCCCAGGCCTCCTAAAACTACCATACAGAGGATCATTATTGACATCATGAAGTCAAAGGTAAGAGGAGCAACCGACTGGCTGTATGCTGCAAATAAACTTCCTGCTATTCCGGCAAAGAATGCACCCAGAGTAAAAGCTCCAACTTTGTATTTTGCAATGTTTATTCCCATGGCTGATGCTGCAATTTCATCCTCTCTTATTGCCTCAAGAGCTCGTCCAATTCTCGATCTTACAAGTCTTCTTATTATCAAATATGTAATTAATACAAAGATAAATATGAGGAGAACCCATGGCGGTTTTTCAAGAGAGGTAAAAGTATATCCGAAGAGTCCGGGGCCTGGAATGCCGTTTATTCCCATAGGACCTTTTGTCATACTGTCCCAGTTGAGGATTACGTTTTTTACAATTTCTCCGAATCCCAGTGTGGCAATGGCGAGATAGTCTCCCCTGAGCCTCAATGTGGGAACTCCTATGAGAATTCCGAAGATTGCCGCAAGAAGACCGGAGATGATGAGAGCTTCCCAGAATCCCATATGGCCTGCTGTCATCATTATGGCCGTTGAATATGCACCGATTGCCATGAAGGCTGCCTGACAAAGGGAAAGCATTCCGGTGTAGCCCACAATGAGGTTCTGGCCGAGTGCCGCGATCGTATATATTCCAATATATATTACTATTAATAATATAAAATTTATCATAATTATACCTTTTCTCTGATATTTTTTATCAGGATGCCGCTGGGTTTTATCAGCAGAATTATTATCAGCACAGAGAATGCGATTGTGTCTTTTAGTCCCTGAGGAATTCCCAAAATTACCACACCGAAGGTTTCAAGAAGTCCCAGAATCATGCCTCCGAGCATCGCGCCGCTTATGCTTCCGATCCCTCCAACAACTGCTGCGATGAATGCCTTGAGTCCGGCCATCTGTCCCATCGTCGGGTATACTTTAAATTCCATTGCAATGAGTACACCTGCGACAGCTGCAAGGGCAGATCCTATTGCAAAAGTCAGAGATATTATAAAGTTAACATTTATCCCCATTAATGCAGCAACGGGCTGATTTTCACTTGTGGCTCTCATCGCCTTGCCGAGTCTTGATTTATCTACAAAGAGTTTTAAACTCACCATCATGACCAGTCCGACAACGAGTATCATTATCTGGTTAGGAGTTATACTTGCACCGTTAAAGTGAAGGGTCGTATTATCAAAGGGGTATTCAAATTTTTTCGATTTTGTGCCGAACATCATCGCTGCGATATTCATCAGCATTATCGAAACACCGATTGCACTGAGCAATGGTGCGAGTCTGGGTGCTTTTCTGAGAGGTTTGTATGCTATTCTGTCAATCAGCACTCCCAGTGATGCACTCACGATCATGGCGAAGAGCATTGACACAATGAATGACAACATTATGAATGAACTTCCCAATCCGGTGCTGCAGAGATAAGAATATACGAAATATCCTGCATAGGTTCCCATCATGAGAATTTCACCATGAGCAAAATTTATAAATTTAAGGATTCCGTAAACCATTGTATAGCCGAGAGCTATTAGCGAATAAATTGCGCCCAGTGTGAGTCCGTTTATGAGGTGTTGTATCAGTTCATTTTGAGGTATGTTGAAAAGATCCATTTATATACTTCCTTTAAATCAGCCTGCAGGGATGTCCCTGCAGGCCCTATGATACTTTTATTTTAATTCAATCAGATCATCGCCATCAAGCTTAAACATTCTGAGTTGTTTGTATTTATTGTTTTCAGTAGTGTAAATTCCTATGTTGGCAACAAGATCACCATCGTGAGTAAATGTGATGTTTCCTGAGGCTCCGTCGTAATTTTTAATTTTTGAAGCAAATTCTCTAACCTGATCTCTGTTTATTGTCAGGCTTCCATCTGCTGCTTTTTTTGCTGATTTTGCAATACCGGCGAGAATAATTTTTGCACCGTCATATGAGTTGAGGCTGAATGCATCGGGCTTTTCTCCCCATTTTGCTTTATACTTGGCTTCGAAATTTTTTCTTATCTTGCTCGCCTTCTGTTCTGCAGCCTGTGTAAAAACAACACCGTTTGCAAGTTCACCGGCCAGTTCAAAGATTTGAGGATTTGAATATCCGTCTGCACTATATATCTTGGCAGTAAGACCGAGCTGTTTAGCCTGCTCGAGAATCTGAGCCATTTCAGCAACGTAGTTAGGAATGTAAAGAGCTTCAGGATTTGATCCTTTTATCTTTGTGAGCTGAGTTTTAAAGTCTTTGTCTCCCTGAAGGCCAGTCTCCATTGCTATTACTTTTCCGCCTTCTTTTTCAAACTGTGCTTTGAAATCCATTGCAAGACCCTGGCTGTAGTCATTTTTGACGTAGAGGATTGCAATATTTTTAACTTTCTCAACAGTGGCGAGGTATTTACCGAATACTATTGCCTGAAGAGCATCACTCATGACATTTCTGAATACAAAATTTCCTTTTCCAGGAAGATCTTTGTGAGTGGAAGAGGGAGATATCATAACTATCTTGGAAGCTTGTGCCTTAGGTGCAACTGCAAGTGAGCATGAACTGAAAACTGAACCTACTATGCCGAATACCCTGTCAACGCCTGCAAGTTTTTCAATAGCAGGATTAGCTTTTTCAACTTTACCTTCAGTATCTTCTACCACAAGTTCAAATTTGAAACCTTCAATGCCGCCAGCGGCATTTGCTTCTTCAACTGCAATCTTTACAGATTGACTCATCAGCTTGCCGTAGTTTCCGGCATCACCAGTCATGGGACCGAGAAATCCGATTTTGATAGTCTCACCGGACTTTAATACGTCTGTTCCTTTTCCACATGCAAATGTGAAAAGAAGCATGAGGCAGGACAGAACCACCAGTAATTTTTTCATGTAAGCGCTCCTTTTTTTTTGTGAATATTTAAACCGGCGCAATGCGCCTTATTTAACATATCATGAAGATTAAAAATACTTCAATTAAAATATTTTCAGGGTTTCTAATACGTTTCAAGAAGCTAAAAGGATAATGAATACTTCTTGAGACTGTTCTTTGAATAT
>CAYNFB010000006.1:18091-32055 GCA_964396355.1 uncultured Leptospirales bacterium | reverse complement strand
ATATTGGAATGAATATTGTCTATGAGCTGCCTTGTATCCGTGGTTGAAAGAGTTGCCTGGCGGGCCGAATTTTGACAGGATTCAGCCCACTGATAATGGGTCATTACTTTTAAAATATCAAAGGCATCTGCCCTGTCATAATCAGAATCCCTGAAATTTTCCCATATAATATCATTGCTCAGTTTACTGCAAAAGACACTGACCAGGTAGTTGAAATCATCTTTTTTCTGATTTTCGAGATACTGTATCGATTCATGTATGTCGGAGTACAGTCTCCATGCCTTTCTGCAGAAATCTGATTTACATCCTGTTTGGGATACCAGTTCTTCAATGGCTTTTTCTGGATTCTGACTGTTCGGTTTTCTAATTGTCTCTATAGTAAAATCTTTGCAATTGTTACCTGATACTTTCCGGGCTTTAGAAATTTTATCCGGCATTTTTTTTGGGGAGGGCAGCAGGTTGGAGTTGCAGTTTTCTGATGAATCGGTTCTTCCTCTGATCTCAGATAAGGGCCGGGCATCTTCTGCATGATGCAGGACTTCCTGCTTTAAAGATAATGTAAGTAAAATTGAATCTATCTTCTGAATATCCATGCTGCTTTGACAGTTCTGTCTTAATTTTTTAAAACTCGTGCTTACGTAATTGACAAATTCTGATTTTTTCGGGATGAAATACCTGCTGCCGTTCCAGTAAAATTGTATCACTTTGATCTCATCCCAGCTTTCAAGCCATTCTGAGAAAGATTTCTGTTCAACTGAATCGAGTATGTTGTTTCTTAAAATATCATCCAGAGGAAACCCCGTTTCCCCGCAGGGAATATTGAGGTTGAAGGCCCCGTTCTTATAAATAAAATGGCTTGTCTTGCTGTTTATGAAGTCACTGAATGCCTCATTGATAAAATCAGCAAATCCCCAGAATGGATCAGATTGCAGTTTTTCGGTTATATTGGACTGATTTCTAGTAAGAGCAGAATTTATGCTGTTCTGATTGTCTGAAAATGTACTGCTTTTTTTTGACATAGTTAATCCCATTTTGAAGAGATTACTCACTTGCTTGTAAAAAGTAAAGATTGGCTCTTTTTTTTAACGGATCTGAGAGAATTTCTGATTCAGATCATTATTTCTAACGGCTCGTTCTTTTTGAGATCTCCGGCTCATTGAATACGGTAAAGATTAATTATGGTTAGCTTTTATCAAGCAGAAAAAATACATAATCTTTTTTTTGTTTATTTTTATCTCCATGAATGCTTGTCTAACCGATATTAAAGTTGTTTGTTTTAACTAGACATTATTATATCGGCAGGGTGACTCCTGACTGGTCGTGTATTACGGTGATGCAGAACATTGAAAAATACACAGTGGCGGCTTTTCCCGGCCACCTCAATTCTTCTTTGTTTGACATCGCCAGTCTGGATAAATAAACTGACGTCAGGAGTTAACCTATGGAACTGAGTTCATCTATTATATCAACGGCTATTCTGATTTTCTTTGTAATCGATCCTTTCGGGAATGTGCCTATACTTCTTTCTGTACTGAAGGATGTGGATGATTCCCGTCAGGGCAGAGTAATCATTCGTGAGACGGTCATCGGTCTGGCCATACTTCTGGTATTTCTCTTCTTCGGAGGTAATTTCCTTAATCTCTTCCATCTCCAGACTGAATCAGTTACAATTGCAGGAGGAGTAATCTTTTTCGTTATAGGACTGAAAATGATATTCCCGTCGGGTGACAGTTCAAATGTTTTCGGTTCAACCGGTGAGCCATTTGTTGTACCCGTTGCAATGCCTATGATAGCAGGTCCCTCGGCTCTTGCCACACTTCTGGTGATGACAAAATCAGGCAGGCATACAATGACAGAGCTCACCGGTGCGCTTCTTATTGCATGGGCTGCATCTGCATTAATACTCTATTCATCACCGCTGCTGTTCAAGCTCCTGCGCAAGAGGGGACTTCAGGCAATGGAAAGACTAATCGGCATGCTGCTCCTGATAATGTCAGTCCAGATGTTTATAGACGGCATCAGGGGATTCTTGAGAACAATGTAGATCCGCCCCCTCTGTCACTTTCGTGACATCTCCCCCATGAACGATGGGGGAGAGAAGATACAGGAAAATACAGGTTACAGCTCCTTCCCCGTTTCTCACGGGGAAGGCCGGGATGGGGCGGGTAAGATTATATTTTATACGTTTTTTTGAAGCAGTCTGACGTGATCGTTCTTCACCTTGGCAAATAAATTTGACCCTACCTTGTTCTTAAAGGCATCGGCACTGGCTCTGTCAAGCTGAGCTTCAAAAACAGTTTCCCCGCAGGAGAGAAAACCTGTGCAGGTGCTGCCTTCTTCCATTATTTCAATCAGTTTTGTCTGTATTATATTCTGATCCGGGTTTTCTCCGGGATGTTTATCCGAGATGAATATATTTTCAGGTCTTATTGCCACATCGACACTTGACATGGCAGGCAGAGCGCAATCCTTCGAGCAGAGGCGGAGTCCGTTGATATTAACCGTGGCAGAACAGGAACTGCATTTTTCCACAATGCCGGGGTAGAGAGATGTCCCTACAAAGTCTGCGGTAAAGCTGCATGACGGCCTGTGAAATATTTCATCTACAGTGCCGAACTGGAGCTGCTGTCCGTCTTTTAGTACGGAGACCTTGTCGGCGAATGTCCAGGCATCCTCCATGTCATGGGTGATGTGTATTACCGTGATGCCTGCATCGAAAATTATCTTCTTCAGGAGCCTCCTTGTTTTTTTCCTCGTCTGAGGGTCGAGGGCAGACAGGGGTTCATCCATGAGGAGAATCTGCGGCTCCACTGCAAGGGCTCTGGCTATGGCCGAACGCTGCTGTTCTCCGCCCGAGAGAGTTCCCGGAGTGCGTTCAAGAAGATGGCTTATGTTCAGGGCCTCCGACAGCTTCTCAATTCTTTCGGGGATGGAGGGGTGCCCCTTGCCGAATTTTTTATTCAGTCCGTATTCGATATTGCTTCTTATTGTGAAGTGAGGCAGAAGGGCGTAATCCTGATAGACTATGCCCATCCGCCTTTCTTCCGGCAGATCCTTTGTGATGTCTCTTCCCTCAAGAATTATTTTACCCGAGAGGAGCTTGTGAAAACCTATGATGCTCTCAAGCAGAATCGTCTTTCCTGCACCGGTAGGGCCGATGATGGTCAGATACTCTCCCTTCTCAAGAGAAAAGTCTATTCCCTTGAGCTTGAATTCTTTCAGGTCAACCTGAAGATTCTCTATCGTTAGAAAGCTCACAGCTGTGCCTCCGTTTTTTCAAAGACGAATATTGCAATAAATGATACCGTTATGAGAATTATACCGCTTGTAAGAGCCATCCCCATGTTCCCGTATGAGATGTTCAGGTACAGCGTAATGGGCAGTGTGTTTGTGAGGCCCTCTGATCCTCCCGCCAGGATGAGAACTGTCCCGAATGTGCCGATGCATCTTGCAAAGGTTATTACAACAGCTGCAATCATGCCGTTTTTTGCCAGGGGCAGCGCAATGTTTTTAAATGTTTCAAACTGGTTATATCCCAGACTCCGTGATATGAATTCATACCGCGGGTCGATGTAGTCAAATGTGGTCTTCAGTATCCGTATGGAGTAGGGAAGTGCCGTGAAGAACTGGGCCGCCACAACGCCTGCCTTTGTAAAGACAAGATTTATTCCCATTGCCTGAAGGGCCTTCCCGATGGGAGTGTTTCCAAATAGCAGGAGGAGGGCCAGTCCCAGAACAAGTTCAGGAAAGGCAACGGGAAGATCTATGATACTTTTTGTAAATCCCTTGCCGATAAAATTATAACGCGAAAGGGCATATCCCACAGGAACAGAGAATATGAGGACGAGCACTGTGGAAACCATGCCCGTCCATAATGAAAGCTTCAGGGAGAAGAGCATCTCCTCTTTGAAGAAGTTCTTAATCACCTCTGACCAGTCGGGCACAAGAAAAAATGCGCCGATAGCCATAAGCAGCAGAACTGTTATGGTCATGGACAGTGCGATCAGAGATATTCTGAAAAAATTTATTTTCTCCATGGTTCAAAGCCCCATTTCTTCCATACCTTCAGTCCTTCGGTTGAGGAAATGAAACTGTTGAATTTAACTGCAAGTTCCTGATTTTTGCTTCCTGTTGTTACTGCAGTGGGTATTGTTTTGATAAGATTCTCTTTTTTCTGTATGGCAATAGTACTGATTTTGTCTTTCTTCTCAGCCCATGCTGTGACATCCTTCCATACTATTGCAGCATCGACCTGTTTCAGTGCAGGGTATATAATCAGCTGATTTACAGTGGGGCCCTTTACTGTGACGTTTTTAAGAACTTTTTCCCATAGTTTGTTTTTCTTTAGTATCTTCTTTGTTATACGTCCAATAGCCGGGCCCTTGGGGTCTCCTATGGCTACTTTCACTCCCGGTTTTGCAAGATCTTTAAGTGAGGTGATTTTTGCCGGATTGCCTTTGGGCACTGCAATGATTGCCTCATGGAGCACTATCTTTCTTATTGTATCCTCTTTTACCCATCCGTTTTTTACAGCATCTTCTGTGTACTTTTCTGCACCGGGAATCAGCACGTCGCAGTATTGTCCGGTTGAAAGCATTCCGAAAATTTCTCCAGAACTGCCGTAATGGGCCTGAAGCTTTACATTGTTCTTCTTTTCAAATGAGGTGATCAGCTCTCCCATGGGCTTGATGAGCCCTGCACCGGAGAAAATGGTCAGGTCGGATTTGTCTGCGTTCTGACCGCATCCTGCCAGGATAAAGGAAGTGGATATCAGAGCCGCAATAAGGCCTTTAAACATATTTTTCTTCATGAATTACTCCTTTTGTATTGTGGTAAACCTGCAGTTCCTTTCTGTATTTTACTTAAGTATTGCCGGGACTGTGCAGGAAAGACAAATTATGTTGATGATATGTAATATTTTGAATATATGGGTAAAACAATGAAGTAATGAGTCAAGAATAATTTGAAAGAATGAAAATAGTTACTATTTGTGCAGTTCATGACGACAGAGAGCATGCATATCGGGTTTAAATGCTCTTTCTCTGGTCTGTATTAACGTCAATGCAGGAGGTGCCTTAAATTTTTTGCGGGAAGGCCTGGCAGAAACAAAAAAGAATTCATAAAGACCTCCTCTGTTACGTATAAAATAAAACGGCTTAATATCAGAGGGCAATAAATGAAGAACAACAGGCATTTTATGCATGACTCGGGATACAAAAAGTTATTTTCAAATCCTGAACTGGTAAAACAGCTTCTTCTGTCATTTGTAAATGAAGCCTGGGTATATGATATCGATTACAGCAGACTGGAGAGAGTGGATAAGAGTTTTATTGCAGATGACTTTACCCGAAGGGAATCCGATATGATATACAGGGCGTTCTATAAAGAAAAGGAGTTCTATATCTTTATCCTTCTGGAATTTCAGTCAACGGTGGACAGGTTTATGAGTCTCCGAATGCTCAGGTATATTACTGAGCTTTATGAATATCTGATCAGAGGCAGGAGGGTCAGAAAGCTGCCTGCCGTGTTTCCGATAATGCTTTATAACGGGGAAAAGAGGTGGACAGCACCCGAGGAGCTGAATAAATTGATAGAGAAGACAATTCCCGGTCAGTATATTCCGGGTTTCAGATATTATAGGATTGCTGAAAATGAATTCAGCAAAAATTTTCTGAGAGAAGTGAAAAACAGTGTAGGCGCATAATTCTATATTGAAAACTGCACTGCGGAGGAATTGAAAAGAGAAATAGATACAGTTGTCAATATGCTGAGAGCCGAGAGGCCGGTTGAGCTTTCTTTATTTGTCAGCTGGTTCAGATATATTTTCAGTGAAGAGGAAGACGTAGTCGAAGAAGTGAGCGCAATTGAGGAGGTGAAGACGATGCTCAGTACATCATTGAAGAAATACGGTAAAGAAATAGAAAAGGAAGCCCTTCAGAAAGGAATCCAAAAGGGAATGCAGAAGGGTATTGCCAAAGGAATGGAGGAAGGTGCCCGCAGAAAATCTGTTGAAACAGCAGCTGCTCTGGTGAAGGAAAAAATGTCAGTACAGAAAATTGCTGATATTACCGGGCTCACTGCTGATGAGGTTAATAAAATCAAGTCTGAATCCTGATGTATTGAATGGAAACGTTTTATAGAAAACGTCCCTGGCTTGTCATTCCCGCGCAGGCGGGAATCCATGAGATTTCGGTTATAGAAAACATCCCTGGTCTGTCATTCCCGAAAGTATGTCATTCCCGCGCAGGCGGGAATCCACGTACTTCCGGTTATAGAAAACGTTACTGGTCTGTCATTCCTGAAAGTGTGTCATTCCCGCGAAGGCGGGAATCCATAAGCTTCAACAAGTCCTGGATTATCATTTAAGGGAAGGTAAATGAACAAAAGATATTACGTGTATATTCTCGCCAGCAGGAAAAATGGTACATTATATATTGGTGTCACTGCAAATCTGGTTCAAAGAATATATCAGCATAAGCAGGGTAGTGTAGACGGATTTACCCGAAAATACAAGGTCATTGATCTTGTTCATTATGAATATACCGGTAATATCAGAGAAGCTATACTGCGAGAGAAGCAGTTGAAAAAATGGAACAGGCAGTGGAAAATAAATCTGATTGAGAAAAATAATCCCTTTTGGAAAGATCTGTCTGATGATATAGTCTGATTGCCAGTAAGTGTTTTTATCCTGAATGTAGATTCCCGTCTGCACGGGAATGACAGTATTTGGCAAGCAATGACAGTATTTGGCAGGCAATGCGACTGTTTGGCAGGTGCTGACAGTATTTAACAGGCAATGACATAGATTTACAGGGAATGGTTTTTTGTTTTGCTTTATTTATCCTTCCCGAAAGTATGTCCTTCCTGAAAGTTTGTCATTCCCGCGAAGGCGGGAATCCATGGGCTTTCGGGAATGGTATAAGATCGTCTCAAAATCAGACTATGTTTCATTGGCTGATATTAAGAAGACCTTTCCCGGTACTGATTTTGTCGATGGTTTCTATGTTTTTAATATCGGCGGCAATAAATACCGGTTGATTGCCGCGATTCATTTTAATACTAAAATGGTCTATATCAGGCATATTCTGACTCATAGTGAATATGATAAAAACAGATGGAAGGAGTAACTGAAATGTCAAATCTGAAACTAAAAGATATTGAAACTATCTGGCCTTCTCTGTCAGGTTCTCTTTCTGTACCTCATTCCAAAAAGGACTATGAAAGGCTTTGCGCTTTACTTGATGAGATAGTCGATGAAGTAAAAAGTGATTCAAAACATCCGCTTGCTTCTCTTATGGAAACTGTAGGAATATTAGTTGCAGACTATGAAGATAAAAATATTGAAATAAAAAATTTGTCTTCTGTTTCTGTTTTAAAAAATCTGATGGCTGAACACGGATTAAAACAGTCAGATCTTGTAGAGATTGGTTCTCAGGGAGTAGTTTCCGAAATCCTTAATGGCAGGAGAGAACTGAATCTGCGGCAGATAAAATTACTGGCGCAGAAATTTTCTGTTTCACCATCAGTCTTTATTTAAACGCAGAAATCCCTTTCCGCGACACGGCAATCTGTATCTGCAGGTTAATGTTTCATTCATCCCGGTATTTTACTTTCAGAGTCTGAAATTTTTTTTGATTCTTGCTGAAAAATTGAAAATATTATATTAATTCTTCAAAAGGAGGATACAATGTATTTTAAAAAAATAATAATAATGTCTGTTCTTGCAATTTTTATTACGGGATGCAGTACATTTATGTCTTCCGGAGACTATTACGGCATTTCTACTACCGGTAAAAATATCGTTTTTGTCATAGATATTTCCGGCAGTATGGAGGGGAGAAATGAAGGGAATATTTCCGATAAACTCAGGGCTCAGGCCATGGACAGGGCCGGCAGCAAAGTAGGCAGTTTTATCGGAGGAAAAATGGGGAGTTTTGTTTCATCCGGTATTAAAAAGAATACCACAAAGCTGGCCAGCGCAAAGAGAGAACTCGGCCCTGCATTACGAGGACTTTCCCCGGATGTGAAATTCACTATCATAACTTTTTCTGATAAAGCCGACTACTGGGAAAAGAACCTTCAGTCTTCAACGACCTCATCAAAAACAAGGGCAAGTGCTTTCCTTGAAAGACTATCTGCAACAGGTGGAACGGCTGCACTTAAAGGATTGCAGGCCGCTTTTTCGGTCAGAGGAGCAGATACGATTTTCTTTCTTTCTGACGGTTTTCCATCAGATGCAGGTTCATCAAAGATACTTAACGAGGTCTCAAAATTAAACAGGTCAAAAAAAATAAAAATACACTCTATAGGCCTTGGCGACAACAAAGATGAGAACTTCCTGAAATCACTTGCATCTGAAAATAACGTGAATTATGAAGAGGGTTAATCCTCTTCATAATTAATTGCTGCGATTCATTTTGTTCTTAAAATGCGCCCCCTCTGTCACTTCGTGACATCTCCCCCATGAGAAATGGGGGAGAGCACTCAGCAGAAATTTAATGCTGCAGCCCCTTCCCCATTTCTCATGGGGAAGGCCGGGATGGGGCGGGGTGTACTTCCTTGACATTCTCTCCCGTATAGTTAAAATATATATAACAAATAAAAACCGGGAAACATATGAGAACATACAGAGAACTCGAATCAGAACTGCGGCGAATAGATGGCAGAGGCTATAAGGCATATAAGAATATAGAGGGCAGCTATGAAGGGCCGGGCTTCACCCTCATAATTGACCACGTCCAGGGAGACCCCTTTGCCGAGCCCAGCCGTGTCAGAGCAATCGTAAATCCGCAAAATGCTGCTTTCCCTGAAGAAACCATGAAAAGCAGATCCCGTGAAATTGCCCTTCGTGATTTCCTCACACGAAAGTTTTCACATGCGGTCAGGCGCCATTCAAAGGGAAACCGCGGAAGCGGAAAAAGCGGCGCCATATATATTGACTGTCCGGGGCAGGAAATTCTGGACAAGACTTCCGTAATAATTAAGGACGGCGAAGTGGAAGCGCGTTTTCGCATGGGACTCCCTGCAAGGGGCAGAAGCATTGCAGGCCGTGATGCCCTGGATATGTTCATGAAGGAACTTCCTGCAATAGTCAATGATTCTCTGTTCTTTTGTGAACCAGACAGAACTGCAATTCTTCGACACGTATGCAGCGCCGAGGATGGAGATTTTATCAGAGATCGCCTCAATGAAATGGGCCTTGTTGCATTTGTTGCAGATGGTTCCATCCTCCCCAGAAAGAGCGGAATAGACCCCCGTCCCATGGACAGCAGGAAGGCCGTGCCGTTTACTTCACCAGAATCAATGAAAATAGAAATCGAACTTCTCAATGCCGGCAGGGTATCGGGCATGGCTGTTCCCTCGGGTATCACTCTCATTGTAGGAGGGGGATATCACGGCAAGTCCACACTTCTTGATGCAATTGAGCTTGGAATATACAATCACGTCCCCGGTGACGGAAGGGAAATGGTCATCACAGACCGCAGCGCCTTCAAGGTCAGGGCCGAAGACGGAAGAAGAATCGAAAGAACCTGCATCACCCCCTTTATCAGCAATCTGCCCCTGAATCAGGACACAGATTCCTTCTCCACAGAGGACGCCAGCGGCAGCACATCCCAGGCTGCCAACATCATGGAAGCTGTGGAAATCGGCACGTCCCTTCTTCTCATTGATGAGGACACATCTGCAACAAATTTCATGATAAGAGATCACCGCATGCAGGAGCTCGTCTCAAAGGACCGTGAGCCCATTACCCCCTTCATCGACAGGGTGAGCCAGCTCAAGGATGAAATGGGAATATCCACTATACTTGTAATGGGCGGATCCGGCGACTACTTCGATGCGGCAGACAGGGTAATATGCATGGATGAGTTTGCGCCCCGGGATGTAACCGAACAGGCTCTGGCCATAGCGGTCAAATATAGGGCCGAACGTAATGTCGAATCCGGCGGGGTAATGGGAGAGGTGAGCGGGCGAATACCCGTTGCAGAGAGTCTTGATGCATCAAGGGGCAAAAGGGATGTGAAGATCAGCGGGAGGGGAACCCGGACGATAATCTTCGGTGTCCACGAGATAGATCTGTCCTCGGTTGAACAGATAGTCCACGATTCTCAGACCAGAGCCATCGGCGATGCTATTCACTATTCAAAGAGATACATGGACGGCCGCAGGACACTGAAAGACGTCATTACACTGGTTATGAAGGATATTAAAGATAAAGGAATGGATGCCGTCACTTCCCGCAAGTCCGGCGAATACGGCCGGTTCAGGGAACTGGAATTTGCCGCATCTCTCAACAGGCTGCGGACACTGAAGGTAAAGTGAGAATTCAGGTTTTATTTTTTTAATCTGAATTGTATATGTAAATGTAAAGTTAATTGACAAAAAAACCTTCATGATATTTTTATTAAAATAATATCTTCATACATATCGCATCGGAGGTGTTTCCAATGTCAGTTCGGGGAGCAAAACTCAAGGTCGTCAAAAACAATGATGATGAAAAGGAGAAACTGGCGTATCAGTACAACGTCACGCTCAGGCATATTTCACCTCCTGTCTGGAGACGTATCCTGCTTAAATCCGACGCATCTTTCTGGGATCTCCACTGTGCAATACAGGACTGTATGGCATGGAAAAATCTTCATATGCATGAATTCATGTGTGAGAATGATGAAGACGGCGAGAGCTATCATATCTCTATAGATGACAGTGACTTTAGAGATGATTTGAATGAAAAGAAAGAACTAATCCGTAACCATCTTAAGTCTGTGGGTGACAGCTGCCTCTATACCTATGATTTTGGAGACGGATGGGAACATATGATTGAACTCGATGCAATAATAACACCTGAAGAGGGACAAACTTTGCCTCTCTGTACAGACGGTTCCCGAGCCTGTCCTCCAGAGGATTGCGGCGGGCCATGGGGTTATGAGGAATTGCTCGAGGCTCTGGCTGACCCGTCACATTCAGAACATAAGTCAATGAAAGAATGGATCCCCGAAAACTTTGACCCCGAGTATTTCTGCTGCAGTGAAATAAAATTTTCAGTCGACCGGGAATCCTTTGTTAACAGAAGAAACTGATCCGGTCTACTTCTCCCGGAAGAAGTTAAGCATAATCTCCCATGACCTGTTGTCTGCTTTTTTGTTGTATCTTTTCCTGTCATGTCTGTGAGTAAATCCATGGACAGCATCTGAAAAAATATGCAGACTCCAGTCTTTTTTGTACTTTCTCAAATTTTGAATTGAAGCATTAACATCTTTCATGGAAACCGCTTTATCCTCTGCTCCGTGGAGTATAAGGATTTTCCCCTTTATCTTTGCATCATCGCCGGGATTGGGATTTGCCAGTCCTCCGTGAAGTGATACAATGCCGGCAGTTTCTGTGCCAGAGCGGCCCAGTTCCAGGACTGTGGAGCCTCCGAAACAGTACCCTATTGCAAATATTTTATTCTCCTTTATTCCCGATAAACTGACGAGTTTCTGGAAGGCGGCATTTGCATGGTTTCTGAGTTTCAGTCTGCTGCTGTAGAAAGAGGTCGCTGTCTTTTTTGCCTGGGCTCTGTCTGCGGGTATTTTCCCTTTTCCATAGACATCTGCTGCAAGCACAGTGTATCCCAGTTTATTCAGCCTTTCTGCAACATCCTTCTCATGGTTGCTCAAACCCATCCACTGGTGAAATATTACTATTCCTGCTTTTCCGTTGAGACCTTTATAATAGTTCCCCTGAAAACCGGTTCCGCCGAAATTCCATTGAACAATTTTTACTTTTGCCGCATCGCCCTGGCTTGAAACCAGTAAAATAAGCGCGGCTGAGATTATTGATACTGTATTTTTCACGATATACTCCTGTTCATATTTTTTTACACCCTGGGGGTGAATAACCTGTCTATTACTCATCGGGTCCCCTAAAGGCAAGAGGTAAGGCCCGGTTTTATTAAATATATCAGGGCTGAAGAACTGCTTCCAGAGAGATTCGCTCTGCTCTTCTAAATATGATTTTCATGGTCTCTGAAAAGACAGCTTCTCTGCCGGAATCTGAAGTTTTATTATTTCTTTCGTTAGCTCCTTCGCCCCGCTTTACGGGGAGTGAAGCAATATCGTCTATAGAGATTTCTTCACTCATAAGGAAGAACCTGAATGTTTCTAACCGGCTGTTATAATCCATGATCAGATCAGTACCGGCGGCCGTTCCTGAAACAGAGACTTCTGCACAGATTTTCATGGTCTCTATGGAATCTGTCTTTACGTCCAGAATTTTCTCCATGCCAGGCTCTGTTCCGGATTCTGCACATACTGTTCGCAGAGTGAAATGATTTTTAAGGTAGTTTACAACCCCCTCCAGGGCCGCTACGGTAAGTCTCCAGCAGGAATCCCCAATGCGCTTGGTACCTTCTATGGCTGCCATATTATCTGCAATGCTGTTTATCACATCCACGTTTACAGGTCCGTTGCCCTCGGTATCAATAAATGGTGTTGAAATAAAAAGACCCTTTCTTTCGGTGCATTCAAGATATATCGTCTGCTCCTCTGATTGGTCTGTACTTTCAAACGTAAGTTTCAGGTATACTTCCTCCTCGGGAAATGACATAGATTTAAAGGGTTCCATCCTTCATCCTCCTTGGCAGATGTATAATTATACAGCCTGACCAGGAAAATATCAATAAAAAGTATGTACTTTATGGAGAGATGCTTTCTCTGCTAACTTTAAATATAATTTTTTTTTCACACTTTTTGTCGACAGGACCTGTCTGCGGTATTATAATCATTTTACATACATCCTTCCGGTGTATGGATAAAGATTGAATAAAGGAGGTGCCTATGCTCCATTTAATTTCAGATAAACTTGTCGAGCTTGTTGAAAAGCATGCGGACCTGATAATTAAGCGCTGGACCAATGCTATTCACGCTGATCCGACAACTTCATCCTTTACAGAGGAGAATATGGAGTACATCGTCCATAAGGCAAAGCAGACTCTTCTTGGTCTCGGGAAGTGGGTCAGCTATGATGCTACCAAAGAGGATGTGGGAAGACTCTATGCGGATCAGGGAAAGGAGTTCTTCAATATGGGAATACCGCTCTGTGAGGTTCACCGTGCGATTGTAGTTCTCAGAAGAACTTTATGGGTTTTCGTTGTTAACGAAAGTGCCTTTGATTCTGCCTTTCAGCTTCATCAGATGAGGGAGCTCAATGAGAGAGTTATTCTCTTCTTTGACAGAGCCGAATATTATGCATTCAGAGGTTATACTGAGGCAATGCATGAGAAGATGGTTGAGCGCTACAATCTGTCAGCTGATGATCTTGAAGATGTATTTTTCGGCAAGTCCTTCTACAACAGGGGCTGAGTCAGGTAGGATGTATTGAAATGGATGAAAAGCTGGATGAGATCATCGAATTTGAAAAGAAGTCTCTCCGTCAAATTGACGAGGCCGGGATTCAGGCACAGAAAGAGATCGGGGCCTTTGTCCGGAAAATGGATGAATTACGTAATTCGGAGTTTGACAGAATAAGAAGAGAGAACCGGGAGAGAACTGAAAGGTTACTCGACAGGGCAAGGGAAGCTGCTCTAACTGAGCTGAAGGCCCTAAAACGGAAGCAGGAGAGACTTCTTAATGATAACGGTCTGAAGAGTGAAGTAAAGGAGATGATCATATCGGTAATTTCTGAATCTGTCTAAAAGGAGGTAACTATGAGTTTCTATGCAGACAGAAACTATATACACTCCAAGGTCCATGCGCTTCACAGCTATCTTCTGGATAGAAGGGACTATTCCGAGTTTGCAGAATCGGGAAATATGCAGAAAATTCATCCGGCCCTGTCTTCAGATAAAATAAAATCTGATCCTATGACGGCAAAGGAGGAACTCTTTGCAAGTCATATATCTGTTGTGCAGCAGCTCATGCATGCGGGAAAGTATTATCACGACCTGCTTTCATCGTTTCTGCACATATATGAACTCCACAATT
>CAYNFB010000006.1:12811-18019 GCA_964396355.1 uncultured Leptospirales bacterium | reverse complement strand
AACCGGGAGTATGTACATGTGGTACGATCTTGGAGAGGACAGCCTTCTTGAGAGAGATCTTCTCAATGAAACACCGTCAATTTCTAAAATGGAGAGTATAGTCTCTTCATCATATATCGGGGATATAATCAGCCCGGATTTTAATCAGTCATGCGAATACAACGAGTCTGTTATTGAAAAGGGAATTCTTTCTCTGTTAAGCGGTTCAATGCTTCCTTTTCTCTTCAGGGAAAAAAGGGAACTGTCCAGGCTTACTGCGTCCCTTGTTGTCATTCTTGAGATGACCTGGTCCATGCGGCTGGAGAAACTCTATATCTGGGACAGTGAGACAATTCAGTCATATTTAATAGAAAATCTTTCAACTCCGTCGGGAAGACAATTCCCCGAGGTCTACGTCACATACTGGAAAAATTACTTCGGAAAAATCCTTGAGAGAAGAACCGGTGAGAGGGCGGGTTCACCAGCCAATGTTCCTGAAACTGCTGAGCTTTTTCTGGGGGAGGAGCTTCATTCTATTTTTACTAAAAACTTTTACGGCGGTTTCGATTCGATCAATCCGCTCGTATCATATCTGGTACTCTATACAATTCAAATAAGAAATCTATTCCTCATTATTGAAGGGACAAGGGCCGGCCTTGATTCTTCTCTTATAATGAAGAACGTTATATGCGGGGAATGATGTTCAGTAAATCGGACATAAGGAGAATTACTCTGGCTGTTCCGAAGAAGTACTATGAAGAACTTATATACAGTATAGGACTAGATGAAAATATCCATCTATTGGAAACAGTTCTCCCTTCGCCTGAACTGACCAACATGGATGCAGAAAGCTGCAGCAGCGCGATATTCAGAGCCCGTCGGATATTCTCTTCAGTTTCAAAACTTTTGAAAGAAAGAGACCCCGATTATGCTGCTGATTTTGACTTTAATCCCTATATCGAAGACCGGGAACTGATTTTTAACCGGACCGGGGAGGATGACGAGGCCGGGACAGTTAGAATAGAAAAAAAACTGAATCAGCATTCTTCTGTTAAAAAAAGAATAGAATTAGAAATTGAGAAAAGTCTCATCCGCAGAAACGAAATCCGCAGACTCGCTGCTGTTTCAGTTGACTTTCAGGGGCTTGATTCATTGAAGCTATGTTCCTATTTCTTCGGTAGAATTCCAAATGGGATAATTCCTTCGGGAATAAAAAACAGCTGGTACCTCACAAGACGCGGCGGATTCTTCCTTCTGGTCGTTCCCTCCGGAGAGGAGGATGAGGCGGCGGGTCTGCTTGGCCGTTACGGTTTCAACGATTGCAAGGTTCTTCTTCCTTCGGGAGCTGATGTGAAGGGGGCGCTTAAGGCATATGAAGCTCGCATAGCAGAACTGAGGCGCAGGATTGATGTCATTGACCGCTGTCTTGAACAGCTTGAGGAGGACTGGTCGGATTTCATCTACGATATGTACGGAATCTATTCTGTAATTCTAAATATTTTATCGGCAAGGGCGGGTCTTCATTTTTCAGAAGAGATTGTCTTTCTTGCAGGATGGGCGGATACCCGATCAATCCCTTCTTTACGCAGGAGTGTAAATGGTTTATGCGGTGATTCCTGGTATCTGTCAATCGGCCCAAGAGGTATTCAGGATCCTGAAACCAGGCCGGTAAAGCTCCGCAATATAAGACTTTTCAGGCCTTTCGAGACTCTAATTCGGATTATGGGTACTCCCGGAAACGGAGAGCTTGATCCGACTCCCATGGCCGGAATTGCTTACATTGTCCTCTTTGGCCTCATGTTCGGTGATGTTGGGCAGGGGGCTGTTCTGGCTGTCACCGGTGCAGCAGTAAACAGAACTTTTATAAAGAAAAAAAATCAAAGCGCAGCGGATATGGGATCTATTATTTTCTTCTGCGGAATTTCGGCGTTTTTCTTCGGCTTTCTCTACGGCAGCGTTTTCAGCAGTGAATCTCTTCTTAGTCCGCTCTGGTTTCATCCAATGGAGCACATGATGGAACTCTTCACAGCCGCTGTAGCAGTTGGCGCGGTGCTGATTTCAGCAGGCATGATGCTGAATATTGCAAACAGGATTTCACTCTATATGTATGATGAGGCATTCTTCGGAACAGGGGGCGTTGCAGGCCTTGCTGTTTATCTGGCTATGATTTACAGCGCAGCGGTATATTTATCGGCAGATTCATCACCCGATCTTTCCACATCTGCAGTTGCAGTTGCGGCTCCGCTTATTCTCTTCATCCTCAGGGGGCCTCTTTCATTTGTTTTTTTTAAAAGCAAAAAAATTTTCCACAGAGGTTTCTTCGAATACATTGTTGAGAGCATTGTCGAGATAATAGAGATGTTCTCATCTTTTCTTGGAAATACAATATCATTTGTAAGGGCCGGAGCCTTTGCACTCAGTCATGCGGGCCTGAGTATTGCGGTTTATACACTGGCTGAAATAGTCGATCCTGAGCTTTCAGGACCGGGAGCTTTTTCTGTAATAGTCCTGGGGAATATTTTCATCATACTGCTTGAGGGCCTCGTCTGTTCCATTCAGTCCATGAGGCTTGAATTCTATGAATTTTTCAGCAGATTTTTTCAGGGAAACGGAGCTGAATTTAAACCCTTCACATTGAAGGGCTAATAATATAGGTGGAGGCATCTGATGTTAAGTAAAAAAAGTAAATTTTTCATATTCCTACAGCTTCTCTTTCTGACAGCATCAAGCGGTCAGGCCTTTGCTGCAGAAGGCGGTACGGCTTATGCTCAGCCGGGCATGGCCAATGCTGTAATGGTTTTTGCAGCAGTTGCTGCTGTGGGAATATCCTGTATGACAAGCGCCTATGCTCTTGCGAAAATCGGTTCCGCCGCTATGGGAGCTATGAGTGAAAAGCCTGAACTTGGCGGTCGCGCACTGGTCTTCCTCGGTATGGCTGAGGGAATTGCAATCTACGGATTGATTGTTGCAATCATGATTCTCAACAAGGTACAGTAATGGTACGTGATTCTATCGTCCTCATCGGGGATGCTCATACTGTCAATGCATTCAGAATTTGCGGCATTGAGTCATTCGTTTCCGATCCGGTCGGCACAGCCGGTCTGATCGATACGCTCCTGAAGAGAGATGATATTGCGGTCATTGCCGTTACCGCAGAATGCGGAGCCTCCGCATCAGATCTGATCCGCTCGGTTAATCTTAACCGTTCTTTCCCGGTGATGATTGAGATTCCAGGTGTTGATACAGTGGGAGGTTTCGACAGATCTCTCATCTCCTATATAACAGAGGCTCTGGGGGTGGCGATATGATATCAAATGAAATTACAGATAATGTGATATCAACCTCATCTTCGGGACTCCTGATGGCTTTGTCGGACCGCACGACAGAGAGGATTGAGGAGATAAGGGCAAACAGTGAGCAGGAGATCGCAGCGATAAAGGAAAAGGCAGAGAGTGATATCAGTGAATTCAGCCGTAAGGAGAAGGAATCATCTGACAGGATTATTGCATATGAAGAGGAAAAGATAGAGAACAGAAATACAATTGATAGAAAGAAAACAAGGCTTCTGGTTATTGAAGAATTTATCGAAGCAGTCACTGCTGAGGTTGTGGCAGAGATTAGGGAGGCCCCGGACTACATCAGCAGTAATATCAAGTCTCTCTCCGGAGCGCTCAGTGAAGACAGGGGAGCTCTGAAAGTTTATACATCTTCAATTGACGGGGATCTCCGGAAAAGCCTGGTCGAATTTGCCCGGGGGAAGTCAGGGGAGGTTGAAATTGAAGTCCTGACGTATGATGAGATTAAGATGGTCGGCATTATTATTGAGGATGAGAAATCGGGAATTATCATAAACAGCACGGTTGACAGAACAGTATACAGAAAAAGGGAGATTATAAGGAGAGAAATTTTCAGAATCATATCGGGAAGAGGGATTCTGTGACAGTGGCTCTGGTTATAAATGTTTTAACAGGAGGGGATCGTGGATGAATCTGTCCTTGAGGGAATCATTATAGGTGTAAACGGGCCTATCGTCAGGGCTCAGGGCCTTAAGGGGGCTTCAATGATGGACATCGCAGAGGTGGGACCTCACCGGCTCATAGGCGAGATCATCAGGCTGAAGAGCAATGAGGCTCTAATTCAGGTCTATGAGGATAATACGGGGCTCAAACCCGGAGACAAAGTGATCTCGTCGGGACGCCCGCTGTCGGTGCTTCTTGGGCCTGGACTGATTTCAAATATATACGACGGGATACAGCGTCCTCTGATTCTTATTGAGAAGGAGACAGGTTCATTTATAAGCAAGGGCGTGAAAGTTCCTCCAATTAACGGAAATGTTAAATGGAATATTAAAATTACGGCTGAGTCGGGCATCACAGTCAGAGAGGGGACAATTATCGGAGAGGTCCAGGAGAGCCCTGCTGTAGTTCACAGAGTAATGGTTCCTCCAGGTATAAAGGGAACACTTGAGTTCGTTGTCCCTGATGGTGAGTACACAGTTCTTGAAGAGATCTACAGAGTTCAGGACGGAAAAAAAATCTTCAGCGGTTCAATGTCTGCCTACTGGCCCGTCCGGAAGGCCAGACCCTATAGTGAAAAAAGAAAATCAGATGTGCCTTTTATTACAGGCCAGAGAATAATAGACAGCTTCTTCCCTATTGCCCGGGGCGGCACGGCGGCCATTCCCGGAGGATTCGGCACGGGCAAGACCATGACCCAGCACGCTCTTGCCAAGTGGAGCAATGCAGACATTATAGTATACATCGGATGCGGAGAGAGGGGAAATGAGATGACCGATGTTCTTAATGAATTTCCCAAACTGGTAGACCCCAGATCGGGCAGGCCGCTCATGGAGAGAACAATCATGATCGCAAATACCTCCAACATGCCCGTTGCGGCAAGAGAGGTTAGTATTTATACAGGCGTAACAATCGCCGAGTATTACAGGGACATGGGATATAATGTAGCCATTATGGCAGATTCCACATCCAGATGGGCCGAGGCATTAAGAGAGCTTTCCAGCCGTCTGGGAGACATGCCGGCCGAAGAAGGGTTTCCCTCCTACCTTGGAACACGCCTTGCGGAATTTTATGAGAGAGCAGGCTTCGTTGAAACACTCTCCGGCAGTACCGGGAGTATTTCCATCATAGGGGCCGTATCACCTCCAGGCGGAGATTTCTCAGAACCCGTTACACAGCATACCACCCGTTTTGTCCGGTCATTCTGGGCTCT
>CAYNFB010000006.1:0-12801 GCA_964396355.1 uncultured Leptospirales bacterium | reverse complement strand
CCGTCAATCAGCTGGATAGACAGCTACAGCGAGTATCTGGGTGATATGACGGACTGGTGGGCAAAACAAAACAGCGACTGGACAGAAATCAGAATGGATGCCATGAATATACTCCTCGAGGAGAACAGGCTACAGCAGATTGTAAAACTAGTCGGGCCTGATGCTCTTCCTATTGAAGAGAGATTCATACTATTCTGCGCGGAGATTATCAAAAACGGTTTTCTTCAGCAGAATGCGTTTGATGAGAAGGATATGTTCAGCACTCCAGAAAAACAGGTGAGGCTTCTTGCTCTCATGGTAAACTTTTACAATCACGGCAGGGAACTCCTACGGAGCGGTACGGATCTTCACAGTATAATTTTTCTGGATACTGTTCCGGAAATTTCAAGGCTTAAGTCGGATATAGGCAATGATGAGCTTCATCTTCTCGATGACTTTGAGAGTCATCTCGAGGCTCAGCTCCATTCACTCAGGGGCGTTGAATAGGAGGAAGGCATGAATGAATTTGAATACACCAGTCTTGCTGAAATTTCCGGTCCTCTTGTTATTGTCGAGGGAGTGAAGGATGTGGGCCTTGGAGATCTGGTCGAGATTCGCTCACCAGATGGAGGGATGCGTACGGGGCAGACAATTGAGGTGGATCAGGACAGGGCCGTTGTCCAGGTATTTGAAGGAACATCGGGCCTCTCAAGAAGTAAAACCGGTACAACATTTCTTGGCCGGCCTCTTGAAATACCTGTTCACAGAGATATGCTGGGACGTGTTTTCGACGGTCTGGGGCGGCCCATAGACGGAGCCCCACAGGTAGTTTCCGATATCTCAAGAGACGTTAACGGACTTCCGATAAATCCCTACAGCAGGGAATATCCCAAAGACTTCATTCAGACAGGAATCTCTGCAATAGACGGCATGAATACTCTGATTCGGGGGCAGAAACTCCCGGTTTTTTCCGGAAGCGGAATGCCTCATAATATCATCGCAGCCCAGATTGCAAGACAGGCGAAGATACTCTCATCTGATGAAGAATTTACGGTTGTTTTTGCGGCAATGGGTGTGAAATTTGATGTGGCATATTTCTTCATCAAGTCATTTGAGGAGAGCGGGGCTCTTGATAACTCGGCGCTCTTTCTCAGTCTTGCAAATTCGCCCTCCATTGAAAGACTTATCACGCCAAGGGCAGCTCTGACTCTTGCAGAACATCTTGCCTTCGATCATAATATGCACGTCCTTGTTATATTAACAGATATGACCAACTACTGTGAATCACTCAGAGAGCTGTCAAGCTCAAGGGGAGAGATTCCTTCGCGCAAGGGATATCCCGGATACCTCTACAGCGACCTTGCATCAATCTATGAGAGGGCCGGGCGCATAAGGGGGAGGGAGGGGTCCATCACACAAATTCCTATTCTGACAATGCCCAGTGATGATATTTCTCATCCTGTTCCTGACCTGACAGGTTATATTACCGAAGGGCAGATTGTGCTCGAGCGGGAACTCTTTAATCGGGGAATATATCCTCCCATTGCCGGGCTGCCTTCCCTGTCCAGGCTGATGAAGGACGGCATCGGAGAGGGACGTACGAGAAAGGATCACGCCGGCCTTGCAGCGCAGCTCTTTGCCTGTTACGCAAGAGTAAAGCGCATAAGGTCCCTTGCATCAATTGTGGGGGAGGAGGAACTGTCCACCCTGGATAAGATTTATCTGAAATTCGGCAAGGCCTTCGAGGAAAAATTCCTCAGTCAGGGCCGGGACGAAAACAGGGATATCTCTTTGACTCTGGATATAGGATGGCAGATGCTGTCAATGCTTCCTGAGGAGGAACTCTATCGCATATCCAGAGAGGATATACAGCAGTACTACCCGCCGCAGGAGAATACAAAAAATTATTCGAAGGACGGAGAAAATGAAACGCATTGATCTTCCTCCGACTAAATCGAGTCTTAGAAAGGTCAAGGCCGATCTTGTATTTGCCTATGAGGGATTTGATCTGCTCAATCAGAAACGCGAGATACTTGTAATTGAGATAGTAAAAAATGTAAAGAGGATAAGAGAAATAGAAAAGGATTTCAAAGAATCCCTTGATGAGTACTACGCTGTATATAAACTATGCGCATCTCTTTACGGCTCAGAGAATCTTTCTCTCAAGTCGCTTTCTGAAAAAAAGAATTATTCTCTCCATCTCGACTCAGTCCGTCTCATGGGTTTACAGCTTCCTCTTATTGAAATAGAGCAGGGGGAGCTTCAGACTCCGGAAAATCTCACAGGCACAGGCGCCGCATACGATCGTCTCAGATCAATGGGCGTACGCCTTCAGAGACTTCTGGTCTATTACGCGGCATTGACCAAGACAATATTTCTTCTTTCGGGCGAGCTTAAGAAGGTGCAGCGCCGGGTCAATGCACTGGAGAAGATCTTTATTCCCGCAAATGAGGAGACGAAGAAGTATATATCAGAGAGACTTGAGGAGATGGAGCGTGAGGAGATTTTTATAAAGAAAATGATTGGAGAGAGGGCCGGCAAATGAGAAGAGAGAAGAAGCTTACTGCCAGAAAGCGAAACTTCTACATTGGTCTGGTGCTTCTTATTCTTCTTAATATTATCATCGTGGTCACCGGCCTCTACATAATATACAGGGCGCTTTAATTTAACTTCCCGAAGTAATAGTTCTTCAATTTAACTTGACGGTCTGAATCTCAGGTTTTATCTTTCACCTTTTGGAGGTACTATGAAAACAAGAAAACTTGGCACATCTGACCTCATGGTCAGTGAAGTAATTCTCGGCACCTGGGCAATCGGCGGAACCATGTGGAGTGATTACGATGAGAAAAATGCTGTAAAAGCCGTTGAGGCGGCAATTGATAATGGAATAAATACTATAGATACAGCACCGGTCTACGGTGCGGGTCATGCAGAGGAAATAGTCGGTTCCGTACTTGAAGGTAAGAGAAGTAAAATTATTATCGCGACCAAATGCGGTCTTGATATTGAGAACGGAGGACGGCATAATCTTAAACCGGATTTCATCAGATACGACCTTGAGAGATCTCTCATGAGGCTGAAGACAGATTATATCGATCTCTATCAGATTCACTGGCCTGATCCCGATGTTCCCATTGACCGGTCAATGGAGGCCCTTGTGAAACTCCGGGACGAGGGAAAAATTCTAAATATCGGCGTGTGTAATTTCTCTGGTGAACAGATCACCGAGGCCTCAAAATACGCAGAAATAGTTTCACTCCAGCCTCACTATTCACTCCTTGAGAGAAGCATTGAATCTGATCAGCAGAAAATCTGTGTTGATAAGGGCATAGGCATAATCTCCTACGGCTCACTGGGGGCGGGTATGCTCACAGGCAAGTACAGCAAGCCGCCTCAATTTAAAAAGGGTGATGCCAGATCCTTCTTCTACAGATTTTTTAAGCCTAAATACTGGGACAGGGTAAGTGCAGTTGTCGGGAAAGTCAGGGAAATTGCAGATGCCCATAATGCGAGCCCCGGACACGTTGCCATTTCATGGATACTCTCAAGGCAGGGAATTGCTGCTGCCATAGTGGGTGCCAGATCAGGCGAACAGATTAAAGACAATATTGCAGGTGCAGATCTTGTTCTTACGAAAGATGAAATTACTTCCCTTGATGCTGTTTCAACGGGGATATACGATACAGCTTAACAGAACTATTTAATTTTAAGCATCAGACAAAAAGGTCTCCTTGCGGAGGCTTTTTCTGTTTTTTGCTTAAAAAAATCTTGATTAGATTAGCCGGCGGCTCTATGATTTAAAACGTAGTTGTTGTATTTTTCTTAATTTTTATATACAATAGAAAAGTTTATTTATACCAATGACAGGAGTCCAGGAATGAAGAGAATAGTTGTTTTTTTATCATTTGCGCTTGTGCTTGCTGCAGCTTCATCTGTGACGGGTAAAACAATAGCCGCTTTTAAGAAGAAGCAGTATATGATAGGGCCTGACATACAGTTTTCGCCTGACAGAAAGAATATTGCATTTACAGCAAAGGACGGTAAGAAATACTATAGTCCTTCTTATCTATATAAGGGTTCAGCTGTTTCGGGCAGATTTAAGAAAGCTTTCTCTGATCCGGTTTCCCAATATGTATGGAAGAGTGGCAGCGAGATAGTATATGCAGTTGCTGCAAAAGATTCCGTAACTGTTAAATCAGGAAATCCTTTGACCGGACGTACAAAAAATATATTTTCCAGAAAACTTAAGATGACAGGGAGCGGTTATTCCCGAGGATATGAAAAGTTTGCAGTAAGGGCTCTTTCTCCTTCAGGAGAGTTTATGATAGCCGAAAATGGTAAAAGAGAATGTGTACTTGTTAATATTTCGACAGGAAAAGAAATTGTTTCGGGAAATTTTACAATTCCATATTCAGGGAATCCTCAGAGTACTTTAAAATTTTCAGGTGACAGTAAAAGACTTCTGCTTTTTGACGGAAAGAAAAGAATATATACAATCTATGAAGTCTCACTATCAGGATTTAAAAAAATCAGAAGTATCACTTCTATTAAAAAGATTACTCCCGGCAGTGATTATGTGCTTAACAGTGATGGAACAGAAATAGCCTTTACAGAGGAAAAATGTAAGGGAGGATGCTATCACATTGTATACATTTATAATATTGATAAAAACAAATTATATAGAAATATAACAATTAGAAGTGGTCAGATTCTTCATGTGGGATTTGACCGGAATTTCAGTAAAGCTGTGATAAATAATATGCACAGAAAACTTGAAGTTTTTACATTGAATAAAAACGGCAGAGAAGTTAGGTGATTATTTATTTTAAGAGCGCTCTGCCTTCTCAGGCATAGCGCTTTTCAACCTCATCGAAATTAAGGCGTTTCAGCTTGGTCCTGAAGTTTGATGTTTCATCTTCAATTATTTTCTTCAGGTAGTCTATCTGATTGTTTATCGCGGTGATGTACAGATTTTCATCTGCACCATGTCTCACCCTGAAGTGCTGACGGGCAAGATGATACGTCCCCAGAAGAGTCTCATCAAGCCTCTTCATTGTGTTTTCATAAAATGCCAGGGTCTTTCTCAGTATGTCAAATTCCGTGTCAAAGCCCTCCATGCCGGCTTCATTAAACTCATAGTAGAGAAAGAGCAGCTTCTCAAGATAGGCCCGGTCAGACATCTGCCCCAGAAGATCGGCGCTGCCGAGAATTGAACCGGCTTCCCTCTGCTCTCCAGTCAGCTCTTCCAGACAGTTCGAGTTCAATCCTGTGCATGCAATAAATTTCGATACTTCAATGAAATCTTCATTATCCAGGCCGAATAGCGACCTGTTGGTGCTGAGGAAGTAAATACTTCTTTCAACGTGAATTTTAGTATACTTGGCCCCTGTGCCCTCAGTGTCGCCGTCCTCCTGTATGTAGCCTGAATCATGAGCAAGTGAAGCAATGAGAAGATTCACTGCCCGGTTTTCTTCCAGAGGATTTCCATTGAGAGCCCGTCCGTCAATCAGTCTCGCAGTTGCAAGAAAGGCGTCCAGGGTATGGAATATATTGTGATATTCGGTATTGCATTTTCTGTATCCGGGAAGATCTCCCATGAATAGTGAATATATCAGTTTATAGGAACTGGAAACTTTCTTGAATGATAAGGGATTATAGGTGTAGGAAAACAATCTTTTTATTTCAACAAGTACTGCTTCGGGATTTTTCAGATTTGTAAGTCTGGAAACCTGTTTTTTACTATTATCCATACCTTTACCACTCCCTACACTTTTAATTAGAGCTCAAGAAGCTGTTTATGTTACAATTCGGGAATTTTTACAAGAATTTTTTTTTAATTCTGCTCTGTTGCTTAAAATATACAAAAAATTTCTTCATTAGTCTAATTTTCTTGTATAAAATAGTAAATAAGATCATAGTGAGTAAATTAAATTTTATACGGATAAGGCGAATCGTCGTGGTCATAGATGAAATGTGTCCTGCAGATCTTCATAATGTGAGTTCTCTGATAAAAGAAGTCTTTGATGAGTTCATCTTTTCTGACTACACCAGGCAGGGGCGGCAGGTGTTTGGGCATTTCATCGATGAGTCGTCTCTTTATAACAGGATGCTCAGAGGGAATCTGTTCTATCTTGCAAGAACAGACGGTCCTTTGGCGGGAATGATCGAGATTCGTGACGGCTCTCACGTGGCGCTTTTTTTTGTACGAAAAGAATTTCAAAGATGCGGTACCGGCAGAGCTCTGTTTTTTCATGCACTGAATTCAATAGAACAGTTCTTCCCTCTTGTCAGTGAAATAACTGTTAATTCCTCTCCATTTGCGGTTCCTGTTTATGAAAAAATTGGTTTTAAAAGTTCATCTCAAATGCAGATTAAAGAGGGAATGGTCTTTTATCCTATGTCATATCGTATTGCCCGGTGATTAAAGATATATCACGAAGGTTGTAATGAAGAGTAGAAATGCTAAATTTAGGCTATATGGAAATTCTCCCAGGAAAATAGTGCTCCTTCACGGCGGACCCGGTGCCCAGGGTTCGCTTTCTCCCTTTGCAGAGAGGCTGTCCCACTCTGCCGGCATTATCGAACATCTCCAGAGTGGGCACTCCATAGATGAACTCCTCATGGAAATTGAAGAGATTATTGACGCAGAGAGCCGGCCGCCTGTATACATTGCAGGTCATTCCTGGGGAGCATGGCTTGGAATCCTCTTTGCCTCGGCCAGACCGGATCTTGTAAAAAAGCTGATACTCATCGGCTGTGCACCTCCCGACAGAGAGTATGAGCCGATGGTGGAAAGAGAGAGGGACTCGAGACTCACCGCTGATGAGAGGATGAGGGTCGATGAGTTCAGGAAGACTTTTCCCTTTATGGATGCTGAACATAAGGAGGAAGCCTTTCTTGAATTTTCTCTGCTGATGACTAAAATTGATTCCTGGCGTCCCGGGTCTGTGATGAATGATCTAAGTGAATATGATTATCAGAGTTTTGAAGAAATATGGCCTCCGGCATTAGAACTCCGCAATCAGGGAAGTCTGCTATCCTCATGCTCAGATATTAAATGTCCCGTAACTGCTGTCCACGGCAGTTACGATCCTCATCCTGCAGAAGGAGTGAAAATGCTTTCCCGTATTATAAAGGATTTCCGGTTTGTGTCTCTTGATAAATGCGGACATTATCCCTGGTCTGAAACTCTTGCTTCTGATGAATTCTATTCGGTAATGCTGAGGGAGCTTGATCTGTGATATTTTCTACCTCCATGTCTGACGGCAAGCCTGGCCGGTACAGCGTAAAAATATAAAATAACTTGACTCAATTCAGACCGCCTATTTTTGTTATTAATTAATGCCGGTGCCAATCCGCAATTCATAATATATAGACAGATGCATTGAATATGCAGCCGCCCTCTACTATGTGAGGCATATGCATAAATAAAAATTCAGGAGTATTAACTCGTATGAATGACCTGCTGAATATTAATACGCTGATAGAAATGTCTCTCAACGAAGATTTACGCGACAGCGGCGATGTAACCTCTGATGCTGTTTTTTCTGACCAGATATATCAATATAATCTCATAGCCAAGGAAAGCGGAATACTCTGCGGAATCGATATCTTTAAATCTGTCATGAACCGGGTTGATTCTGCAGTAACTGTTGATTCTTTTTTCGAAGATTCTGACTCAATAGAGTCCGGTGATCTCATCGCGCGTGTATCCGGGCCTGTCGTATCCATCCTCAGGGCTGAGAGGAGCGCTCTTAACTTTCTATCCCATCTTTCGGCAATTGCCACAAAAACCGGGAAATTTGTTCAAGAGGCAGACGGGAAGGTTATAATTCTCGATACACGGAAGACACTTCCCGGCTACAGGGAACTCCATAAATACGCTGTCCGCTGCGGCGGAGGAAAAAATCACAGAATGGGTCTTTTTGACATGGTGATGATAAAGGACAACCATGCAGATGCAGCAGGGGGAATAACTCCGGCAGTTGAAAGTGTCCGGGCCAGATGGGGTACTTCATATAAGGTTGAAGTTGAGGCCAGGAACAGGGCCGAGGTAATCGAAGCCCTTGATTGCGGTGCAGACAGGATAATGCTTGATAACATGAGTGATGAGGATACAGCAGATGACGTGAAAATCATTGCAGGCCGTGCAGAGACCGAAGCATCTGGGAATATGTCCTTTGACAGAATAAAATCTGTTTCAGAAACGGGAGTCGACTATATTTCCTTTGGTGAACTGACTAATTCTGTTAAGGCATTCGATTTTTCATTAAGGGAGAAGAGATAGCATGAGCGACTACTTTAAAGACTACACCGGGGCGATGCTCGCAGAATATATTCTGGATGTAAAAAAAACCCACGGTTCCAGAATTATCATGCCTGCTCATCACTATATCAGAGAGGAAATAGTTGATCTGGCGGATTTCGTCGGTGACTCATATAAGCTTGCAGTTGATGTGAGCAGGACAGATGCAGAATTTATAGTCTTCTGCGGAGTGAGGTTCATGGCCGACGGGGCCTCGGTTCTCGCCTCAGAAAATCAGTACGTGCTGCTTCCCGAATTGACTGCCGGCTGCCCCATGGCTGATATGATCAATGAGGACAGCGCCTCGAAGGCCTTTGACGCCATTTCAAAATCATGCAAGAGACCGCCTGCGCCGGTAGTCTATATGAACTCATATACTGATGCAAAGAGCTTCTGCGGAAAGAATGGAGGTTCTGTATGCACAAGCTCCAATGCCGAGAAAATTATAAAACATTATCTTGAAAAAGGCATGAGTATATTCTTCTTCCCTGACTTTCATCTGGGGAACAACGTTGCCCGTACTCTGGGTATCGACGAGGATAAGATAGTTAAGGTGAACAGGGATATCACATTCGATGATCCCTCACGGGTGAAAGATGGGACAATTTTTTTATGGGACGGATACTGTCCGGTTCATCAGAAGTTTGATGAGGCAGACGTGGAAGCAGTCCGCAAAAAATATAAGAATGTTAATATCATTGTCCATCCCGAATCAAGGGCAGGGGTTGTGGAGCTTTCTGATTCATACGGCTCGACCCAGAAGATTTTCAATGATATAAAGAATTCGGAAGAAGGCTCTGTCTGGGCTGTGGGAACCGAGGTGAACTTTGTAAATCGGGCAAACCGTGATTTTAAAGGAATAACTGTTATACCTCTCAAAAATGCTCCCTGTATGGATATGGAAAGAATAACTCTGCATAATACTGCCCTCACCATGAAATCAGTTGATGATTTTATATCCGGTAAAGGGAAACTCCGCAATGAAATCACCGTTGATCAGTCAGTACGAGATGATTCCAGAGTAGCGCTGGAGAAAATGATAGATATAGCAGAGGGGTAATATTCCTCTTAAAAGGAGAGTTGAATGAGACATTTTTATGATGCTGTGGTGATTGGAACAGGGATCTCCGGGCTTACATGCGCAATACATCTTAAGAAAAAAGGCTTAAATGTTGCTGTCATGACTAAAGAAAAGGCTGCACACGAGTCCAATACCTACTACGCCCAGGGCGGCATCGTCGCTGCCCGTGATGGTGACAGCGCCGATGCACTGGAAAAGGATATATTAAAGGCCGGATGCTCATACAACAGACGTGAAGCCGTTAATTACTTTTCCGAAAATGCACCCTCGCTTGTATTTGATTTTCTCGTCAATGAAGTAGGAATCGACTTTAACAGATCTGAAGACGGCTCTTTTCATTATACAGGGGAGGCTGCACACAGCATGCGGCGAGTACTCCATTTTGAGGATCACACGGGAGATAAAATAGAAAATTCTCTTATAGCTCATGCCGAGTCTCTGGGTATTTCAATATTCACAGGTTATTCTGCAATAGATATAATAACAAATGATCACCACTCTCTGGACACTCAGGAGATATACAGTGAGAGAGATGTACTGGGAGTATATGCTCTCAATATCGATGAGGGAGAGGTGGAAACTTTTTTCTCCTCAAATGTAGTGCTTGCAACAGGCGGCATCGGAAATATCTACTATCATACTACAAATCCTGTTTCTGCTACCGGTGACGGCATAAGCATGGCATACAGAGCCGGTGCTGATATAATTAACTCAGAGTTTATTCAGTTTCATCCCACGTGCCTTTTTCACCGTGACATTAAGCGGTTCCTCATTTCCGAATCTTTAAGAGGAGAAGGCGCAAGAATTAAAGACCACGACGGTGTGGCCTTCATGAATGAATACTCCGAAATGGGTGATCTTGCTCCACGGGATGTTGTGTCCAGAGCCATTTATGACCGCATGGCTAAAAGCGGAAAAGAATACATGTTTCTTGATCTTGCCTCCTTTTACGACGGAGATGTTCCTATAGAAAAAAGATTCTCTAATATATATTCTACATGCCTTTCCGGCGGCCTTGATATAACGAAGGAATCAATTCCTGTTGTACCCGCTGCTCATTACATGTGCGGCGGGATTAAGGTCGATATACAGGGGAGAAGTTCTCTGAACAATCTCTATGCCATCGGAGAGGTCGCCTGTACCGGAATTCATGGTGCCAACAGACTTGCTTCAACCTCCCTGCTCGAGGGTCTTCTCTGGGGTAAGGTAGCCGCGGAGGACATCGTTAAAAGAGGATGTGATGTTGATCGCGAACGTCTCAGCCGTATCCCGGACTGGAAGAAACCGGTATTTACTGAAGAGTTTGATCCTCTCCTTATTGACCAGGATATGAAGGCAATCCAGCTTACTATGTGGAATTACGCCGGTATAATCAGGACAGTCCGGGGCCTCAAACGAGCTGAAGCTGACCTTGACTATCACTCCCACAGGGTGATGAAGTTCTACAAGGAATCAAAGATACAGAAGGAAATAATAGAACTCCGCAATGCTGTCGTTAGCTCTTCTCTGATTGTAAAATCTGCACTTAGAAACAGAAATTCAGTCGGCTGCCACTATTTGAGAGAAACAGCTCAGGACAAATAATTCTTCCTTTCTCCGGCAGCTTAACGGGCTCTCATCCTGAGCTCACTAAGCGTTAAAACTCTTTTCTGTTTACTGCATAAATAAATAAACATATTTGAAAATTTCTCCATCACTGGTTAAATTACATGAATACAGTTTACTTTTGTCTAAATTTTTTCTGAAATGGAGACTTCTTTGAGATTATATACAGTTATAATTCTTTCGATTATCTTCCTGTTTCTTTTGATCTTTCACTGCGATGGAGACAGTGAAATTAAAATCGGTTTTGTTGCCAATCTTTCGGGAAACTCCTCAGCCCTTGGAATAACGGCGAGAAACGGAGCCGAAATCGCCGTTGATGAAATAAATTCAAATGGCGGTATTAACGGGCATCCTGTGAAAATTATTGTTGAGGATCACGGCGGATCGCTTGTGCGAGCCGTTGAATCTGACAGGAAGCTGATCAATGAAGGAGTGAATATTATTTCTGGTCATCTTACAAGCGGTATTTTAATGGGCGCATACCCGGTATTTGAGGGCCGTGATGTTCTTCTTATTAGTCCGACTGCTTCAACCGAGGCCTTTGCGGGATTTGATGATAATTTCATTACAATAGCGGATGCAAATTCAAAGCAGGGTCTGCTTCTTGCCTCTGCCGCCTTACGGCAGGGAGTAAAGAGAATTTCCATTGTCTATGAATTGTCAAACAGCAGCTATACAGAAGGGGTATACAGAAGCTTTTTAATGGAGTTTTTAATTCCAAAGAAAAATGTAGTTTACCGTAAAGGTTTTGTCTCGGGCTTAAAAAAAGATTTCACCGATGTGGCCCTTGATATAAAAAGAAGCGGATCTGATGGAATTCTTATTCTTGCAAGCGGTTCAGACTCTGCAGTTATATGCCAGTATCTTAGACTGAAAGGGGTGCACATTCCTGTCTACACAGGAATGTGGGCAATGACTCCCGATTTTCTTGAAAAGGGCGGCCGGTCAGTTGAAGGAGCTGTAATCCCAGGGGTGATGGACAGCAGCAGCAGAGAGAGAGGCTACCTGAAATTTCGGAATTTGTACTTTGAACGTTTTGGAAAAGAACCGGTTTTTTCATCCATGTATTCCTATGAAGTAATAATGATTCTCAGTCAGGCAATAGCCGAATCCGGAAGCACTGAGCCGGGTGTTATAAAAAGAACTCTAATCAGTGCCGGAAAACTTAAAGGACTTCAGAATGATTTAGTGATAGACCGTTACGGTGACACAGTCAGAGGGTATAATTTGTTTAGAGTAGAAAAAAACTACTTCAGGAAAATAGATTAAATTATGAAGCCATTTAGAAAACTCAGCACGGCACTGTCCGTATATTCTCTCATACTTGTATTTGTTCCTCTGTTTATTATTACAATTGTTACAGTGATAGTAACTGTTGAACATCTCAAGTCAGAGTCCAGGAATGATGTAACCGTACTTGCAGAAATTCTTTCATTTAATCTTGAAAAAAATTTAGAAAGTAATTCATCTTCTATGAAATTACTGACAGATCTTCTTAATACTGCTGAAAACAGCCGTGCACAGACGGTTGCTTTGAATGCTTTAAATAAGCAATTCAAAAATTTTACCGGTTTTATTGTTCTCGATAAAACCGGTAAAATTACAGCTGCAACTGATAATTTAAATTTCATGAACGGTTTTGACATGTCCGGAGAGGACTACTATAAAAAAACAATAACATCCGGAAGGCTGTACTTCTCACCAGTTTCTAAATCTTTCAGGTTTTCAAGGAATACACTCTCCAGTATATGATGAAGTTGTCAGGATATTGAAGGAGAATAAGCTTCTTTAATTTATTATTCTTCTAATTCTTCATATATTCTTTTAAACT
>CAYNFB010000005.1:22400-32114 GCA_964396355.1 uncultured Leptospirales bacterium | reverse complement strand
ATTGAAATAAAAAGGGATTTCAGGGGAGTCCTTCTGGATGATGAAAGAGAAAGTCTCCGCAATGAGATCAGAAACTCAGAGGACAGAAAGAAACAGCTGGAGGATGAGAAAGCGCTGTTCACCCTCAGGTTAGAGTACCTTAAAGAGACAGCATCTGCCGGTAACAGCGATCTGTCAAAGACCATTTCGCGGAAGAGGATAAGCGTGCAGGAGGGGGGGGCCATAATGGACTTCTACTTCGAAAGAATATCTGAACTCACCAACTCACTCGAGGAAAACCGCATAGCCCTTCGCAGCATTGATGAGGAGCTTCAGAAACTCCATGCCCGATGGGCGAAGGTTGAGAGCCCCGGTATGCTGGAGGAAAAGTCAGTTCTCGTCAGAGTGGAGACTGTGTCGCCGGGAGAATTCTTTCTGGAAATCTCCTATGTTATATTCGGAGCATCATGGGAAAGCACCTACGATATCCGGTACGTGAACAGTGATAAAAAAATACACCTGGAATACAAGGCTGCCGTCATCCAGCAGACCGGTGAAGACTGGATTGGAGCAGATCTGAGGCTCAGTACCTCACGTCCGGGATCAGGCGCGAATCCTCCCGAGCTTGATCCATGCTACGTGGACTTCCTCCGTTTAGTTAGAACGCCCATGGCCCGGTCGATGTCACGTGAACCGAAGATGAGAATGAAGGAGGCCGAAATTGACTTTATGGATGATACAGCAGGAGCACCTATGCCCAGTGAGTCCAGCTCCCTTTTTGAAGAAGAACCGGCGGAAGTACTATCCGCTTCAGTGGAATCATCAGGCGGCCCCTCTGTTACCTATATCCCTCCGGGTAAAGCGGACATACCTTCAGACGGCGACCCCCACCTTGTATTTATTGCAGATGAGGAATTTGGGGGGGAGACCGATTACATACTTGTGCCCGAACTTGCAGAGACCGCATACATCAGGACAAAGGCCGTCAATAATTCGTCTCTGGTCCTGCTTGAAGGTGCGACAAATATCTTCCGTGATGATGAATTTGTGGGAAGAGGAAAGATGGAGCAGGTCAACCCGGGCAGCGAGTTCACCTGCTATCTGGGTGCCGATGAAAGACTCAGAGCCCGATATGAAGTAAAACGCTTCGATGATGATTCAGCAGGTCTCACAGGCGGACTCAGGAGGCTCAGCCGATCGGTATCGATGAACATAAAATCCGATCTGGAGGAAGAGGCAGATGTGACAGTGAAAGCCAGGTGTCCAGTAACCCGGAACAGGGACGTAAAGATAAAGTCAATGAAGTACAGCGAAAAGCCTTCCAGAGAAAAAGAAAACGGAATAATTGAATGGGAAAAAATTCTAAAACCGCGTCAGGAGGAGGAGATCACCCTTGAATACACCGTTGAGTATCCCAGAGACCAGACAATAACCGGCCTCGGTTAGAGTGGTAAAAATATTCTTTACTGCAGATGGGCTGCGGGGTCTTTCGCATTTTTTCATTTCAATGCCCATGGATTCCGCCGGCGGCTCGCAGCACGCTGTAAAAACAGAAGAGGCCCCTTTTTAAACAAAGAGACCTCCTGTATTAAAAAATAAAATCATTCAGGGTATAATGAACCCCTAATATAAAAGCTGTCAGAACATCATGCCCGCCTCGACGAAAAAGACGAAATTTCCAAAACCAAATACTGATTCCTCTCCAGAAGGAGCCGATGAATCATTAAAAGATGTAGCATTAATTTCACCTCTCAGTCCCCCTACAACGGAAAGACCAATATTCTGAAAGGCCACACCTGCACCGAGTTCACCACCCAGGCTGACCGACTCATCTTCAGGATAATCATCATCGACTCCGTCGGTGGACATTTCGCTTACGGGAGCTTTTCCAAAAAACAATCCGGATTGAAAAACTATTGCAAGACCATCATCCCATCCGAATGTACTGAAGTCACGGTATCCGATTATCCACCCGTCACCTTCGGCCTCACGCTTCTCCGAAGAAGAATATTTTACTCCGTCAACCTCTATCGTATCCCTGTCGCGCTCTGTGCTCCAGAATCTCTTGCCTGCAAAGATATAGGTATATCCCATATCTCCCTGTTCTGTGAAAAGCTTAGCTCCCAGCTTCAGGTCAATAACGCTGTAACTGCCCGAACCGGTTGATTTGTAATCACGCTCGATCTCGAGGTTATCCTTATCTGTCCATTCAAGATCACCAATGTTCCCGCTCATGATATTTAACTCAAGGCCGAGAAGTGAATAATTATACATAGCCGCAAGATTTACCGCAGCACCAGCTCCTGTGCCAAGATCACCGCTGCCGCTTCCGTGACTGATATAGCCCCAGGCAACCTGGCCAGCTCCAAGGGCTGCCCGAAGGTGGAGACCGTGATCACCGCTGTTTATTCCTGACCCGGAATCATCCTGTGCATAAGAAACTTCAGGTACTGCAAAAGCTGCAAAAATACTGATAATAACAATAACTGCTGTTTTTCTGATATTCATTCGTCCTCTCCCGGGCTGACCTGTAGGCAGCTCTGAATATATTTTTTCTTATCCTTATTAGAATACTATTATATAAGGATGACAAGGTCAATCATTCTCCTGTTCGGACAAATATTTTTGAGGGAAAATGCTCTATTTACCTATATTGTCATATTTACAATTTAATATTTATTCCTTTTCTAAAGGTTTACTCAGCGTCACCCTGTCTCTTCCGTTTTTCTTACTTTCATATAACGCTTTATCTGCAAGAGCAATCATGGCGGAGGAATCTGTTTCAGCATCAGGGACTACTGTTGCCACGCCAATACTGATGGAAACAGTTTTCTTTATCGGTGATGAACTATGAGGAATTGCGCATTCTTCTACATCCCTGCGTATAGATTCAGCAACTGCCAGGGCATGAACCTCTTTTGTATTGGGCAGGATAATTATAAACTCTTCACCTCCAAACCTGGCAGGTGTATCTGATATCCTTCTGCAATGTCTTTCTATAGCCCCGACTACAGTACGTATACAGTCATCTCCGCGCACATGTCCGTAAGTATCATTGTATTTCTTAAAATAATCTATATCGCACATCAACAATGAAATCGGCAGACATAATCTCTGAAAATTATTTATTTCCTTTTCCAGCTGTCTGTCAAAATAACGCCTGTTATAGAGCTGTGTGAGGCCGTCAATACTCGATATTCTTTCAAGTTCTGCGTTTGCATTTTCCAGATTATTTGTTCTTTCAAGTACTCTTTTCTCAAGCTCCTCATTCAAACGCTGCTGTGCCCTTATTGTCGATTTTTGTATTCGGTATTGCCGAAGGAGTATAATAATACTGATCAGTGCGGCCACAGTAAGGCCGTAGACTAAACTTCTATATTTTTCATAAAATTCCTTAGGCTGATTAATTACAGAACTGCCCTCAGGCAGTTGAGAAATGTTAATGCCGTGTTTTTTCATAACTTCAAAATCAAAGATGAATTCGGTGGGACTCTCCCTTATAATATCTACATCTTCGGCACTTTCTCCTTTAAGAATTCTCAATGCCAGATTTGCAGCGTGCTGCCCCTGGAGAAATCCTGAGGTAATCTTTCCCCCCACAATTCCCTTGCCCAGATAAAAATCCCAGGATCCATAAATTGGAATTTCAGCATGTCTGCTGACCATTTCAATTCCTTCATGATAAGAAACAAAGTTATTATTCCTGTCGCGATTAATTGTGAGGATATAAATAAGATTTTTATTACCAAGATCTGCAACTTTCGATTCAACCTCTTTGAGCAGAAAGTCCCGATAGAATTCAAATTCAATTTTACCCTTATAATACTCTTCAATTCCCCGGAATTCTGCCCGAATCTCTTTTCCCGTCGGGGTATTATCAAGAATAACGAAAATTTTATTTCGTTCGGGATGTATTTTCTGCATTACATCGATCGTAGATTTATGATCAGTTGATTCCACTACTCCGGTTACATTCTTCATCCCGTCAATTAAATCATCCTTGAAATTATTAATCCCGCAGAAGACGACCGGTATATCAGGATAAATAGTACGGCGGTATTTCCTGATAAAATTCAGGGCAGTATTATCAGATACGATAATAACGTCATATTTTATATTTCTATTCTTTGTTAACGAGTAGGCGGCAAGTTCCTTTGAATATTCCTTCCCGGAATTTCTCTTCGTATCCAGATATTCATAATGAATTTCATATTTTTTAAAAACGGGATCATACACCGATTTTATTCCATCGGTAATATTATCAGTCCATTCAAGTCCCTGATGATATGAATGAAGAACGAGTATTCTCTTTTTTCCTTCAGCACAGTCTGCTTTATCCGCAGAAAAGGCAGATAGCAAAAATATCCATAGAAGACAAATTAAACAGCAGCGGAATACCTGAGTATTTTTTTTTGAACTCATACTCCCTATTATGAAAATAGCTCTCATATTAAGAGCAGATGCATATGTTCTTCTATTACACATACTGAAAGAATAATGCTAAGATGCCGGCAGTCAATAAAAAATTAAGATCGGGCCATTCAAGAGCAGATACAGATCAAGCCGGTATTCTCATTGCAGCCACGTCCATTATTGCGGCAGACAGTCAGCAATACGCGCCCCGAATATATCAGGATTTCCTGCAAATAATTCAGAAAATCACTCTCTCACCAAGCAATATCATAGTATTTTTTAACTTTTACTATAATATCAGCAGTTTTTTTCAATAATATCACAGTTTATCGCATTATTTTTTTACTTTTCTTAAAAAAAATGTACATTTCCCATAACTGTTTAGTTATGTTAAATTTCATGTTCCCGTTTCTTTACATAGACAGCTCTGATACGGAAAACGACAGAACAGATCTTTGCAGAATTTGTACAGAATTACGCCGGCTCCGGAAAAAACGTAAACATTGAGCCGGCTCAAAAATATATGGGGGATAATGAAGAATGAATTTCAAATCAGATCTTAAAACAGGAGTCGTAACCGAAAATGTCAGCAAGGTTGTTGACGACATCATCGATCACATAGGCAAGGAGATAAAGTTCGGCATGACACTTGCTCTCGGGAAACCCATACTGCTGATCAATGAATTGTACAAAAGGGCTAAAGAAGATCCGGAAATAAAACTCGACATTGTCACAGCTCTTGCGCTGGAGAAGCCCACAGGCCACACAGAGCTTGAGTCAAGATTCCTCAAACCCCTGGCGGACAGAGTCTTTGACGGCACTCCGGAATTTGACTACATGCTGGATATGAGAGCCGGCAGACTGCCCGAAAATGTTGCTGTTTATGAATTCTTCAATAAAGCGGGAGGCTATATGCACACCCCCGTGGCTCAGCAGAACCATCTTGGTTCAAACTACACACACGTAGTGCGGGACGCTATGAACTTCGGAATCAATGTGCTTGGAGTGCTCCTCGCAACAAATCAAATAGACGGCAAAACAATGTACTCCCTGAGCTGCAACACGGACATTACCATCGCCGCCATGGAAAAACTAAAAAAGCAAAGAGAGCAGGGAAGACATGTGGCCATCGTTGCAGAGGTTAATGAAAAACTGCCTTTCATGTACGGAGATGCCGTAATAGACGGAACTGCCTGCGATATTTTTCTCACAGGCCCCAAATTTAACTATCAGCTCTTCGGACCACCCAAAGATGCAGTTTGTCTTAAAGATCACATGATCGGACTTCACGTAAGTGCTCTGATAAAGGACGGCGGGACAATTCAGGTGGGCATAGGCTCTCTTGGAGATGCAATTGTCTCAGGCCTTGTAATGAGAAACGATCACCCTGAAATCTACAGCGAGGTAATTGGAGGGGCACAGGTTCCTTCGCGATACGGGGAACTCATAGAAAAATACGGAGGCACAGGACATTTCAAAGAAGGTCTATACGGCTCTTCAGAAATGTTCGTCGATGCATTCATGCAGATGTATAAGAAGGGTATTCTCAAACGGAAGGTATTTGACAGCATTGATCTGATGAAGCTGATAAATGCCGGAAGGCTCAGGGCAGACAGCATACCCGATAATATAATTGAAGAGCTCCTGGGAATGAAAACAATTAATACAAAACTGACTGAAGAGGACTTCAACTTTCTCACCGAGTTTGGAATATTAAAGAAAGGCCTTGAATATCAGGAGGGACATATCTCCGGCAGCGGCAAACAATATTCCACCGATTTGACAAATAAAGAGAACCTTTCTGCCATAAAGGATCTACTGGGAAGCGAGCTCTTAAACGGCAAGGTCATTCTGGGTGCATTCTTCATCGGCCCCCGGGATTTCTACGATTCACTCAATCAGATGCCCGAAGAGGAGAGACAGCTCTTTGGGATGTCGGGAGTAGAAAAGGTAAATCAGCTCTACGGCGGAGAGGAGCTCCGGGCGCTTCAGAGAAAAGATGCAAGATTTGTCAATGCAGGCATGGTTGCAAATATATTCGGAGCCATTGCATCAGACCAGCTTGAGGACGGCCGTGTAGTGAGCGGAATTGGAGGACAGTACAACTTCGTGTCCATGGCCCATGCCCTGCCTGATGCGAGACTGATAATGATGATAAGAAGCACCAGAGGCAGCGGAAGGACCCTGAAATCCAACATCGTATTCAGCTACGGCCACTGCTCCGTGCCGAAGCATCTGAGAGACATTGTAGTAACCGAATACGGCATTGCAGATCTCAGGGGCAGGCCGGACAAGGATGTAATAATGGAGATGATTAAAGTCTCCGATTCCAGATTCCAGAAGGAGCTTCTTGCAAGGGCGAAGAAGGCTAAGAAGGTGCCTGCACACTATGAGATACCTGAGGGATACAGGGACAACTACCCGGATAAATTCGAGTCCGTTCTGAAACCCTATCAGAAAGACGGTTACTTCAAGCCGTTCCCCTTCGGTACAGATTTGACCGATGATGAAATTACTCTCGGCGGATCGCTCAAGGCGATGAAGGCTCTTGCTCAGGGAGCACCCCTGAAGCTCGTATCAGGCCTTCTTCCAGGCATGTTCAGGCCCATACCGTCTGCAGCCCTCCCCTATCTGAAAATGATGGATCTGCACAAGGCGACTTCACCAAAGGAAAGAATACTAAGAAAACTCGTGGTCTTTGCACTTAGAAATCACGGTAAAATATAAACCCCCATAATAATACAGCCGGTCCCCTGATCCTGAGGACCGGCTGTAAAACCTTCAGATACTTCGTAACAGATTAACAGGACTCACATTATCGAAAGACTAAATCAATAAATTCTTGACTGACCGACACAAATACTTCATAATGAACAAATGAACTATTTGGTCATTTATTCATTATGAAGAAAAAAGAAAAACAGGAAGAGATCTACGGCAAAGCTCTGATCATCTTTGCCGACTACGGATACAGAAAAACCGCAATCGGGGACATTGCATCTGCCATGGGCATTGCAAAGGGGACCATCTACCTCTATGCAGAGAATAAAAAAGAGCTCTACCGCGATACTGTGGCATGGGCCTTCAGCCGGTGGCAGACCAGGGTAAAGAATGCCGTTGCCATGGCCGGCGACCCTGTGGAAAAACTGCAGATCCTCTCACACAAGGCATATGAATATTTATCCGACGACCAGGCTCTCAGAAAAATTCTCCAGCACGACCCGGAACTCTTTCCCCTCTTTGAATCAAAGGATCCCTTTCTGAATATAAACCGCGAATCCGTCTCTATGATAAAAGAAATACTGGAAGAAGGCACAGCGCAGGGCGTACTGGATGTCCCGGACATTGAGGAAACCGCACACTGTCTCTTTTCTATTTACGTGATGTTTATTCAGAAGACATACGTGGTGCCCGAGGGGGATTCTGCAAAACGGATGTTTGAAACAGCTGTAAACCTGCTTATAAGGGGCCTCAAAAAAGAAATCTAACCGGGCGGCACTGCCATGCCGCCCGGCAGATAATATAATCAGCAGGAGGTTTACCATGTCGGATAAACACGTATACCTTAGTTCTGCCTGGCGCGATGAGGCACTGAGCAGACTTCAGGCGGAACTCCCACCGGAGAAAATGAATAATATCTCCACTTCCATGTCAAACATTTATAAGAACTGCCCCGGCGGAGAGGACATGTTTTTATTTATCGAATGTACCGAAGGGAAGGTAACAAGCGTCCAGACCGGAACAACGGGCGCCCCGGACGGTGAATTTAAAATCACAGGAGATTACGAGACCTTTGCAAAGATCTCCCGTGCAGAGCTGGGCTCACAGAAGGCCCTCTTTCTTGGGAAACTGAAACTCAAAGGAAATATGGCCAAAGCTCTTAAGCTTGCCGCCCTTGCGGACAGAATAAACAAAGTTCTCTCACAAATACCAACAAAATACTGAAGGAGGTGCGACCATGACCAGAATACTGGATCCCAAAGATCCCTACTACATAGACAACCCAGGACGGGTAAAATCCATTCAGGCGGAGATGGCCAGACGCAATATTGATGTATACCTGGGCTCCCGGGTTAGAACAATGAGCTTCATTCTCGACGCATTCTGCCCCTGGCGGAGCTATATAATTATTCCCGCAGAGGGTCAGCCTTCGCTCTTTACATTCGTAATAGATGCAATAAGGCTGGGTGACGAGACCTGGCTGGATGAGGACCACGTGCGCGCCTACGCCCCCATGGGCGGCATGGATCAAATCACGGCGCTGTCTGAATTTATAAAGGACGATCTGGGTATTACCTCGGGCAGAATAGGATACGAAGATGGAGTTTCAACCTATACCGCAGAGGGCAACCTGTCCCACTGGGAATTTACGCGTCTCAGCGATGCCCTGCCGGACTTCGAATGGGTCAACTCCCACGATATCATCGATTCTATTTCAATTATCAAGGACAAGGGTACAATCGAAAGATTCAGGAAGGCATCCCTCATAGTCGATGAGGGCCATAAGGCGGCCCGGGCGGCTCTGGAAAACGGCGGCTACAAAGGGATGACCGAAACTGTCATTGCGGGTATCGCGGCCCTTGCAATGAGAAAGGCGGGAAGCGTGTCGGAATGGAACTTTGCCGGACTCAATGAAATTTCAAGCGGCTACAGAACCGGTCTTGGAGCCTGTACCCCTCCGACAAACAGGGAGATCAAAGCGGGAGAGCCCCTGATGCTGGATTTTCACTCCATGTTTCAGCTTGCCCTGGGAGATCATTCCCACAACTATCTGATAGGCCCTGCAACAGACCGTCAGAGATGGCACGCCGACAATTTCGTTGAACTTGTAAGCACCGTTCTCGACAACTACCGCGCCGGAGCATCACCCTCTTCCCTGGCAGAAGTGATGATGGACTGTGCAGAATCAAGGGGATGTGCAGACTTCATCGTTCCCGGATGCGAACACGGCATTGGACTCTTCGGAGATGAATGGCGCATAGGTGCCACCCCCGACGGTCCCATTCCATACTGGACAGATCCCGACCACGTATACAGCGAAAATGAAATGGTCGTCTGCGCAATGCAGTATGCCAGCCCCGAAGAGGGAATCGGCTTCAGATACGAAAACGATATTCTGATTCTTAAAGACAAATGCGAGTATATGTCAAAATTTCCTCTTGCCATTGAAGAAATTGCGTAAGAGACGCACATTAAAATAAATTTCTATTCAGGCCCTTCCTGCAGGAAGGGCCTGTTTCTCAGGCTCTTATGATCTCCACCTTATATCCGTCGGGGTCACTTACAAAGTAATACTTCGGCTCCGATCCGGGAAGCCCTTTT
>CAYNFB010000005.1:21011-22379 GCA_964396355.1 uncultured Leptospirales bacterium | reverse complement strand
GTGACGTCGGTGAGAACCTTCAAGATCATCTACTGTCAGAGCGAAGTGGCTGAAGCCGTTCCCAAGATCATAGGGTTTTTCTGTATCATAATTATAAGTGAGTTCAATCTCAAAATTACCCGCCTCATCACTCAGATAGACAAGTGTAAACTTATGTTCAGGAAAATCCTTTCTGCTGATCTCTCTCAGGGATAACGCATTCATATAAAAATCGAGTGATTTTTCTAAATTCTTTACCCTGATGCATCCGTGTACTATTTTATACTTCATGTATATCTCCTTTTCATTTCATTATCTGCATGATAATATTTATGACAAAATTAAAAACAACCCTTCGAGTCAACCCGGATCCGTGATATCGGAAAAAACAATACCATATATATTTCCCTGATTCTGCGGCATCCGTCTCTCCTGCAGGTATCTAATATCCCTTCATACCAAATATGAGAAAAAATTCAGAAAATCTTTTTTTTCATTTAAAAAAACAGCATTTCTTTTTACATGACTCATCGAGTAATAAAATCAGGTGAAGATAATGACCATGGCCGCTGATTCTGCTTCAGAACAGAATTCCTTTATAAACAGATATGCCGTAGAACTTAAGAGCATAATCCGACTTGCAATTCCCCTTTTAATCACACAGCTCAGTGTTACGGCAATCGGATTCATTGACACAATAATGGCCGGCCACTACAGCAATGCAGCGCTGGCCGGTGTTGCCGTGGGTTCCAGCATATATTTTCCCATGATGCTCGCCCTGAGCGGAGTGATGATGGCCGTTACTCCTATTACCGCGCAGCTAAAGGGTGCAGGGAAGGTAAAGGAAACTCCCCGAACTGTGATTGATGCCCTGTGGATCGGTCTGATTTTTTCATTGGCCCTCATTATCTTCTTCAACAATGCAGAATTTCTTCTAAGATGGATGAGTCTGTCTGAGGAGATAGCATCAGTTGTCAGAGGTTATCTGCTGGGAATTTCCATCGGTCTTCCGGCAATTGCATCCTACTTTGTATTAAAATCATACGTAGAAGGACTGGGGAGAACAAAACCTCAGATGATTATTTCAATCATAACTGTATTCTTCAACTACTCTGCCAATGATATATTGATCCATGGAAAATTTGGTTTCCCGGAAATGGGCGGAGCCGGATGCGGATGGGCCAGCGGCCTTACAATGTGGGTATTCTTTTTCTCCATATCAATTTACGTATTTCTCCTAAGCAGATATAAAAAAATAGAAGTTTTCTCAGAACTGTCTCTCCCGACGAGAAAAGGAATAAAAGATATTTTGAAGCTCGGTCTTCCCATCGGAGCGACCCTGTTCATGGAATGCAGTATTTTTGCATGTATAACACTGTTTATCGGAGT
>CAYNFB010000005.1:20557-21001 GCA_964396355.1 uncultured Leptospirales bacterium | reverse complement strand
GGGGCCTGTCATCGTGGGCGGACATCAGATAGCACTCAACTACTCGGGAATTGTATTTGCAATACCTCTGAGCATCGGGCTAGCCGTGACAATAAGAACAGGCCATGCCGTTGGCGCAGGGGAACCTCTTGCCGCCAGATTCACATGCCTGTCCGGAACTTCCCTGGCAGTGGGAATCGCATTTTTCACTTTGGCATTCACCAGATTCTGTCCCCATCTCATAGCTTCATTTTATACAATAGATCCTGAGGTATCAGAAGTCGCAGTAAGTCTGCTGAAAATTGCCGCACTCTATCAGATTTCCGACGCGGTGATGATAATATCTCAAAGCGGTCTCAGAGGATATAAGGATGCCAACGTGACATTTGCACTTACATTCACGGCATACTGGATAATAACTCTGCCTCTGGGATATATTATTTCCATGACAGATTTAATAGTCCC
>CAYNFB010000005.1:0-20547 GCA_964396355.1 uncultured Leptospirales bacterium | reverse complement strand
CTGATTATCGGGCTCACTGTTTCAGGTATACTTCTGTCAATGAGGCTCATAAGATTAAGCAGCAGGTATATTGCTGAAAGAAAATCTCTCAGGGAATACATATAATCACACAGGCACTTTACAGCCAGAGCCTGTATGATTTAAAAAAATGTGTACAGGCTATTTAATCTTCTTCAGATAAAGTTCAGCCGGTTTCCCGTCATAATTGAGGCTACCGCGCAGGCCATCTATCTCAGGTTTAACCTTCATGATTCCGCCGAACTTGATCAGGAATTCACCATTGACGTATGTAAATTTAAGATCCTCTATTTCCTCGGCACTCTTTGTTTCCTCATCAACGTTTGATAGAACTATATCATAGGTATTACCTGTTCTCCTGAATACGAGTCCGGTAATATCTTTAGGCAGCACGGAATTATCGCCCTCCCATACCTTGACAACGTATATACCCTGATAGCCGTCAGGAACCGGCTGAGGAATAACGGCGGTACTGCTGCATGCAATTACCAGAAAAAGTAATCCTGTTATTAAAGCCGGCACAATAGATTTCATCATATTAACCTCCCTTAAAAATATATCCTATATAATCTCGCCAAACGCAGTAATTGTCAATTTTTTTTAAATGCGCAGAGAAGGCTCATGTTACCTACGTGATGATCTCGTCATCCTTCAAATCAGGCAGCATGGGATAAAAAAAATCTTGCAATACTGCTTCTTCCCTGTAATATTAAAGGAGTGAACTAAATACCGGGCTCCCCCGGAAAGTAATCAGCATCATCTGGCTGTCCCGGTACAAAAATCTGATGAGAGAAACAAGTTACGACTTTGAAAATAAAATCCTTTGAATTCAGCTTAAGAGAACTTGCCGGATCAATGGGAGACTTCGGCACCCTGTTTCCCCTCTTAATCGGCTACATCGCAGTCTGCGGGGTGGATCCTGCTGGTCTGCTTATAATGATTGGAATTGCCAATATAGTTACCGGAATTGTCTACAGGCTTCCCATTCCTGTCGAACCGATGAAGGTGCTTGCAGTAGTAGCAATATCACAACACTGGACTCCTTCAATGGTTTATGCATCTGGTGCGGCAATGGGAATAGTCTGGATATTTTTTGCAGCAACAGGCATAATAGGCCTGATTTCAAAAATAACACCGCTTCCGGTGATTCGGGGAATTCAGATTGCCTTAGGTGTCATGCTGGCAGTAGAGGCCTATAAAATGATTTCCACCTGGTGGGCACTGGGAGTCGCATCAATAATAATAGTACTGATCCTCAGGCAGAACCGCTACGCTCCGGCAGCAATTGTTCTTGTTTTTATCGGCATCATAATCACCTATGCAGGCGGTCAGATGCCGCAGATTCATCTCTCTTCTATCTCTCTTCCTTCAATCAGCAGAATCAGTATGGGAGAAATCTGGCTGACTATGATTCTGGCGGGCTTTGCCCAGATTCCCCTTACCATTACCAATGCGACTATTTCAACATCATCACTGATAACATCATACTGGCCCGACAGAAGTGTAAGCGAGAAACAATTATCCTGGAATCAGGGAATCATCAATCTGATTCTTCCGTTCTTCGGAGGAATGCCCATGTGCCATGGTGCGGGAGGTCTGGCTTCACAGTATTACTTCGGAGCCCGGACAGGAGGAGCAAATATTCTCGAAGGAGTGATAGAAATATCTCTGGGACTCTTCCTTGCCGGTTCAATTGGCGGGCTTCTTTCTGTTTTTCCGGTGGCAATAATCGGCGCCATGATGTTTCTCGTAGGACTGGAGCTGACCAAATTTGCAAAGGATATCCGCGTAAGAAAAGACCTTATCTCAATGGGAACAACAGTTGCCGGATCGCTGCTGCTGAATATGGCCTGGGGTTTCCTTGCAGGACTGGCAGTTCATTATATTATGCATTACTTTAAAATCAGAAATAAAGGATAAACATCCCCCTCCTTCCTTAAGAAACAGAATCTGTTTTATATAACACCGTAATCAGACCTGCAGTACTTTTTTTCATTTTTTTCACTGGACTGAAAATCGCATTATTGCGATAAAAGGATATCAATGCAGAGGAGATTTGTTATGCCATGGATTAAAGAATCACTGTGTACAGGATGCGGAGTCTGTGCAGACAGCTGTTATGCCGGCGCCATCACCATGAAAGATGAAAAAGCTGTTATTGAAGAGATCAAGTGCATAAAATGCGGCGTCTGTCACGATGTATGCTCATTCGAAGCCGTAAGACACGATGGAGAAAGGATTTCCGAGGAAGTAAACAACAATATTGCCTGGGCCGAAAAGCTGCTCAATCATGACTACTATATCGATGACGCAGAAAAGCAGAAAGGACTGATTGTGCGTCTGGAAAATTTTAACAAAAATAAAAAAATAGCAGAACAAACATTAGAGCGTCTCAGCCAGCTGCAGAACAGTGACTGAAATATTTAGCAACAAATCTGAGCAGGAGGAATATTTATGATATATATTGACAGCAATTTGTGTACCGGCTGCGGAAAATGCATAAGGATGTGCCCCGACGGTTTTGAGATCCGCGATGAAAAAGCCGTTATTATAAATGAAAATGCAGGAGGTATTGAAGGAGCAGCTGCTGCATGCCCGGCCGGAGCAATAATATCCGATACATCAGCCTCTAACCGTCAGATAAACAACAGCACCGGCGGAGGAGTAAGGAAAGTTTTAAACAATTTCTTAAACCGTCCTGAAAGCGGTAATAACAGCGGAACAGGCAGAGGACTCGGTCGTGGTAAAGGCCGCGGAATGGGCAGAGGCCCGAGAGATGGAAGCGGCGGCGGAACAGGCGGAGGGGGCCGGAGATAAATAAAATGCTGAGAATGAAGTACGATCAGTTATCTAAAATACTTTCAAGGTATCTGTAGCCTTCATTCTCTTCAATTAACCGGATTCCCTCATCCTTGAAGAATCTCTCGCAGAAAAACTGCCTGCATCCGTAGGGTCTTGTGAAGTAGATCATGCAGCCGCCGTCTCTGCCCAGATGGGGACATACATCTTTTACAGAACCGTCATCAAGAATCATCTTGACCTGTTCTCCCGTTCTGGGATATCTGGCACAGCATACGTGGATTTTTTCCTCTATAGGGCATTTTTCACACACGGACATTGACTTCACCTGTATATCAGTCTGATTTTCAGACTGCATTTTAATTTTACAGGCCTCTGCGGGTCAACAGCTATTTTAAGAGCAGAGGAAGCTTTAACAATAAGTTCGTAAGGATTGCGGAATAAATCACACTAAAAAAAACTTGATCTGTATTAGAATTGCTGAATATTATAAGAGTCAATCTCTATATAAGACGGCAGGAAGGAATAAATGAATAAAAGTAAAGCTGAATCTTTCGAAATACCCGGGGAAACAAAGGAGAAGTGGCAGAAAATTATTGAGATCTCTGCTGCGATCATAGGCGTTCCTGCAGGTCTGATAATGCAGGTAATTGAAGAAGATATTTCTGTTTTTCTTTCCAGCAAAACAGAGAACAATCCCTACAAACCGGGAGACAGGGAGCATCTGATTGGTTCAGGCCTCTACTGTGAGACCGTTATTTCAACAAAGCAAATGCTGCTGGTACCTCATGCGCCGTCCGATGAAAAATGGAAGGACAATCCCGATATAAAGCTCAACATGATTTCATATCTCGGATTTCCCATAAACATGCCTGATGGTGAACCCTTCGGCACTATATGTGTACTGGACAACAGGGAAAACCATTATTCACAGACCTATATTTCACTGATTGAAAACTTCAGAGAAATAATTGAGAAGGATATTGAGCTTCTCTGGATGAATCATACTCTGGGAGAAACAAATAAACAGCTCAGTGACTACATCACCGAGATACAGACTCTCAGAGGAATAATACCTATTTGCTCAAAATGCAAAAAAGTACGTGACGACAAAGGCTACTGGAATCAGCTGGAAGAATATATGGAGGAACACTCTCAGGCGAGTTTTTCTCACGGCCTGTGCGAAGAATGCGCAGAGGAGCTCTACGGAAATGAAGAGTGGTTTAAGAATTCACAAAATAAGGAATAGAATATGTCAGTATCTAAAATAATTGAACTGGGAGATCCGGTTCTCAGAGAAAAATCAAAACCCGTTACGGTATTCCATAAGAACATGCGTAAAAAAGTGGATACCATCAAAGAAACTTTGTTCAGGCATGACGGAGCAGCTGCCCTTGCGGCACCGCAGATATCACTGCTCAAACGCATGACAGTAATAGACTATATGGATGAATATCTGGAACTAATCAATCCTGAAATAATAGAATCATCGGGAAAATCATACGGCGAGGAAGGCTGTCTCTCAGTTCCGGGTTTTTTCGGTATGGTGGAACGGGCCGCAACAGTGACGGTAAAATACCAGGACAGATTCGGAGAAGAGCATACAATCACCAGATCAGATGAAATGGCCAGGTGTATTCAGCATGAGATAGATCACTTCGACGGAATACTCTTCCTGGACAGAATGACCGAAGATACCGTAACAGATATCAATACGGACAAAAAAATTAAGGTCAAAGAACTGCTTAAAATATCCCCTCCAGGGAAAAGCTGACAAAGCTGCCAGTGAAGAAGGAGCTGACATTTACCGGAAAGATGGTCTTCAGAGTCGATTCAGACGGCGGCAGGATGACCATCCGGTTCACCTCCTGCCTCAAAGAAGACCTTGTTGAGCGGATGCTCAGGATTACGGTCCTTGATAACAGAATCAGTTCTATATATTTTTCATCCAATAAATACGGAACATCCCTGTGGATAAAAGGCAGGGGAATCACGGAGTCTCACAGATGGGAGAACGAAGAGGATCTTCAGGATATTTCCTATCTGTTACCCCTCTCCAATTGAGGACGGGATTGTACCCGAGAACTATGCCGCAGATAAAATCATACCCGATGTTCTGGGCAGCCTCCTCGATCACGGGCTGTCCCTGATGATATCGGAAATATCTCTGCTTAAAGATTTCGACAGAGAGACAAACTGGGATGTAATTATTGATAAAAACAGAAAACTCTCGAACCAGTTCATTGAAGACCTGGAAAACAGACGTATGGGAGAGATGAAGACCACAGAGACGGTGAAGAGAATCAACGATGCAGCCGGTATATCCGCAAAACCCCGGAATAAACCCAAAACCGGAATAATAAAAAGAATAACAGACTCCTCGTCTAATTCATTCCTCAAAATCAAAAATATTTTTACTCATCAAAATACCCTGCCGAACCCGGATGAAAACCACAGCAGTGATGCCGAAAAATATCTAAGCAGAGCAAAAAAACTTTCGCAAAAGATAAAAAAGCTGTAAAATAATAAAAACTACACTGCCGGACATTTTAAATAAAAATTTATTTACAAATAGGTCAGACAAATACTTATATTATATCCATCAATAAAAAAATTGAACACAAAAAAAGCCGGTAAAAGAGGACTCACATGATTAAGAATATCTTCACAAGAAATTCTAAAATTTCCACAAAAATCACCATCATGGTTATCGCATTCATAGCAGTATTTATAATAACGGTATCTCTCAGTATGTCAGTCATAGTAAAAAAAGTACTGGGTGATGACATAACAGGAGACGTAAAAATTAAATCCGAAGTGCTTCAGTCGAACGTATACCGCATGACGGGAGAGGCGGAGCTTGCAACCGACTGGTTCAGAGAGTCTGCCAGGGTAAAGGATGCAATAAATTCGAAGAACAGACAAAAGGCCGTCTCTATCGGCAAGCTTGCGATGAGGTCAATGGGATTTGATTTTTTCGTTATTACAGATGAAAACGGCAAGGTACTGGCAAGAGCTCAGGATCCAGAAAAATTCGGTGATAATATATCAGGCCAGCCGGGTATTAAGAAGGCGCTCAGTGGCAAAAAAAATGGAGCCATAGAGGAAGGAAAGGAAGTTAAATTTTCAATCAAGGCAGCAGCTCCCGTCTATGACAATTCAGGGAAACTAATCGGAGCGGTTTCACTTGGATACATATTATCAAGCAACTCGTTTGTAGATATGCAGAAAAATCTTCTCGGCTGCGATGTGACAATCTTTCACGGCAATTTAAGAGTCTCAACAACTATTCAGAAAGACGGTTCCAGACTGACCGGAACAAAGCTTGAACATGACGTAATAAAAAAGACTGTTTTTAAAGAAGGCAAAACATTCTTCGGAGAGGCGACAATTCTGGGTATCCCCTATCACACGGCATATATCCCCATACGCGATGCTGAAAACAAGATTTCAGGAATCCTCTTTCTCGGAAAAAACGCAAATGTAGTAAACACTCTGATTTCTAAACTCTTCAGATATCAGAATATAATACTGCTGATAATGGGAATCGCAGGCACTGCCCTGTTCCTTATGATAATAAGGGTCATACTATTTAAAAAGCTGGAAACTCTTACCTACAGACTGAAAGACATTGCTGAGGGAGAAGGAGATCTCACGGTAGAAATTCCCATTCATATTATGGATGAACTTGGAATTCTTGCTGACTATTTCAACCGCTTCATAAAAAAAATTCGCGGAGTAGTAAGAGATATAAAGAATACTTCCGAAGAGCTCGCTGCAGTGTCTGATGAAATGTCCTCATCTGCTGTCTCATTCTCGGAAAACGCCCAGGCACAGGCGTCTTCAATCGAAGAAGTGACAGCAACAACAGAAGAGCTTGCGGCAGGTACCGAAAACATCGCATCAAACACGGCAGTACAGTTTGAAAGCCTCGACAGCATGGTGGAGAAAATGCAGGTTCTTTCTGACATTATAGGAAATATGGGTCTAAAAATTAATCAGTCAAAGAATCTTTCTGCTACAATGTCGACCAGTGCCTCTTCAGGTGCGCAATCGATGAAGATAATGAATGAAAGCATGCATAAAATAAACGACAGTTCAACTCAGATGAACAATATCGTTCAGATGATCAACGAGATATCTGAAAAGATAAATCTCCTTTCACTCAATGCAGCCATTGAATCCGCCAGAGCCGGAGAGGCAGGCAGAGGCTTTGCCGTTGTTGCCGATGAAATATCAAAGCTCGCAGATCAGACTGCTGCCAGTATAAAAGAAATAGACGGACTAATAAAAATAAATGACTCCGAAATTAAGAAGGGTCTTGAAAATACAGACGAAACCAGCCGGACAATTGGTGTGATCATTGAAGGTGCAGAATCTATCGACAGGATGATAGAAGATATATCTGCTTACATGCAGACTCAGATATCGGTCAACGAAGAGATGAATTCCATATCAGAAATAGTTAAGATCAAGGCAGATGAGATAAGAAGTGCCACATCAGAACACAAACTTTCCACTGAAGAAATAGTTCGAGCCACAACAGGCATCAATGAAATGACCCAGTCCATAGCAACTGCAGCCGAGGAGATGGCCTCCACAACAGATAAAATTCTGGAGATGGCCGGCACACAGAAAGATAAAGTCGATTTCTTCAAGGTATGATAAAACGGGCCTCTCCCCGATTTTTATATCAGGAAACTGCTATTCACTCCAGAACATTTACTGACAAATAAAAGCCCGCCCGCCCCGGGGCAGGGCTTTCCGATTAAACTCCTCCCCTTGCGGGTCCTCAGGTAAGGCTGCAATCCCTGAAGCGTTTCGAGTAATCGAAGCTTACTGCCTCCCGCCGCCAGGTCCTTTGCCTCCGGACTGTCCTTTTCCGCCCTTGGAACTTTTGCCTCCGGGACTTATAGAAGGCCCTCCGTCCTTCATCTCCCAGAAAGGCTGGCCGTCGTAATTTCTCAGCCACACAGAGACACCGTCTTTAACAAGAACTCTTGCAAGAATCAGCTCTCTGCCTCTGAACTTTCCGGCCAGAGAGCCGAAGACTCCCACTCTGTCGCCCTTCTTCAGTCTTCCCATGGCTCCGAGAAACCACCTCGGTCCGGCGTAAACAGAATAATCCCTGCCGCTTGATCTCACTATAAAGTATATTTCTGAAACAGAACCAATTTTCTTTTCCCGTATTTTCAGAACCTCCTGAACAACACAGCTGTAGTCTTTCTGTTTTGATAAATCATATTTGGGAAGAGAATAAGCTGCCGGAGGCAGACAGATAATAGACGCAATTAGAAACGAAAAATAAACATTCTTATTAAACACGGCACACATCCTGGGGATATAATTTTTATTTCTTAGATATCACCGCCTGCAAAAAGTTTCATTATTTTTATATATGATATTTTATATTTAATTTTTTAAAAAACTGGAAGATTGGCATGAAAGACGTTACCGCAATAGACAGAGAAATGCAGACAAAATCGACATAAAAAGACATTAGAAGACTGCTTCGGATTAACACCGGCACAACTCGGAAAAATCAATTATTCACTTCATTGACACTTAACCAGTAAAGAGCATCTGAAGTTTTCGTAAAGAAATTGATTGTATCCGGACCGAACTTTTTCTTTACAAGCCTTTCAAATCTGCCGGCACAGGCCCTTACAACAGACTTCTCCCTTGAGATAAAGGCTATTTGCGCAAGACTAAATTCACGGATAAAATCTGAAAAAATGACGTCGGCATACTCCTGATCAAAGGGAGATACAACTCTCTGCTCCGTAATATCTGAAAGAATACTGCGTGATGAACTATTTTTCATAAATTCCAGTGTATGCTGAACAGCATCTCTAAAGATAAGGCCGGGACAAAATCCCTGCCATGTTTGACAAACTGCTTCGAGTTCACTATCGTAATAGACAAAAACATTTCTGTGTTCATATATATTCATGATTTTCCGTTAGCTCAACCAAAAGCGGCTTTCTATATATTTTATTTGTATTAATTGAAGAGACAGAGATTCTTAATACAGTTAAAAATATGTTGAAAAAAAGCTTCCTGCTGTAAACAAGAAGAATCAGAACAAAACTCCTCTCTTCGCTTATGCATATAAGAACACTGTTCTTTTTTCAAGAACAAAATTCTTCTAAGCCCCTATTTATACAAATCATAAAATCAGTCCTCTTTTCTGCAGGTGCTGATTTTAAAGGGCACGTAGAGCGGGCAGAACCCCATAAAACTAGTTATCAAAAATGCAGCCGCAAAAATGCCTAAGACTGCTGCTGCCGGACCGAATATAATATTATTGTAATAAAGAAGAGCTATAAGTACTGCAAGAAGACACCGGACTATCCTGTCAATCGCTCCCATATTCTGTTTCATAGAAATCCTCCTGACTTTATTTAAATTTAATAAGCCCATGGGCAGAAGTCAATCTCCTGACTCCGGTGAGGCTTTATTTCCCTTGAAAAAAATTTCACCTGTGATAGTATAACCATACATCAATAAAAGGAGACCTAAATGAAAAAATATGCACTCTTTGCATTCAACGGTGAACAGATGTGTTTTGCCCACGCCCTGCTGAACTGCATTGACCTGAACAGCAGAGGCCATGAGACTAAACTTATAATTGAAGGATCGGCAACTGCTCTGATAAAAAATTTTCAGGACAGCAGCACCCCTTTCTATAAACAGTTCAGAGAATGTGTTGAGACCGGAATGCTTGATACTGTCTGCATGGCATGCGCGTCCAAGATGGGAACGCTGGAACTGTGTAAAAAAACCGGTCTTCCTCTGGGACAGGATCTCTCCGGTCACCCGTCCATGTCCTCATATATTGAGAAAGGCTATGAGATCATCACCTTCTGAGAACATGCCCGCTTCTGAAGAGGTTCTCATCCAGGCAGCCCGGATGAGAGCCGAAAATTTCTTCTATCTCACATGGGGAGACGAAGAGATGGGTGTTCATTCATCATGCGTCGTTGAGGCGGCGACCTCGATGGCGGCCGGGACTGATCTGAATCTGCAGATTCTGATAACAGCAGGATGGCTTCACGATCTGGGAAGGAAGGACGATGTTGAAAACCATCACATTGCCGGCCTTCTGTACGCAGAGAAGTTTCTGGAGATGTACCCCTCCTGCAAAAATATTGAAGAAGAAATTTACGACTGCATTAAAAATCACAGAAGCAGCGGCAGTCCCGCGACCGTATACGGACGTATAATTCAGGCGGCAGACAAGGCGGCATTTCACAATTACAGATGGATTGAATTCTGCAGAATAAGGAGAAGCAAATGAAGAAACGTCAGAGAAAAAAACTCGCATTAGGTGAATTCATACCTATGGAAGCCGTCCTTGAATGTTCTTCGCCCGAAGGAACGGCGCAGGGTGAAATCGAGAATATATTCGACAATCTTGTGATCGATTTTGAAAGAAGGGGCCTCGACTGTCTGGGCAGAATTACCCCATCAGGTTTTACGTTGAACATCTCATGGGGAGGAAAACAGAGCATAGATGTAAGGAGGCTGGAGATGATCAGAGAGATTACGGGAAAGAGGCTGCCCGACAGCTCTGTTAAGATTTCCATGAATGCGACTTAACCGTACATTTATTCTGATATGCCGGGAAATGATTGATTTATCCTGTGGCAGATTTTTATATGATTTATAAAATTAATAATCCGGAGACAGAATGTATAAAGAAACTTTTGATAAGATCCTCCGCATAGCTGAAAACTACGCATATATAATAATTGGAATACTGCTGATATTTACTGCAGGTACTATTATTCGATAATATCAGTCTTCCACGCAATATCTCAAGGCGATATGATTAAGGGAGCCCTCCACTCCATGGATAGAATGCTGCTCACCATAATGGCTGTTGAAATACTCTACACTGTACGAGTCTCTCTCCAGCCCCACTCACTGAGCGCAGAACCGTTTCTCACTCATTGCCAGTATAAGACGGATACTCTTCATAAGTGTTGAAGGCGCCTATAATTTTGAGAAATTTCAATACCACATGATTGAAATTGCCGTTCCGGGGTTTCTTATCTTCGTATCTGTCTGGACAATCGTCAGACTGAAGAAGATGAAGAACGAAGAAATAGGAAATCCTATTCAAAAAAATTCTTGACATTGATGCAAAATAGCCGGCATTTTATTTATTATGTATAGGTGCCCGGATTTTCGGGAGAATAGGGAAGCCTGTTAAATTCAGGTGCGGACCCGCCGCTGTAACCGGTACGAAAGGCGCATGATGTCACTGTCATTAAAGATGGGAAGGCGCGCTTAGTAGGATGACCCGGAAGCCAGAAGACCTGCCTGTACAGAACTGTTCATATGGCATTGGATGTTATGCCGGACAGGTTTACATGAGGATGAAGAAGGGAGATCCCCATGCTAGTTTTAACAGCGTGGGTTTTGCTTTAATTTCTCAGAATAAAAGACAATCCCCTGCTGTTAGTATAAGTATCTCATATAAATAACAGGAGGATTCAATATGAAAAAATGGACTAGCCTGACTGCAATGTTAATTATGACATTATCACTTTTTGCATGCGGCACACCAAAACCGGACGGCAGGAGTGCAGTTCTCGTTGTCAGCTTCGGAACAAGCTTTCCCGAAACAAGAGCCCTTACAATAGAGGCAATTGAACAAGAAACAGCAAAGGCCTTCCCCGGATGGGATGTCAAACGCGCATTCACATCAAAAATAATCAGAAACGTAATAAAGAAAAAAGAGGGTACAGAAATTCTTGCACCCGGCGCAATGCTCGACCAGCTGAAGAAAGAAGGATATGTAAATATAGTGGTTCAGCCATCTCACGTTCTTCAGGGAGCAGAGTATAATGAGCTCCTAGGAGAGATAAAAGACAAGAAGCAGCTATTCAAATCATTCAAAGTAGGCAAACCGCTCCTCTCAGATGATGCAGACTACGTGAAGACCGTCGATGCTCTTGCCGCACAGTTTCCCAAAGGAAAGACTGTTGTGCTCATGGGACATGGAAACGGGCATCATCCTGAATATAATAAATCATATATGAAACTTCAGAAAATATTCGACGAAAAGAAAATGCCCGTTCACCTGGGACTCGTTGAAGGCGCTCCCGGACTTGACTCTGTGATCAAGAGACTTAAAGACGCGAAAATTACTGAAGTAACACTGATGCCTTTCATGATTGTTGCAGGCGATCACGCAAACAACGACATGGCATCTGACGAAGATGATTCATGGAAAACTCTCCTCACAAAGGCCGGAATTAAAGTAAATGTTTATCTTCACGGTATCGGAGAAAACAGTTCAATCAGAGCCATATATGTAGACCACGCAAAAGCAGCCGAATAATTAATATAATCCGGATAGAGGAATTATTATTCCTCTATCCGCTACATGGAATACTTAATAATGAATGCATTCAGAACAACAGGCATAACAGTCTTTCTGCTTATTATTTTCTCAATGGGATGCGGCAGAAGTGAACAGAGCAGAAAGAATATAAAACCCGCGGTTACATTCGAGGACAGCAGTACTGTAAAATTTCATGATGAGAACAACCGCCAGTTTACGGTGAAGAAGAATCCCAAAAGAGCGGTATTTCTGTTCAATTCTCTTCTCGACCTGTGGTACTTCACCGGAGGTACTGCAGAAGCAAGAGTAACCGGCGATATAAGCGTGCCGCCCGGGGCCCGGAACATAGAAACAATCGGTTCAGTGGGAAATCCCAACCTGGAGAGAATAACCGCACTGAACCCCGATCTTGTGGTCCTCTACAAAGGGATGAGAAATCACCGCAAACTCCTGAGTTTTTTTAAACAGAGCAAAATTCCCTATATAATATTGAGATATCAGCACTATGAAGACTTCCTGTTTATATCAGATCTGTTTTTCAGAGTAAACGGAAATAATGGCGGACTTTCAAAGATTAAAAAAATCGATAACGAAATCAAAAATATAATAAATAAATGTCCCGACACGGACAATCCCCTGGTAATGATTGCATTTGCAACATCGGGAAGCATAAGCAGCGAACTCCCATCGGGCGATACGGGAAGAATGCTTAAAATGCTCAAGGCCCGAAATGTAGCAGAAAAATCTCCCGTTGAAGGTGCAACGAGAGTTGACATCAGCCTTGAACGTATTACAAGTCTGAACCCGGATATAATGCTGGTAAAGACAATGGGAGATCCTGAAAAAGCAAAGGCCAGAATGACCCCCTTTCTGAAAAGCAACAATGCTCTTGAGGGAATCAACGCAGTGAAAAACGGCCGCATATACTATCTGCCCAGAGAATACTTCATGTATAAGCCCAATTCACGCTATCCCGAAGCATTCCGCTTTCTTGCATCCATACTATATCCATCTGTATTCGACAGAAAGACAGAAACTGCAGAATAATGAAAAATAATAATCAAACACATTCACGCAGAGCCGCATATCTGTTTATTTTCTTCATCCTCACTCTGGGCTCCATTGCACTGAGCCTTTCCATGGGCTCTGTCAGCGTCTCCTTAAAAGAAATTGCAGATGTTCTCTTTTCAGAGAGTACGAAGCTGAACTATCAGATAATATGGAATATACGCTTCCCCAGGACCATTGTGGCGGCTCTGGTAGGCATGGCTCTTGCAGTATCGGGCGGCATACTCCAGGGAATCATGCGCAACCCCCTTGCAAGCCCGAACATAATCGGTGTCTCCTCAGGCGCAGGATTTGCAGGCATACTGCTTCTTATTATGTTTCCCGAATACGTTGCTCTGCTGGTTCCATTCGCCTTTCTCGGTGCAATGATCACTACTGTAGTAATCTACACAATCGCCTGGCGGGGAGGATCAGATCCCCACAGACTGATTCTTACGGGAGTTGGAGTTTCGGCATTTCTGGGAGCGGGAATACAGTCGCTCATGATATTCTATCCCGACAGGGTACAGAGCGTAATAGGATTCATGGTGGGAGGACTTGCTGCAAGATCATGGGATCACGCGGCAATACTCGCACCCTATGCTCTTATCGGCACTGCTCTTGCCTTTCTCACTTCCAGAAGACTTAATATTCTTATGATGGGAGATGAAACTGCAAGAAGTCTGGGGCTCAATGTGGAACTCACACGGGTAATACTCATTGCTCTCTCATCAATTCTGGCAGCAGCATCTGTGAGCATTGTGGGACTCCTGGGATTTGTGGGACTCATAGTCCCCCATCTTGCGAGAATATTCGTCGGTCAGGATTACAGATACCTCTTCCCCGCATCTGCTCTGATCGGAGCGGGACTGGTGGTCTACTGCGACACATTTGCAAGAATAATTCTGGATCCCGTTGAACTACCTGTTGGAATAATAATGGCGGCCATCGGAGGCCCCTTCTTTCTCTACCTCCTGAGGAGGGACAGCAGTGTATCTTGAATGCAGAAATCTGTCGGCAGCCTACAGCCAGGAGCTGATAATAAAGGAAATAGATCTCTCAATTACGAGGGGAGAGATAGTAACAATTATAGGACCAAACGGATCGGGCAAATCGACACTACTTAAGGCAATCTCGGGAAACATGCCCCTGGCCGGCGGCAGTGTATCTCTTGAGGGCAGAGATGTGAAGAAGGTCAGGCCTAAAGTTCTGGCAAGAGAGCTCTCTTTCATGCCTCAGGTATTCGGATCAATGCCGGGATTTACAGTAAAAGACATTGTCGGATACGGGAGATTCCCCCACCTGGGACTCAGCGGAAGAATGAAACCCGATGATATTGAAATAATCAACTGGGCAATTGATTCTGTGGGACTCAATGATTTCGTAAACAGGCCTGTGAACAATCTGTCGGGGGGAGAATTTCAGAGAGCAAGAATAGCCATGGCAATAGCACAGGAAACTGAACTTGTAATACTCGATGAACCAACTACATTTCTGGACATAAACCATCAGCTTCAGGTTCTCGATCTGATAAAAAGACTGAACAGCGAGATGGGCAAGACTGTACTGATGGTTCTTCACGATATCAACCAGGCGGCGAGATTCTCAGACACAATAGTGGTCATGGACAGGGGCTCCAAGCATTCCGAGGGGAAACCGGAGAATATTCTCACAGATTCCATACTCAGGAATGTCTTCAGGATAAATGCGAGAATATTCACTGATGAGAATCATGGAAGATACTTTCTTCCTGACACAGTATGCGGAGAGTAGAATCATATGGAACTGATCCTATCTGCGGCTGTTAAAACTCTGTTGATGGCGGCAAGAACCCTTCCCGTTGTTTTTATATCACTCATTGTAATCGAAATTTTAATCAGGAACGGACGTCTGAACAGTATCTATTTTTTCTTTATGCCTCTTCTGAAGAGAACCGGGCTTCCTGCCGAGACATCGGCGTCGTTTATAACTGCCATCGGTTCTCCTCTTGCAGCAGGTGCAATGCTGAAAAAATTTCACAACGAAGGTAAAATAACCTCACCTGAACTTCTTCTGGCGGCGCAGACAAATAGTCTGCCCGGATACTTCAAGGGTATATTCACCCGTTTCATACCTGTAATGATTCCCATACTGGGAATGAAACCGGGTATAATATACACCCTGTCATTCTTCTTTGTGGGAATATTAAAATTTTTTTTAATACTCGCAGCCGGATCTGTCAGATGCAGAATTGGATATCAGGGCACCTGCAATGCAGAAATAAAGAATGAACTTCCCTCTGGTCAGCACATAGACTTATCCATGTTAACTAACGTAATAAGAGAGTCCATGAGCCAATTCACAAGAATAGCAAAAATGATGTTCATTGCTGTCTTTGCTGTAAATATGGCCGAGGGCGCCGGGATTCTGCTTAATCTGCAGGAATTACTCCGTCCGGCTCTGAACTTTGCAGGAATAAGGGAGGACATGATACTTCCTGTTCTTGCATATGTAGGAAATGCAACTGCCGGCGGACTTGTTATCGGAACATTATACAGGGGAGGGACCATAGGATTCTACACAGCCGCAATATCGGCGCTGGCCGGCAACCTCATTTCATTCCCTCTCTATCTGTTTAAATTTTCATTTGCAAGAAATATGGCGGTATACGGACCGAAACTCGGTTCCATTCACGTAGTGATAACTCTGATAATCGGCATTGCCGCACGGCTTATTTTCATAATGCTTTTCATAATATTTTTTAAATTTTATATGGCCTAGCGTCAAACAGACGTTATTCTCTGCAGGTATTTACCATCTGCCGGTTTTTTAATTGACAGCTTTCAGGGAAAAGGTCCAAATTGCTGTATAAAAATTTGTCCTTTTTTTTAATATTTTTATTCAGGTTCTTTTTTTACAGCCATAAAAAAAGCCAAGAGGGGAGACCTGCCTGGATGTAAGGCATCGGCTAATAGATGCCTGCCTCATGAAGAAACAGAAATCCCCATGTCTGAAAGGTCATGGGGATTTTTTATATGTCATTATATTTTAATACAGAGCTCAGACTTCATAGCCTCTTGGTGTAATCATCCACCCCTTCTTCACGACAGTAGTGCTGTTGCCGATGAGTACTATGCTGAACATATTTATATCTTCATTTAAAAAATTATCCAGATCGGAGATGACAATTTTTTCATCATCTCTCCCTACTGCAGTACAGATTGCAACAGGAGTCGAGCCATTTCTGTATTTCCCGAATATCTCAGCGGCAGTCTCTATCTGGCTTACCCTCTTGGTGCTTTTGGGGTTGTACAGCGCAACTGCAAAATCTGCAGATGCTGCAGCCTCAAGTCTCTTCAGTATTACGTCCCAGTCCTGAAGAAGGTCACTGAGGCTTATACAGGCGAAATCCAGCATGAATGGAGCTCCCACACGCGAAGCGGCAGCAACCGCAGAAGTGACTCCAGGAACCAGTTCCACATCCACATCGCTATCTTCCTCATCTGAAAGCATTTCCAGTACGAGGCCCGCCATGCCGTAGACTCCCGCATCTCCCGAGGAGACAATTGTTACGATCTCCCCTTTTTTAGCTTCCTCAATTCCGGCACGGCATCTGTCCACTTCCCTGCGCATGCCTGAAGAAATGATCTTCTTGTCTGCGGTAAGATCTTCAATATATTCAAGGTATTTGCTGTATCCTGCGACTGCTCCGCTCTTTCTGATCGCCTCGACGGCCCGGGGAGTCATATCAAGCGGATTACCTGTTCCAAGGCCTACGAGGTAAATAAGCCCCTTTCTTTTAGTATCTTCAGCCATGGGCTATTTCCCTTTCCTGTACTCGTGTGTAAACGATTTGTCATAGAGTTTAGACCGCTGGTCTCCACGGCCCAGTGCGTGGCCCACTACTATCATTGCCGTCTTTGTGAAACCCTTCTCGTCCACCTTTTCAGCTACATCCTTCAAAGTTCCCCGGACAACTTCCTGATCCGGCCATGAAGCCCTGTATACTACACCTGCCGGACAATCCTCTCCATAGAAAGGAATCAGCTCTCTGGCAATTTGTCCTATCTTATGGATGGACAGAAAGATGCACAATGTGGCCCTGGACTCTGCAAGTTTAACAAGTTCCTGCTGTTCAGGAAGCGGAGTCCTGCCGCTTGTTCTGGTTATCACAACTGTCTGGGAAACCTCAGGATGTGTCAGCTCTGATTTAAGTACCGCCGCAGCTGACTGAAAGGAACTGACTCCTGGTACGACCTCGTAGTCGATTCCAAGCTTATCCAGCTCATCCATCTGCTCATTGATGGCCCCGTAGATAGAGGGATCACCTGTGTGTAGCCTGATAACATCGGTATCGGTCTCCTGTGCCTTGACAATTACTCCGATTATATCCTCCAGGGACATGGCCGCAGAATCATAGAGATCCGCTCCGTCGGGACAGAGAGAAACAACCTCGGGACTCACCAGTGAGCCCGCATATATGCATATTGAAGCAGATTCGAGAATTTTTCTGCCCTTAACTGTGAGCAGATCGGGATCTCCCGGTCCTGCGCCTGTAAATATTACCTTCATTATACCTCACTCTCATTGTTTACAAGTATTATAGATAAATACTCCTTCTTCGTTATTGTACCCTTCAATGACCGGAGATCTGAAACTACTCTCTGTTCCGGAAGCCCCACCTTTGCTACAAAAACACTCCGCTCAACCAGAGCATTGTCCTCAAGAATCTGAAGAATATTCTCGAAGTGATTGCCCACCTTCATTATGACGATAGTCCCGGCGGCATCTATTGCCTTTCTCAGTCCCGTCAGCGAATCATCGGCAGGAATTATTGTCACAGGATTCTTCCTGTAGCCGATGGGGAATTCCGCCAGAGCGGAAACAGCGCTGTATGCGGCAATTCCCGGTACAGTCTCAATCTTAACATCAGGAAGTATATTTCTAATCTCCCATATTACGTAAATATATGTCGAATAAAGCATAGAGTCACCCAGTGTTATAAAACAGACATCCTCTCCGGTTTTCAGAACCTCTGCAACCTGAAGGGCAACTTCATGCCAGTACTCCTTCAGCCCCTCAGAATCTCTGGTCTGATGAAAAACAACCTCATGAAGATTAGCATCTTCCCTGAAGTACCCGCTTGCAATATTATGAGCCACACTGGCCTTCCCGCTATGCCCTCGGGGAACGAAGACATTTTTAATCTCGCCCAGCAGTCTTGCTCCCTTAACTGTCATCAACTCCGGATCGCCCGGGCCGATCCCAATTCCATATAGTATTCCGGTTTTCATTATATTCTGCTCCTTTCTATTAACAATACAACTTTGATATTTTCAAATATTTCATACACATAAAAATATCCCGGTATAAAATAATGGCACAAAGACCGGGAATATTTAATTTACCAAAAAAACTGCAAGAATTCACGACATTTTTTTTAGGACTACAATAATTTCAATAATTATTTAAGAAATAAACAAATTTGTTATTCTGTAATAATTCAGAGACAACCAAATTATATTACAAAAGGATTTCCTGGTCATTTCAAACGTATATGATAAATTTCTTCTTCACCACAACCAGCACCGTGATCACCAGACATTTGGCACCAGGAGATTTCTCCTCAAAAAAATAATCTTCTACCTAAACCCGATAAACGATGATAAAGGGAAGCAGAAGAAGAATCAGAGAAACAGCGTCAGGACGGCCCTCACCCGAAGTAATCAGGCCTGTTCGATCCGGTTCCGTCCTTTTTCCTTGGCTCTGTAAAGAGCCCTGTCGGCTCTGGCAAGTATAGAATCAGGAGCCTCTTCCTGCTGATAAAAGGCAATTCCGCAGCTCAGGGTAACGAATAAAGAATGAACCTTTTTTTCGTTATTCGACAACAGAAATTTCTTCTTTTCAACAGCAGCCCTGATTCGCTCTGCCACAAGGAGGGCCTTGTCTGTTTCACCATATGCAATTATGACGAATTCGTCTCCGCCCCAGCGAAAAAGAAGATCTGTAAGACGAATGCATCCTTCCGCTATTTTAGAAATTCCCTGAAGCACCCTGTCGCCCTCCAGGTGACCAAGGTTGTCATTGACGGACTTAAAATTATCTATATCGAAAATAATCAGTGAAAAGCTTTCCCCTCCCCTTTTCAGACTGTAGACGGCCCTCTTAAACTGAGTTTCAAACTCCCTCCGGTTATATGCCCCGGTAAGCTCATCTATTACAGCAAGCTGAACCAGTCTCTTCTGGAAATAGTTAACCGTCATAATAGCCACCGATATTATAAGCACTGATATGAGAAGCCCGATTGCAAGATTGCGGTAGAGATTGCTTCTGATGACTTTCATGTTGTCAGTTTCATTTATCTCAACGAAGAGGAACCAGTCAAATTCTGATATGTACCTCACGGAAAGAAGCAGATGCTGATTATCCCTGTCAAATTCGAAGAACTTCCCATCCTTTTCTTTGACCAGGCTCCTGCGGGCTATTTCAGATGATCCGAGGAGTTCCTTTACATTTGTCTTTTCTATAATTTTTTCATCGGAATGAACCTGAATCAGGCCGTCGGGATCAGTAAGATATATGCTTCCCCCGTATTTATCATTATATGAATGGAGCAGACGGGTTATCTCATCCATCTTAAGACCTACACCTGTCACTCCGAGAAGGCTGCCTTTATAATCTTCGACCCTGTGATTTATAAATATGGTCAGCATATTTTTTTCAGCTTCATTTGAATCCACATCCAGGGCGTACTCTCTGTTGAGATTTTTAAACCTGTAATACCAGATATCATGAGAATCCTTCAGAGATATGCTTTTTAACACACCTTCCTGATAGTAGTATTTCCCGGTTTTTTCCGAGACGAAGAAGGTGGTAAAAAAACCGTATTTCTTTTTAATAGCGTTGAGATATTTTTTTATATTCCCGGAGTTTTTTTCTCCTGAAATAGCCCAGTCCTTCAAAAAAGTGTCATTTGACATCAGTGATGATATAAAGACAGGACGTATCATATTTTTCTGTATTTCGCTGTAAATATTGTCGCTTGTAAGAGGAAGAACACTGTTTATCAGATTACTCCTGACAGATATCCGTGAAGATCTGAAGTTCATGTAATTGGTTACCGAAAAGGACAGCACCAGCAAAAAAACCAGAGAAACGATCATTTTAGTTCTTATGGAATATCGCGCTCTCAATATACTCTTTAATTTCATTTTTTCACCCGATCTCAGATATAATGAACCATTAATTCTAAAGTAATGAGAGTAATAAACTATTTTTTATTATTTTTGGAACTGTATGTTTATATCCTGTCACTGCGAACCAGCCGAATCTTTCTTTCGATCGAATGA
>CAYNFB010000004.1:27674-33545 GCA_964396355.1 uncultured Leptospirales bacterium | reverse complement strand
AGAGGAGCACAGCGCTGATTTCCGGTGTTCCCGCCGCCCCGTCCGTCACTCGTTCGGTATGTTCCTGCACTGTGCCAGGCCATACGGATAAATAAAGGTCCGTAATGGCCGTAATCAGCAGGCCACCAGTCTTTGGAATCTGTCATCAATGCGTAGAGGTCTTTCTTCAGAGCTTTAAGGTCGAGTTTTTTGAATTCCTCTGCATAGTTAAACTTCGGATCCATGGGATTTATCATTGATGAATTCTGATGAAGGACCTTGAGATTTAGCTGATCCGGCCACCAGTCCCTGTTGGAAGTGCCTGCAGCAGATGCATGACCTGTTGCTCCGGTTACCGGACATTTGCTCTCTTTTTCCATTTTATCCTCCTGTTATTATTTCTGATTTTTTATAAAGCTTGCTGCTTATTTTATTATCCAATACCTTGCCTGATCGATCTGACCTGACAGTTTTGATTATAAAAAACTGTTCAGCAGATTTTATTGATCGGAAAATATTTTGGTATATGATGGTATTATTATATTTAAAGAAGTGATAAAAATCAAATTTTTATGTAACGGTCTTTGAATAATACAGGGGGATATTTTATAAATAACCGGTTAATACCAGATTCAGCAATAATAGGATATATCTGTACAACCTTTGTCATGGAAGGTGAGAAAAAAATTCCGGCATGATTCGCGCGGGATACTCTTCCTCTGACATGGGAGGGGTTTTCTGCCTGGACTCAATTCCCGTCCGCCTTTCTGAGCGCAGACAAGAGAATATATTAAATTTCACTCTCTCTTGTCTGCGCTGCCCGTTTCTTAAATGGCATGTCTCTCGGGAACACTATTTAAGAAATCATCATCAAATCTTTCCAGGGCTTCATCTATCAGCTTTACAGCTTTCTCTCTGTCTCGCGGAAGCAGTGCATCAAAGGCAACTGTATTTATACCGTGTATGCCCAGATAGGCTGACTCGACTTCTATTAACTCTATGAACTTCTTCTGTTCCTCAAGAACTTCTAATTCTGTGGCCGGCACAAATTTGCCGCATTGAACATCCTTTGCCAGCTGACTCTCACCGAAGGCTCCCATGGTTGTTATAGACAGCCCCATTGGTTTTACGGCATTAACCAGCTTCGCAGTATCGGCAGCATTCTGAAGCCCTTTGCCTCTGCCGGCTCCTCCGAATATGAAAATGTCAATATGCCTTATCCCTGCCTGATTCAGTCTTTCAAGCTGCTCGTAGGAATCCTGGAGGATGAAACCCTTATTCATATATTTGAGAGTCTCTTCGTTTCCGGTCTCAGTTCCTACCCAGAGGTCATTTATTCTTAACTCACGAAGTTCCCGAAGTTCCTGATCTGTTTTTCCTTTAATATTATTAATGGAAGCATACATGGTAATAACTTCAACCTCGGGAAAATACTTAATAATCAGTTCTGCAATCGGTTTTAAACGGCTTGCTGATAATACAAATGCATCCCCGTTTATCAGGAATACTCTTTTGACTTTCCCGTAATTCTTCTTTGCTTCCTGTAAATCCTTCTCTATCTGCTCAACAGGTTCTGTGCTGAATTGAATACCTCTGTACATGGTGCAGAAGGTGCATTTATTATGAGCGCATCCTGCTGTAACCTGAAGCAGCAGGCTGTCTGCCTCATAGGGAGGCCTGTAAACCGGTCCTGTATAGTTCATTCTGTTTCCTTTAATCAATTAATTTTTCAGTTGCTTCAATAAGCCTGCTGACTGCCGTGTTATTATATGCATCAGGGTGTGCTTCAGCAAAAGCTCCGCTGTCATTATCAAAGTATTTTCCGGTAACACCTTTATATTCATCAGAAACTGCCAGGTTGTAGAGAATGTCTGCACCCTTGTCTGCAGAAGACCAGTGCTGCCCGTATGCTTCTATTGCCATTTTAGTATTGAGAAGGGAACCCGGATTTACCGCAATTACCATTACATCAGGTGTTGTCTCAGCCAAATCAAAACTCCACATTGTCAGCGCCAGTTTGCTTTGTGCGTATGTATCGCTCTCTGATCTTTTCTCTCTTCCAGTCAATACTTCTAATGACACGGGAGATTGTGCGGCAGAACTGAGATTTATTATCCGGGGCTCTGTCCCTTTCTTTATGAGAGGCATTGGTTTTTTTGTTAATAAATAGGGGGCCAGGTAATTTACTGTCATCCGAATATCCAGTCCGTCTTTGTTATCCGAGGCCGGACTCTTGAAGACACCGGCATTGTTGATCAGAATATCAATTTGCGGAATATCATTTATAATTGTCTCAGTCATTTGTTTTACAGAATCCAAATCCGAAAAGTCTGCCGTAAATCCTTTTACATCTTTATTTCCGGTTTCCTCATGTATTTCCGCAATTACTGCAGATAGTTTTTCCTGACTTCTTCCGTGAATAAGAATAGAGTGTCCTTCATCTGCAAGTTTTATCGCTGCAAGCTTTCCTATGCCGTCCGTACTACCTGTAATAAGTATTGTTTTTTTCATTTTGTTCTCCTGCTTCTTTTCTTAAAGATGTAATCAATGATAATACTATACCATCTCTGATTACATCTTTGATTTGAATTTATAATCTTTGTTCCGTTTTTTATCAATTGCAGCTCGTCATATAGAATTCCTCAGCCGGGTGTACCGCGAGGAATGTCATTATTGTATTTTGACATATAATGCCGCCGGGTGAATCTATTATTCACCGGCAAAACGTATAATATCATCAACATCCTTTCTGGGTGTAGCACCCGGATTTTCGTCTGCATAGCCGTAGACAATTAGTGCGGCCACGGTTTCTTCTTCCGGGAGACCTGCAATTTTTGAAATAGATTTATCATTGATGACACCCATAATAACTGTTCCAACACCTTTGGCGTGTGCCGCAAGACAGAAGGTCTGACATGCAAGACCGGCATCGAATATCTCCCAGGCGCCGGCTTTTGAAGTTGCATAATCATCTCCTTCCAGTTTGCCGCTTTTGCCTTTAACATAGCTCAGGACAGCAACACCATTTGCATTCTTCAGAGTGTCTACGTTGTAAACAAAACCGTCGACTCCATCATCCGCAAGCTTTTTGATAGTCGCTTCATCATCAATAAATGTATATCTTGCTACCTGAAAATTTCCCCATGACGGAGCATATCTGCTGATAGATACGATCTCCTTCAATGTCTCTCTGTCCACTTTTGCATTTTTATATTTACGAATACTTCTTCTTGTTTCTATCATTGTAATGGCATCCATTTGATATACCTTCCTTCGTTTAATTTTATGCTGAGTCTGTTTTTCTGCTCCGGTAACCCGAGGCATTTTTTGTATTCTTTGTGAAATTACTTAAAGATGCAAATCTCAGTAAGTTCCTAGACAATAATAGACTGGTCGTCTTTAAATTAGAACAAAAATTATGCAATTACACTCATTTCATTTACGATGAAACTTTCTACAGATTTATCTGTCACCTTCAAATACTCTGCCAGGTGAGAATTCTTCATGTGTTCTTGCCACAGCTCTCTTGATTCCCAGTTTTCGTAAAAAATAAATACCGCAGGATCTTCATTGTCCTGGTGCAGGTCGTACTGCAGGCATCCTTTTTCATTCCTGGTAGGCTCTATAAGCTTCAGGAGTTCTGATTTTACAAATTCGACTTTGTCCTTATTTGTCTGTATCCGTGCAACAATAGTAAGTTTTGGCATATTCCTTCTCCTTTTGTTTTTTCTGAATGAAGTTTAATTCAGCGACATTGAATTTTTATTCAGAGTTTAAATATTATATTGGCAAATTAGACCGGTCGTCTTTAAAGTCAAGTTTTTTCCGGTAAAAGTAGATTGATTTAATATAAAATCGCGATTTTATGTATTATGAGTTAAAAATGAATATAAAAAAGTTGATTTCCATCATATTTCTTTATTTTTTTTCTTGACGATAGTAGACGGCAGGTCTAATTTTACCCTGTGAAAAATAATACGAAGGAAAAACTAATACAGGCCGGAATAGAAGCCATGCTTGCAAAGAGCTATCATGCAGTTGGCATTAAGGAGATACTTGATGCTGTGGGGGTTCCCAAGGGGTCATTTTATCACTATTGTAAAGCTAAAGAATAGTTCGGAAGAGAAATTATCGACTCCTTTGCACGTGATCATGCTGCAGTGATTCAATCATTTCTTGAAGACAGGTCAAAATCTCCAATGGAAAGACTGAAGGGAAGTTTTATGTCCTGTCTGGTTTACTATCCTGAAGATGAATTCAGTAATAATTGTCTTGTGGCTAAACTCAGCCATGAAGTAATGAATGACAGCCCCAATATGCGTGCAGCCATACGCAATGCCTTTGATATGTGGCGTTCGCTTTATGCAAGAATGATCCGTGAAGCACAGAATGCCGGTGAAATAGATTCATCGCTGGACCCGGAAAAACTGGCGGCATTTATTCATGACTCATGGGAAGGGGCAGTAATGATGATGCAGGTTTACAAGAACCAGGAGTCTCTGAAAAATTATATTCATTTTATATTCGAAAAACTTCTCGGCTGAGGTCAGTGCTTCCGGGGCAGAGGATATGCCCCCCGGTTCACTCGCCTCTCTGCTGACTCTCAAAATTTCTATGCAAGCTTTTTTGATCCGGAATATACTTCTTCTACTGTTAATGCAGCAGCAGCGCGTCCTGGATGTTTTTCCGGATTCCATTTTTTCATGTCGTCAAATATCTCACCGCTCGTATGGAACGAAATTTTTCCTTTTATCTGATAGGCTTTATTGTCTCCGGTGATAAAAAGCATGGAAGCACTGCTTCCGTCCAGAATGTTCTGTCTGGTCTTGTCAAAGTAATTGTCTGCCACAACAAGTGTGCCTGCATCAAAGCGGCTCACACAGGTTATATAAACTGCATTTGGCTGACCGCCGCTGTCAACGGTGGAGAGAATTACAGGACCGGATTTTTCATCCCAGGCCTTGCTTACTTCTTCCGGTAATAAGATCATTATTGTACTCCATTTTATTGAATAGTTTATTGACGTTATCAAAACAGTTGATTTTTATATAAGTAAACTGTTCTAAATAAAGCCGTGTCAATTTAATTTTGGTTTTTATTTCAGACGGTGCATGGTCTCTTTTGCGCAGATGATCTGCTCTGACGTATCTATGGGAGATTGAAAACAGAAGTGAAAGAATGCAAGTGGAAGTACTGCTGTCCTGTTTACTTCAGGGCAGAGCGGGGGGAGATTGACTATCGTTGGGTTGATGATTATTGTAAGGTGAATAATCACTCCTGTGTGCGCTGTCAGATGGAGGAGAAAGGAATTTTCCATTCAGATCTCATGCTTCCTGATGGTGAAATTTTCCGGTAAACTAATTTTTTTTGAATGCGTGAGTGTGGCGAGCCGGGGGATCCCCGGCTCCTGAACATTATCGTATTCTGAAATTCCCTTTTTCCGTGAACTTCAGGTCAAGAGGCTCTTTAAAGTACTTTTTGGGCATCTGCAGCTTGGTAACTCCCCGGATGCTGAAATCTCCCTTTCCTTTCTGAAACAGCTTGTAGATCGATTTTGACAGACTTTTAGAACTGAATGTATTACCTATTGATATTACCGAGGTGTCCCCCCTGCGGATAATTTTTTTGGTAAGTCCGCCTACCAGTTTGTTGTTTCCTATGTAGAAGTCATAGTTGAGATTTTTGAAGAGAAGTTTGGCCTTAGCCTCGTTTTTTAGATTTATATCAAAATAGACCGGATGCGTTGGACTGGCAGGCGCGAAAGCGGAAATGTGGAAGACCGTCGTGGCATGGGTGGACCCATTGCCATTGGGGGAGGAATTTTAGGGGTAGTGGTATTACTGATCAACCTGTTTCTCGGAGGTGATGTGGATGTATCGCAACTCCAATCAC
>CAYNFB010000004.1:13667-27664 GCA_964396355.1 uncultured Leptospirales bacterium | reverse complement strand
ATAGAATGATTGATAAAAGAATGAACCGCTAACTTAAATTTATATCAAAATTAACCTTTATCGGAACATCGATAGACGTCGGATCCATAATCTTTTTGGCAGACTTGCCGGATAAAATATCGGAGAACATCTTTGCTGCATTTTTGGTGCTGATTTTTTTCTTTTCCTTAAGCAGTGCTCTTTGTATATCCGAATAAGAGGGCATTTTAACTTTAAAATTGGCGATATTGATCTTCGGTTTAACCGCAGGAAGAGTCGTGTTGTGTTTGAAACTGAAAGCAATACTCCTGCCCAGTGCCTTTCGTACACTCTTCGGAAGCCACAGTTCAAGTCTCACTTTACTCTGACAATTAAGGTATTCTCTGTTTTTATAATCTTTAATAATCTTCATTATATCTGCAAATTTAAGACTTACTCTGAATATATTTATCTTTTTCTTCCGGGCCTTTATGCTGAGAGGCTTTTCTGTTTTTGTTTTGAAAAACTGTTTACCTTCAACCATGAAGGTGTATCCCACGTCCCGGAGCTTGAGACTTACAGGGTAGGGATTGTAAATTTCTATGTGAAAAAGCAGATCAATGTCTCTAAGACTAATAGATTTTACGGACACTTTCTTTAGATCGGCTGTGGGTTTGGGTATTGATTTTTTCAGCGAGTTCAGTGAATCCGGAATCTTGAATGCCATGATTGGCCCGGAGAGGCCCAGAATTATAAGCAGTGTAATTATTTTTCTCATTTTATGCCTCTTGAGTTTTCATTTTAAAGTGATAATTTGGTCAGACTGCTTGTTGCTTTTCCTGTAAGAAAGCGGTATCTAACAGGAGGAAATTTTTATACATCTTCAGTCCTTTTACTTGCAGAAAGAGACAGAAGTATGAGATTTTTGTAAAGCAGGATTTTTTTCTATAAAATCAGTTATATTCAAAAAACAGAATATTTTTTCCGCTGTACTTTTTTTAATTTCATGTGGAAATATTTTTATATATAAACAACAGTATTCTCTTAATATTATAATTTACTTAAATAATGATATTAAATTAACAAGTAAGGTAAGAGCAGGAGAAAAACCATGAAAAAGGCATTTCAATTTTCAAAAAGATATTTATTTCAAATGCTGATTCTATCAGTGCTGATTTTTTCACAGAATCCCCTTTATGCGCTTTCGGAAAATGAATTTTCCGATGCCCTGTCATACAATGACTTTGACAAAGTAAAACAGCATCTTATTACCCGTAAAAATATGATAGATCTCAATAGAGCTCTTAAATCCGGTTCATGTGAAGGAGTTGCCCCTCTTCACTGTACCGATTCAACAGAAATTATGCAGTTACTCATAGATAATGGTGCAGATATCAACAGGACAATTGGCGGACGGACAGCACTTGAAGCAGCTGCAGGAAATAAAGATAGCGGCACAAGCGCCATGTATCTGTTGGAAAAAGGCGCAAGGCCCACAGGCAGGGCACTCTATGAGGCTTTGTGGTATGAAAATATAGAGCTTGCAGAAAGACTTATCGATTCGGGTGCTGATCCAAATTACTATGATAAAGACGGTTCCGGTTATTCATCATTGATTATCGCTGCACAAAACGGCTACTCCCTGAAACTCATCAAAAAATTAGTTAATGCCGGTGCAGATGTAAAATTTGCCTCTAAAGATGAGAAGTTTACTGCTCTGCATTTTTTTCCGGACAAACGCTCAACACAGCACCAGGGTTTTGTCGGAGATCTTGATGATCTGAACATTTCCACTGAGGAGACTTTGGAAAAAATTGAATTTCTCATTTCAAAGGGAGCTGAAATTACTCCGGCAACAAAATACGGCTTCACTCCGCTTTTAATGGCTGCTGCACGAAATGAAGAGGCCGCACTTTTATTAGTAAGTAAAGGAGCGGATATAAATGCCATTTCAAAAACCCGGGAAACTGCACTGCAGATGGCAGCATCAGCAGGTTTTGAGAAGCTCGTGAAATATCTTGTTGAGCACAATGCAAATATTCATGCAAAAAACAGAGAGGGCTGGACTGCCATCTTCTTTGCAGCTCAAAACGGAAATTATCGAGTCATAAAGATGCTTCTGGATAAGGGTGCAAAATGCAGCGTCTATGACCGTAAGAAAAATTCACCGCTTCATCTTATTTCCATTTTCCCTACTGCTGAAAAACACTACGAATATTTAAGGGGTCATGAAAAGGAATTCTACATGGCTCTTGAATTAATTCTTAAAAAAAGCGGCACAGGAATGATTCACAGGCGAAACCTATACGGTGAGAGTCCCTGGTTTAATCTGGCGGGATGGATGTATCCCTTACCCGAAAAAATAAGTATCTTCCTGAAATATGGTGCGAAAAAAGAAACAAGAGACCTTAAAACCAAAAAAACTCTCAGACAGACTTTGCAAAAATCTTATAATTCCAAAAAAGACATTTTGGCAGATTTTTCCAGAAATTCATATATAAAGAGTATTGAAATATTAAAATAAAATCGCATAAAGAGACAGAGAGCCGCGGCTTCCTGTCTCTTTATCCCGCTGGTTCCAACAGGGTTTTTTATTCATTCTGGAAGATCTATCCGGATATTTAAATTAAAGATCGAAATGCGGATAACTTTAGACATTGTCTTCACCGGAAAAGAAAGTGAAGCATTCCGCTATGCTCTTCAGTGAAATATAATATTTTTTTCTGGACATATAAGGGTATTCCTTCACAGAATAATTAACTTAAAGAGCAGGGTGGATTACTATGTTTTCTTTTATAAATTCAAAGAGACTGCAAAAAAGAGTTATTGAAAATGACGGAGTATTCAGCTATGATGGAGGGGAGCTCCGTTTCTCTCACGGGTATCCTGTTCTTAAGCTCCAGGGTTCATATTACCGCATGGGAATTCAATACGGCGTACTGCTGAAGGATAGAATCTCCCAGCTTTATGAGAAGAATAATGACAGAAAGAAAGAAATAATAGAAGCCCTTCCATGGTTTGCCAAACCCTTTGGAAGTATGGTAATGGCCATCGTTGCAGGGTATTCAGCAAAGAGGATTCCCCGTAAATACATTCAGGAGCTCACCGGCCTTTCTAACGGAAGCGGCATATCCTTCAATGACATGGCGACAGTTGCATTCGGAGGGGTAATCTTTGATGCAGCCTGCACCTCAATTTTAACAAAGGCGGACGGGCGTATCCTCCACGCCCAGAATCTGGATTTTGAACCATGTTATCTGGGAAATTATCCCGTAATTGTTGAGTATAACGCGCCCGGAAAATTCTCATATACCAATTTTGGACTCGCTGGAGTTCCGGGAATGTTTCACGGAGTCAATGAGAAGGGAATTTCTGTAACTGTGAATTACGGTGACGGAACCTTTAATAAAAAAAACAAGGGCCTCCCCATGGGATATAAGCTCAGGGAGATTCTGGAAAACGCCGAGTCCATAGATCAGGTCGAGGGTATCTTACGTGAAAACGGAGCCGATGAGCTGGGCTGGATGCTCGTCGTATGCAGCTCCCGGGAGAAGAGAGCCGCTGTCTATGATATCTTTGGCGATGATATCGTTCAATCCGAATTTACTGAAGAAAAATATAAGTACGTGATCAACCGGATATTCAGTCCTGAGAGGCTGGGCACAAAGGAATACTCGAAGAAGTATCTCCAGATCAGCAGGGGTGAGGGAATTTACAATATTGCAAGGATTCATACTATTGATAAATATCTTTCCGAAAAGGGCATCGACAGTGTGGACGGGATGATTGATTTTTTAAGAAACTATGAGTTCTACGATTATGAGAAGCTGGTGGGATCAATGAATGCCACAGTTGTTAATGAGAGAACCCTTCACTCCCTTATCTTCGATTCAGAAAACTGTTCTGTATATTTTGCATCAGCACCGGGCTATAGTTCTCTCTCTGAAATAGTAAAGTATGATTTCGATACATCTGAGCTGGTTTCATATAAAGAGGCATCCCAGGAGTTTTCCAGCGATGATTTCAATAAATTCATGGAATGGTACGGTTCCTATCAGGACGCTTCCCTTGTGAGCAGGGTGGGCGAGGGTATTGAGCGAAAATTCTGGTTTTTGAAATTCGACAAGCCGGATTTTACCCGGGTTCTCTCTAATATTGATCTTACAACCTATCATAATCCAAGAGAGCTCTGGAGTCTTTTTCGAATATGGAAGACAGACAGGACTGCAATAAGTTTTAAGAATGTGATATATTCATGCGACAAGGCCATAGAAAGGTATCCGGAATTTGCTGTACTATTTATTATAAAGGGAACTATTCAGAAAGCGCTTAAGAAAAATGAGAAGGCAATTGCATCTTTTGAAAAGGCCCTTGAATGCAGGTTTATTTCAGACTATGACAGGATACATCTCTATGATGAGCTGGCGCGCATCAATAAAAAAATAAACAACAAGGCCAGAGCAATGGACTATGCCGTGCTGAATATCAGACTCATTGAATCTCTTTCCGATAACTACAGCATGGGCGGCATAGTAGGCGCAATATATGACAGGATGAAGTACTACGTATATAAGCCCGAACAGAGATATAATCTCTATCCCAGGTAAGCCTGCTTTTATGTTGTTTTGAAGAATTCCAGGAGATTTTTTAAGCTTTCAGACTGAGCGCTTATCTGTTCTGCAGATGAGGCTATCTCCTGGGCTCCTGAGGCCTGATGCTGGGTCTGCTCATTGATCTGATCCATGGTCTTTGCTATTTCCTGATTTGTCAGGGTCTGTTCATGAGTGGATGTGGATATACTCTCAGCCATCCCCATGACCTCTCTGGTCGCTTTCAGTACGTCTTCACTCTGTGTTTCCTGAAGCTCTGTTGATTCAACAATTTTTTGTACGATTTGTTCGGTGTTTTTTATAAAATGGAGAATATTGTCAAGTGCCTCAGATGTATTATTAACATCAAGCAGACTTTTCTTGGCAGCACTAACTCCTTTTCCTACGAGTCCGTTTATGCTCTTTGCCGATTCTGCAGTCTGTTCGGCAAGCTTGCCTATCTCATCAGCCACGACTGCAAATCCTTTTCCGTGATCTCCTGCTCTTGCCGCTTCGATGGCAGCATTCAATGCAAGTAGATTAACCTGGTCGGAGATGTCGCTTATGAGAGATACTGTCGCTGCTATCTTCACAGAATTTTCCTCAATGCTTTTCATACCGTTTTTTGTATTAAGCATGAGCTGGTTGCCTTTTTCAGCTTCCAGTGTTGTATCGTTTGCAACGGCTAAGGCGCTGCCGGCATCGTCCTTAACAGCCCGGACAATGCCTCCCAGTGTCTCTGTCGAATCATAGGTTTTTTTCGAGTGTTCTGACTGAATTCCCGCACTGTCCGAAATGGATTCATTGGAAGCAGAAATTTCCTCCAGCGATGCTGTCGCCTCCTCAACTGCCGCCGCCTGAGACTGGGCGCTTTCTGCAAGATTTGAACTTGTCGCCGCCATTTCTTCTGCAGATGCTGCAAGCTGGTTTGAGGCATCCAGAGCTGAATCAACCACGTCCTTTATCTTGTCCTGAAATATCTTCATGTTTTTTATGAGGTCTCCGAATTCATCAGGCAGATAGTCACTGCTTCTTGCTGTAAGATCTCCCTTTGCCAGCTGACCGAATATGCGGATTGTATTTCTTATGGGAGTTGAGAAGCTTTTTCCTATTCTGTAAATTATTAGAAAAACCAGTGAGTTTATGAACAGGAGAGCCATGATTATTCTTTTGATTATATTGTCTACGGGGGTTACCATGAATTTAACAAAGCTGATAGAAATAAGGTAGTTCCCCGTGGTTGCTGTTTGGTATTTTTTCAATAGTACTTTTTCACCATTTATGGAAAATTCTGTGTATGATGAATCTCCGTTATTGAGAAAACCTGTGAGATCTTTTCCGTCATCATCGGTAATATCGCTTCCGAAAATCTTTCCCAGAAAACGCATGTCCCTATGATAAAGAATCAGGCCGTTTTCATTCACCAGAGTGTAATTTGTATCGGCTTCTGTATTTATGCTGTTTATCAGTGTTTGAATCGTTCCAATGTTGACTGTTGCCCCAAGGCCAGATGACAATCTCCGTTCTTTCATCTGAGGAACGGCACATACAAGTGTCTTCTTCCCCGTATCCCTGCTTATAATAAGATTTGACCATACAGAAGTACCGCCTTTCTTCATCGTCTTGAAATATGGTCTGTCAGAGATGTTTGTTGTTTTTTTTCTGTTTGTCAGAGCCTTACCGTCAGGCTTTATCACGAAGATAGTCTCGATCTGCTTGTTTATTCGTTTGTTAAACAGATCTCCTGCCAATGCAAATGCTCTGTTGCTGTCAATTGTATCAAGGGGGAGAATGTTAACGTATGATTGAAGTTCATTTTCTACACTGCTCATGCTGTTCTCTATTTCAGAGAGAGTTTTTAATGCCTTGTGAGAAGTAGTCTCCTTGTAGTTGTTAATGGTTCTGCTTACATTTATTGAATATATTCCGATTCCTACAAACAGCAGAGTAATTGTTGTGAATGAAATTATCGGAGCAAGAAGTTTCTCAAAAATAGCGAGTGAGCGGATGCCTGTAATTGATGCAATGGGATAGAGAATTATTTTCAGCCTGTAGGAGTGATAAATTGTGATCGAAAAGGTGAGAAGCATACCGATTATCCAGAAGAAAATCATCTGATAAGTGGTAAAAATAATGTCTACTGAGACGCAAAGCCAGGTTACGGTGAAGGATAAAATAGTCATGGTTGATGCCATCAAAATTGCGGCGGTACCAGGGAATCTTCTGGCAAATGCGATGGATGATTTATCCTGAGCTTCTGCATCAATTAATTTCTGAAGTTTGCGAGTGAGTAAATAGAATAGTGCAGCAGATGCCGCCAGTATGGGGAGTGCAGCCGGAATAAGTCTGATGCTGAGAGAGACTAGAGAATGCAGGTCTACACCGAGAACCAGGATGGCCATAAAAATCAGGGGATAGGCCAGCAGATTTATTAAGAAATTTTTCAGCAGCATTGACGGTATGGTTACAGAATTGCCTTCTCTCATTACATTCTCCCTGCACTATATGACACAAATCTTAAATACACTTTATTTTAAGTCAAAGGAAAAATTGATAAATTATATACAATGTGAAGCATATGTAATTGAAAATTATAAAACTTAGAGTTTTATAGAAGATCGGTCATCCTACATTAAATACATTTCTAAGATACTCCAGAAATCCTGCATCGTCACACATTATCTTTTCAGGGGAATCACTTATTTTTGCCACCGGATATCCATTGCATCTGCTCATCTTTATGACAATACTCAGGGGCGTTATTCCAGGAAAATCATTTGTAAGATTAGTTCCGATTCCAAATGAAACGTTTATCTTTTCATGAAATTCTTTTGCAAGCATCTCAGCCTTTGGAAAGTCCAGGCCGTCGCTGAATACTACAGTCTTGGTCATGGGATCAATATTCAGTTTTTCATAGTGCTTTATGATTTTATATCCGAAGTTCACCGGATCACCGCTGTCGTGTCTTACCCCGTCGTAGAGTTTGGCAAAGTAGAGATCAAAGTCATTTAGAAATGCATCGAGGCAGATGGTATCTGTAAGGGCAATGCCCAGATCTCCCCTGTACTCGTCAGTCCATTTCTGAAGCATGTGCTTCTGGCTGTTGTTGAGCTTTACTCCTATAGCCTGTCCTGCCATGATCCACTCGTGGGCCATGGTGCCTATGGGTTTGAGGCTGTATTTTTTTGCAAACAGGACATTTGAGGTGCCTGTGAAATTTTCCGCTTCCAGAGTATTTTTAAGATGATCTATCACCTCATCGTGCCACCTGAAGGAATGCCTTCTTCGTGTTCCGAAATCTGCAAATTTAAATATATCTTTGTTCTTCTTTATTATTTCAATCTTGCTGTCGAGGAGAGCACGTGCTCCGTCATAATCGGGTGATGGAGCGGCATTCCTGAAATATACTTCATTTACTATTGCAAGGAGCGGTACCTCAAAGAGTATTGTCAGAAGCCAGCTTCCTTCTATCTTAATATCAAGAGTGCCGTCGTTTCTTACTTCGGGGATCACGTGATCGCGGTTCAGCTTGAAGAGGCTGAGGAAGTCTATGAAGTCCTTCTTGAAAAAAGAAATGCCTCTCATGTAGTTCAGCTCCTCACTGGAGAAACGGAGCGAGCAAAGATTGTCAAGCTCGGCTTTAATCTCATCCAGATAGGAGGAAAAGTCCACGCCTGCTGTCCTGCAGTTGAAGGTGTATTCTGCATCCACGTCAGGAAAGTGGTGCAGCACTGCCTGCATCATGGTGAATTTATAGAAATCGTTGTCCAGAAGGCTGGTTATAACCATGGGACTCTCCAGTTCTTAGTATTAGTCTATGCAGTCGGCAACAGTAATTCCGGCATTCTTCATTTCTTCAAGGGCGCCCTCTATTGTGTCAACTGAAATTCCCCTGCATGCCTCAAGGTTCACGGTCACCTCGAATCCCGCTTTCTTAAGCTGGAGAGCTGTGGTCTTCACGCAGTAGTCTGTGGCGAGTCCTCCAACAATAATATGAGTGATTTTTTTCATGATGAGAAATTCAATTACACCAGTTGAATTTTTCTCTTCAAGGTCGTGATAGCATGCTCCGTAGGGATGCATGTCGGGCTCCATTCCTTTCCATACGAAGAAGTCGTATTCTGAAGGGTGGGGCAGACCGTCGAGAAGCTCCGCGCCTCTGGTGCCTCCGATGCAGTGGCTGGCCCATCGTATGTCTAAGTTTTTACCTTCGATTGGAGAGAATTGAGGGTGTTCCTCATCGGCGATCCAGAATGCGCCGGACGGGTGCCAGTCCTTTGATGCAATTCTTACGGAGGCTTTCTCGGCCTGTCTGTTCAGAGCATATGTAATTTCGTCTCCTCCTGGTACGGGCAGCTCATCAGGGCAGAGAGGGGTGAAGCCTTTCTGGCAGTCTATATCGAATGAAGCTGTATATTCCCTGTTAAATTCCATTTTTATCTCCATATGTTATTATGTTTTTATAAAATGATTATATGGATTATTTTCAACTAATTTAATTTTTTTCATCGTCGAATGCAGAATCGATATGCGGACTGAGTGAATAAAAAATAAAAAACGCTTGACTTTTTATTGATAATAGGAATGATTACTAATAAGTGAACGATATGACTAATACAAAATTAAGAAAAAGCAGACAGAGGGATATGATTGTGGAGATCTTAAACAATACCCGCAGTCACCCCACGGCAGATGACATCTATCTTGAGATGAAGGGCGAGTTCCCCGATCTCAGTATGGGTAATGTCTATAGAAATCTGAATATTCTCGTTGATCAGGGAAGTATACAGAGGCTGGATTTCGGCAGCACCTTCAACAGATTTGACGGGAACTGTGAGATGCACAGTCATTTCATCTGTGAAAAATGTCACTCTGTGAGCGACGTCATGCTGAAGGAACATCCTGATCTGTCATCTTTTATAAATGGCTCTGAAGATAAGCTTGTTAAGAGGTATAAGCTGGATTTTTTCGGAATCTGTGAAAATTGCCGGAGTTAATTTTTTTTGTATTTTTATTAGTAATCGTTCTTATTACTAACTAGGAGATTATTATGGAAAAAACTATGCCTTTAATCGGAGATAAATTCCCCGAAATGTCAGTTGTTACAACGAGAGGAGTAAAAAATCTGCCGGGAGACTACAGCGGCAAGTGGTTTATCCTTTTCAGCCATCCTGCAGATTTCACGCCTGTATGTACTACTGAGTTTGTGGCCTTCCAGAAAAGATATGATGAATTTCGTGAACTCAATACAGAGCTGATAGGAATGAGTGTTGATCAGGTCTTTGCCCATATCAAGTGGGAGCAGTGGATTAAGGATAATCTCAATGTTGAGATTGAGTTTCCCATAATTGCTGATACTGGTAAAATAGCAGATATTCTCGGTCTCATTCATCCGGGGAAGGGAACCAATACTGTCCGGGCGGTATTCTTTGTCGATCCCGAGGGAACAATGAGAGCAATGCTCTACTATCCTCAGGAGCTTGGACGAAATTTCGATGAAATTTTAAGGATGATTAAGGCCTTTCAGGTTTCAGACAGGGAGAAGGTGGCAATGCCTGCAAACTGGCCCGAGAATGAACTGATCGGCGACAGGGTGATAATCCCTCCCGCCCAGGACGTTGAGACTGCAAATAAGCGGCTTGCTGAATATGAAGGTTATGACTGGTGGTTCTGTCATAAGAAAGTCTGATGAGGGGGCCCGAAAGGGCCCTTATTTTTTCGTTTTAAACTTAATTCCCTCTGTGTCATAGTGTGTGGGATATTTTCCTTCAATGCCGTTGTAGAACTCCTTCACCTTCTTCATATCCTCTTCAATGTTACCCGTTGGATAGATTGTAGGTCCAAAACCGGCTCTTTTTGTTTTGTAATCCAGAAACCCGCATGCAATAGGGACATTGGCCTTCAGTGCGATGTGGTAGAAGCCGGTCTTCCAGTACGTGACTTTCTTTCTTGTTCCTTCCGGCGGTATGGCCAGCACCAGCTTTTCATGGCTGTCAAAGAGGGCCGCTGCGGCATCTACAGTGTTGGTGTTTTTTGATCTGTCTATGGGAATTCCGCCCAGCCACATCATCAGTTTTTTCAGAGGAAAGGGGAAGAGCGAGTCCTTTCCGAACCAGTGAATGTCGGCCTTGTAGGCAAAGGCCATTATCAGCGTTATGGGCATGTCCCAGTTAGTTGTATGTGGTGCTGCGATAATTACAAATTTTTTCTCATCGGGGAGGTCTCCGGATTTCTTCCAGCCTGAAATTTTCATACACAGGATCGCCACTCCGTAGAGTATTTTGTCGATCACCGGTGTATTTAAAAGGGTATGATTGCTTTTCATGATTTCTCCTTGAACTCCAGCCTGATCCGATTTAATATTTTTTTATTATCTGCAGTATATCAGTCACAGGAAGCAGCGAACTGTTACATTTCCTGATTGACGCTGACTTGATGCATCGGAGGGTTTACGAAGTCCGGCAGTATTTTTTGTCATCTATGTAAATGTAGAACCTGAGAGTATGGTAAAATTTTCAAGTTAAAAAAAAATATAATTGTGAAAAAAGCTTATTTCTTTTGTAAACAGTAAGAATTGTTTCTGGAAAATCGTAGTTACTGTATAAAAAAATCAAACTGTCCGGTTTTAAATCAGGTTTTCTCAAAAAAGTTGACTGTATTTACTGCGTCTGGTGATATGCCGGAATACAAACGGAAGGTATTTATGGGAATAATAAGAAAACAGGGATGGGTCAATCCAGGTCTCTATATGATAGACACGATGCAGTTTAATATGAGCAGGATAACAGCAGTTTTCTGCTATTGGGATGGTAAGCGGGGCGTGCTGATGGATATCGGCACCTCTGACAATATATCCAGGGTGCTTGAAGTTCTCGATGAGGCGGGTATTCCTGCCTCTAAACTTGCAGGAATAACTCTCTCTCACTATCACTTTGATCACGGCGGAGGGTGCGCTGAGCTTTGGAAACGCATGAAGTTCATCAACGAGGATTTTAGAATATTTACTACATCCCGGACAAAGGAATTTCTCCAGAATGCAGAAGGCCATGTGAGAGGTGCAGGAACAACATTTGGAGCTTTTGTCGGCACCATGGAGAGTGTCCCCGATGAAGCATTTGAAATCGTCGGAGAGGACTGCTCCCTTCCGATTGAATTTGCAGACGGCGCAAAAATTAAGCTGGTCCATTCTCCGGGGCACAGTCCCGACCACTGTTCTCCTTCAGTGATAAGGAACGGTCGTGTGGAGTTTATGTTTGTCGGCGAGGCATGCGGCACCTTCTATACAGAGGACTGCATTCTTACTACTCCATCATCAATGCCTCCGAATTTCCGCTATAATGAATATATGGAAAGCCTGAGTAAAATACGGGCCATGAAGCCTGAGATGACGGGCTTCTGTCACTTCGGCGTGATTTCAGGACGGGACGATGTAGAATACTTCTTCGGTGAGCATGTTTCTTTTATGGAACGTCTCAGGGCAGGTATTATCGCAGCATTCAATGAAAATCCGTCCACTGCCAGGGTGCTGGAGAAAACTGCCAGTCTCTGGGAGAACCGGTTCGACCGATCACTGCTTGATGTATCGGGAAGCGACAGCTTCTTTAAAAATCTCAGACTTGCACTTACCTACGGCATAATGATCGACCTGGGTTTCCGGGAGCCCAGATATGAGGAGAGGGCGGGGCTCTGAGCCCCGGATGGAGTGTTAGTCTCTCATCCGCCGGATGAGCATGATTTATACGAACAGACCATCCGGAAGATTGTAGTAATGGAACTCAGAATGAAGGCAATGCGGTCTAGTCTGCTTCTTCGGATCTGATCCAGGCCGGTCTCCATTATTTTCCTTTCTTTATCTTCAGGGAATTCTTCTTTATTCTGAATTCAGCCTTCTGAAGATTTTTTCTGATTATGGGGATTTCGGCAATTTTTAGTGCTTTAATGAAAAGGTCACACGCCTCCTCATTTTTATTCTCCTTCATCATGCTTATGAATCCGAGATTGTTGTATATATAGGGATTGGTGCTGTCCAGTTTCAGCGCCTGGTTGAACATTTCTCTGGCTGCCTGCCAGTCTTCTGAATCGAGCAGCTCGTTTCCTTTCTCGAAGAATCCGTGGCTCTCCACATACCTTGCATAGAGTTCTTCGCTTTTTGCTGGTTTGAGTTTCTGCTTCATAATTTTTTCTTCATTGGCTAGAGGGCATCTTTCAATTGCTTTTTTCAGCCAGGATACTGCATCCTTTCTGTTGCCCGAGTTGTATTCAAGTTCCGAAAGAGCCTTGAGTATATTGTAATGTTCTCCCGATACATCTATCTCTTTTTTCAGATGTTCTGCCGCTTGATTAAAGTTTTTTAAACCTATAAGAGATATGGCGTAGTTGTAGTTTGCCCCCGGCCTTTCAGGGGAGGACTTGAGTATTTTATAAAAGTATTTCTCTGCCCTCTGATAGTCAGATACTGTCAGGGCGTTGATAGCCAGGCGGTTGTATATTCTGTTAAATATCATTTTTGTGATCCTTTTTTAATCAGTCGTGAAAAGTCTCCGCCCTGCTGGAGGGCGGAGATGTGAATTTTATCCTACGAAAATAGATAGAATTGCTACCATTATTATTGAAACAATACCAAGAACGAGTGTTCCTGATGTATATACTCTGTATGCAATGGGCGGCTCAAGACCGCTGAATTGTGAAACAACCCAGAAGTAGGAGTCATTTGCATGGGATACTGTCATCGCACCTGAGCCGATGGCAAGAACAGTCAGTGCAGGGTTCAGGCCAAGCGTTGTCAGAAGAGGCGCCATTATAGAAGCCGTGGTTATAATAGCCACAGTCGACGACCCCTGTGCAGTCTTAAGAGCTGCTGCAATTATGAATGGGAGAAATATACCCATGTGCATTCCAGACATGGATTCGCCTATGAACTGAGCCATGGGAGATGCCTTAAGTATGGCGCCGAAAGCTCCTCCTGCTCCTGTTATGGCGAGTATGAGGGCAGCATTCTTTACGCCTTCTGCCATCCAGTCGCTTATGGCATCTTTCATCTGTTCCTTTCTCACAAGAAGCAGCGCAAGAAATACACCTATGATAAGAGCTGTTACCGGATCTCCTATGAAGCTGAATAGTTTTGCTGTTGCCCCTTCTCCGAAGGGTTTAGTTGGATATGCAGCGATTGATTTCATCAGTATGAGTACGATCGGAACAAGCAGCGGCGCAAATGAAAGAGCCGCAGAGGGGAGTACTTCCTCTTTCCCTTCCAGTGCTTCATAGGCCTCATCTACCTGAGGCTCAACATAGTACTTCTTTGCAAACATTGTTGCCCAGAAGTATCCTGCAAGCATACCGGGAATTGAAGTTATGAGACCCAGGCCTATAACCAGTCCAAGATCTGCTCCCAGTATTCCTGCGGCTGCAATGGGGCCGGGAGTAGGCGGAACCAGACAGTGAGTGGCGTAT
>CAYNFB010000004.1:0-13655 GCA_964396355.1 uncultured Leptospirales bacterium | reverse complement strand
AAGAGCCACAGCCATTACAGTCATGGATTTTCCGCTCTCCTTTGCAAGAGACTTGTTCAATGGAGAAAGAATTACAAAGCCGGAGTCACAGAAAACCGGTATAGAAACAATGTAGCCTGCAATACTCATTGCAAGGGGGGATCTTTCCCGTCCCACAAGTTTGAGAATCGCATTGGTCATTGAGAGAGCCGCACCTGTTTTCTCCAGTATTGTCCCGATGATTGTACCGGCAACAATGACAATACCAATATACCCCAGAGTGCCTCCGAAGCCCTTCCTTATTGTACCTACAATATCAGCAAGGGGCATGCCTACAAAAATACCATACAGAAAGGCTACGAGAAGCAGGACAATAAAGGCATTCATCTTATACTTTGAGGTAAGAAAAATGATGATTGCTACAGCAACAAGCAGCAGGATTATTGCTATTCCACCTGATACCATAAAAAACCTCCTGAAAAATTTATTAGACACTATTAACAAATAGCTTTTAGACATTTTTTTCAATAAAAAATCTGAAATATTAAAATTTTAATCTTTTTTTAACCGCTCTGATTCTGTCTTTTAACAAAGCTTCGGATTGTGATGAGTATTCTTAAATCAGCATAATACAGTTTGTTTTAAAATAAAAAATCAGGTGATAGTGAGTTTTGAAAAAAATGTAATATTTCTTGACAATTAATCACGTCGGAAATATATATGCAACAAGTTGAATATTCTTAAAGGTTCATAGTTCAGTCAATATTCGGGTTAAAGGAGCTTGATAATGAAAACCGCCATTACAGAGATGTTTGGTATCGATTATCCCATAATATGCGGCGCCATGATGTGGCTTTGTACGCCCCGGTTGTGTGCAGCTGTTTCTGAGGCTGGCGGATTGGGTAATCTCACTGCAGCCAACTATCCTACAGAGGAGGAGTTCAGAAAAGCTATCGTTGAGACGAAGAAGATGACCGATAAGCCCTTTATGGTCAATGTTACAATTCTCCCCTCTGTTCATGTTACTGCCGATCATCACAAAATGTATTTGAGAGTCTGTGCCGAGGAGAAGGTAGCCGGTCTTGAAATATCAGGATCTCCAATTGATAAGGCATGTGGAATGGAATATATAGAAATGCTGAAAAAGGCCGATGTAAAGCTCTTTCATAAGGTCGGCGCAGTTAGACATGCAAGACATGCTGTGGAAGTGGGATACGACGGTATATACGCTGCTGGTATTGAAGAGGGAGGGCATCCTCTCAATGACGATGTAACTACAATGCTTCTTACTCCGCGGCTTGCAGATGAGCTTGATGTGCCTGTTGTTACAGTAGGAGGAATTGCTGACGGAAGAAGTATGGCTGCTGCTCTTACTCTTGGTGCTGAGGGTGTTATGATGGCAACGAGATTTGTGGCAACGAAGGAGTGCGAGGTTCATGACAACATTAAGAATGAACTTGTTAAACGTAATGAGAATGATACAACTCTGATCTGCAAGTCTATAGGGCTTCAGGGAAGGGCTATAAAGAATCAGTGTACAGAAGAAATTCTTGCACTGGAAGAAAAAAAATGCGGACTTGCCGAGCTGATACCGCTTATGTCAGGGCAGAAGGTGAAAGAGGCATGGGCAACAGGTAATACTGACTTTGCACCGATGATGATGGGACAGTCTGTGGGACTCGTTCACGATATTCCGTCATGCAAAGAACTGCTTGATCGAATGGTCAGTGACGCGGTTAAGCATCTTGCAAAATCATCAGAGAAGATGAAGTAGGAATATTATGGCTCTATCACATTCAATTCTTGCGACAATAATAGGAAGGGGAAGGCCCCTGAGCGGATATGATCTTGCTAAGGAATTCAACAGCTCGGTGGGATTCTACTGGAAGACTACCCATCAGCAGATCTACAGAGAGCTCGCAAGACTTGAAAAAGAAAAACTTGTAACATCTGAAGTTGTAAAACAGAAAGAAAGGCCGGATAAAAAAATATATACAATAACCAGTGAAGGTAAGAGATTCCTTGTCGAGTGGATTGCTCTTCCTTCTACGCCCACTCCGATCAAGGAGGATATGCTCGTTAAGATGTATATCGGCTACATTGTTCCAAAGGAAGTCCTTATCGAGGAACTGGAGCAGTTAAAAAAAATACATATAGAAAAGCTCGATCTTTTTAATGAATACGGGGAGAAGTATTTCTCGGATATAAAGTCGCTGTCTTTAAAAGGTAAGTACCGTTATCTGAATCTCAGAAGCGGAATTAATTTTGAGACCAGTCACATAAGCTGGTGTGATGAAGCTATTAAATTTTTAAAAGAAGAAGTAGAATAAAAAATGATTAGGAGAATTTTAAGATGAAAACCAGAATAACTGAGCTTTTCGGTATTAAATACCCCATAGTTCTTCCTGGAATGAGCTGGATTAGTACACCCGAGCTGGTAGCTGCTGTATGTAACGCAGGTGGAATCGGATGGCTTGCTACAGGTCCTCTTAAGACAAGTGATACAGAGGCTGCAATCAAGAGAATAAGAGAACTGACAGACAAGCCTTTTGGAGCAGGTGCTACACTTCTTATGCCTGGTGCAAAAGAGAATGCTGAGGTCCTCATGGACATGCAGGTGCCGGTTATAAATGTATCTCTAGGTAAGCCTGATGATATAGTCAAGAGAGTGCATGCCTACGGCGGAAAAGTGATTCAGACAGTTATCAATGCAAAACACGCTGAGACTGCTGTGAAAGGCGGAGTAGATGCTCTTCAGGTTACCGGATATGAGGCTGCTGCTCATGGCGGTAAAGTCGGGAACCTCTGTCTCATTCCTTCTATGAGAGAGAAGTTTGATGTGCCTATCGTCGCCGCAGGCGGATTTGCAACCGGTCAGGGCCTTGCTGCAGCACTGGCTCTTGGTGCAGATGCGGTAGTCATGGGAACAAGGCTGGCTACGACTGTAGAAAGCCCCGTTCATCAGAGAACCAAGGAAGCTCATGTCACAGCAGGTGTTGAGAATACTCTGTATTCATACAGATTTGACGGACTCTGGTGCCGTGTTCTGGAGTCTAAATCTGCAGAAAAATCTATAAAAGGCGGAATGAACCTTTTAAAAGCCGCTTTTATAGGTCCTAAAATTGCCAGAGAGATGGAGCTTCCTCTCCTTAAGGTTATGCTTGGAATGCTTGCTCAGCCTGACAAGATGATGACTCTTGCTCATATGGCTACTGCCTTCGGCAAGATTCAGACTGCAACTGAAGAAGGAGATTATGAAAAGAAAGGCGTACAGCTCCTCGGTCAGGCTACAGGTCTGGTTCATGATATACCGACAGTCAAGGAAGCCATTGATACTATTATTAAAGAAGCGAAATTAGCTTCTGTAAATGCGTCAGAAATGCTCAAGTAAATAGATTTATCACTGATTTTAAAAGCTGACCCCGTGAGGGGCCGGCTTTTTTTTCAGCTTTTTATTTTATTCATTTTAAGGGCACTGGTCATGGCAAGGAGAGTCTGATTTCTGTCCTCAATGTTAAGAGCCTGTTCCATGCCCGATGCATCTATATTCATGTTCACGGCTTCTTTTGTCAGCCGGAGTCCCAGGTGATTTTTAGTCATCAGAATTCTTGCATATTCAAGAGCTGTTTCCTGCAGCTTTTCTTTTTCCACTACTCTTGATACCAGACCGAGATTCATAGCCTCATCGGATGTCATAAATTTTCCGGTATACATGAATTCATAGGCCCGTCCTGATCCTATCATTCTGGGAAGAAGGTAGCTGCATGCCATGTCGGCGCCGCCCAGACCTATGTTGATATAGGCTGCACTGAATTTTGCATCAGGGCTTATTATCCGTATGTCCGAGGAGAGCACGAAGCTGAATCCCTGTCCTGCGGCAGCTCCGTGAACAGTCGTTATTATCGGCTGGGGAGCCCTTCTCATATGGAGGTTAACCCTTGCAAGCCTCGCCTGGAACCGGTAGAATTCATCAGTGCTCATTTCCTGAGCTGTTTCAAGAGATTCTTTCATGTCAACACCTGCGCAGAATCCCTTTTCTCCGTTGCCCTTTAGAAGTACTACAACTGTATCCAGATCGTAGAGTCTTTCTCTCCAGAAGTCTTCAAGCTCTTCCATCATCAGATGACTCACTGCATTGTATTTATCCGGCCTGTTCAGGCTCAGCTGCATTATACCCTTTTCAATCAAAGATACTTCAATTGTCTTATAGTCCATAACGTTTATTAATCCCCCCGAAAATATATTCCAGAGGTAATCTTAATCTCTGAATTACGGTTTGTCAATGAAAATACAGAACAAATAATCCGTCCGGATGGTATATAAGTCTTGACATTGGCACATGAATAAATATAATTTAGGATATTAATTTTTTACTTAGTATGAGAGTATATCTGCCAGAGCGCAGAATGCCGGTTTAATTAAATAATTTATGGAGGAGCAGTACCTATGAAAAAATCTTATTTATTAAGAGTATGTGTCATCTCTTTCTTTGTTTTACTTATGACTATCCCATGTTTTTCTTTTAGCCTCGGCGGAAAGGAAATGGTTAAAAACGGTACAGGATCAAGAACAAAGGCATTTTTGACTATTTATTATGCAACTCTTTATGTTCCCCAGGAGATGAAGGGAGCAGCAGCAAAGGATATAATTGAAGCAAAGGCTCCTATGTCAATAATCATGACAATTGACTCAAGGCTTGTAGATAAAGATAAATTTGTCTCAAGTGTAACAGATTCTTTCAAAAAAGCTGCATCTGCAGGATATGCAACTTCTGACAGCCAGAAGTACCTTAATCTTTTTAACAATGTAAAGATTGTCAAAGGCGACAGATTCTATCAGAATTACGTTCCCGGCAAAGGGCTCACTGTTAGATATAAATCAAAAGCAACAGGGCAGACTACAACTCTAGGTACTATAAAGGGACTTTCAATAAAGAAAGCTTTCTTCGGAATGTTCCTCAGTTCAAAACCGATTCAGTAAGGAATGAAAAAAGGACTGCTCGGAAAGTAATCCGGAAATTATATTATTATCAAAAAAGAGGATGCTTAAAAGGCATCCTCTTTTTTTATCTATTCAAAATTCCGACTGCTTCAGACCGCCGGTTAAAAAGTCCTTATCCCATTTTTTTCAGTCTTTCCACTCTGGCTTCTATTGAAGGGTGAGTGGACCACAGAGAGGTTTTTCTGTTTGAGTTTATCTTCGCAATTGCATATGAATCTTTTTTTACAGCCTTCTGGGTAGTCTTTGCAAGCGCTGTCAGGGCGTTGGCCATTGCAGAGGGAGATGTGAATTTTGCGGCACCTGCATCTGCTCTGAATTCTCTGTAGCGGGAAAATGCAGCTATTGGTATCGATGCAAATATCATGAAGAATGTATCCAGAAACATTACAACCATAATATGAGCAAAAAATCCGAGTCCGCCCTCTCCATCCTCATCTGTTAAGAAATTATCTATTGCATATGCTATCATTCTCGACAGGAACATCACCAGAGCATTTATAACCCCGGTAAGCAGAGCCATTGTCACCATGTCGCCGTTTGCAATATGGGCAATTTCATGTGCCGCAACAGCTTCAATTTCCTCTTTCTTCATGGAGTTGAGAAGACCTGTAGAAAAAGCGACGAGAGATTTGTTTTTAGAAGGACCTGTTGCAAATGCGTTGGGCTCAGGAGAGTTGTAAATTCCTACTTCAGGGACTGCAGGGAGGCCTGCCTTCCTCGACAGCTGTGTCACCATGGAGTATACTTCTCTGAACTCATAGTTTTGTTCGCTGCTGCTGATTATCTTTATATTGTAGGCTTTCTTAGCCATCCAGCGGCTTATTGCCAGAGATATGAATGCTCCGGTCATTCCAAAAACACCGCAGAGGACGGCAAGGCCGGTTGTTCCCTGTACGTTAATACCGAGCATGGGCAGCAGAATATTAAGTATTATGCCTACAGTCACTATGACCAGTAAGTTGGTAAGGAGAAATAATCCTACACGCTTTAACATATTTTACCTCTTAATTTTAATTCTTTATCATACTACCTCAATGAATTATTAACCGGAAAAGTCAATGCTAAAAATGCAGTATTTTTTTCACATCAGCCGGGATTTAAGATTATGTGATAAGGGGGGAGGGCTTTGGCCTATTATCACATTTTTTGTAAAAACCGGTAATACTGACCTGAATCTTTTCCTGAGTGCAGTATTACCGTTTGTATCGGGGGTGGAGCCTATTTTATCAGAGAGAATTCAACTCTCCGGAGATGCTGAGGCGTATCCGATATGCTTTTCTTTTTGAATCCCATTCCTGTAATCCTGAAACGGTTTTTTTTAATGCCGGTACCTATGAGATATTTTTTTACAGCAGCAGCTCTTCTTATGCTGAGATTTATGTTTGATCTGTATGAACCCACACCATCGGCATAGCCCTTTATTAGAAGTCTTCTTGACCGGTCATTTCTCATATATTCAACGAGGCGATGAAGATATGGGATGTCTTCCAGTCTTATGTGAGATGAGTTAAAGCTGAAGTATAACGGTCTGAATGAAAATTCTGTATTTTTGCCTTTTCTGAGTTTTATTTCAGAGGAAAGAATTGTATTTTCTTTGATTATGAATTCTTTTACGAAATCCTGTACACCTGCATTCCCGGGAATAGCAATTACCCTCTTTACTCCTGAGCCTGTGATCAGGTCTATTCTGCCCTCGCTGTCGGGAGACAGCTCAACTGTTTTTAACGGCTCTGAGCCTGCTTTTTTATCTTCGAAAAGGAAAAATTTTATTTCAATCCCTGTGCCTTTAAGTTCCGGGGCTGGGCTGACATTGAGCCTGATTCCGGTCATTGTCCGGTTTTTTACGCTGGCAGACAGTCTCTTCATGGAAAAATCATAATTTTTATCTTCTCCTTCAGTGCTGGAGGATATTAGTATGGATGAACCGTCTATCTCGCAGAGAGAAAGGGGCTCCCCCGGCTTTTTCTCCTCATTATCTATTGCTGTTACAATTTCTGTGTCATCAGTGGCTGTGAAGTATATATTTCTGCTGCCGTCTTTATCTGCGATAAAATAGAAGCCTCTTTTTGTATATGATTCACTGAACAGCAGCGGTGATGTGTACCCGTGTGAGGGCATTCTCACTGTAGATATATCTTCCCATAAGCCGTTTATTTTTTTCACCCTTACAATTTTGGAAGATTTTTCATCATTGAATTTTCTTCTTGTGAAGTACAGGTACTTGCCGTCTCTGGAAATTGAAGGATTTATTTCGTCATCTGTTGTGTTTACCGCGCCGAAGAGCAGTGCAGGTTTTTCCCATACATTGTTCTTTTTTTCGGAGAAGTAGATGTCATAGGAGGGTCTGTCTGATGAGCTGTGTTTCAGGCTTCCCTTCCTGTTGGAAGAGAATAGTATGAGGTTCCCTTCATTTGCGATGAAGGGCTGGTTATCCGCGGAGGATGAATTTAAGCTGTCTATTGCAGCGGCATTTGTCCATTTGCCGTTTTCATACTCCATAATATAGAGATCTGAGTTGCCTGTATTTTTTTCCTTTCTTGAAAATATAAAAGTTTTTTTGTCCAGGCTCAGGGTTGCGGAAAGCTCATCTCCCGGCGTATTTATTCTGGAAAGGATTTTATCTGTAATAACAGCTTTGCTGAAAGCACTGTTCTCCGTTATAAAAGACAGTAATATGGTTATCAATATGGCGGTTTTTGAAGATCTCATTTTGACAACAACCTCGATTTTTTTATAGATATATATTATCTATCGGAAAAATCAATATAAAAATGGACAGTTTTAATAAAGCAGGGCATGCCTTACATTAAGACATGCCCTGCAGGGAAGAATATTTTTAAAGGTTAACTAAAACGCATATTTTAGTGGTCGCAGGTATTATCTCCGGAAACCAGGCAGTCATTTATATAATCTTCGACTATTTGTTCTGTCGGTTTAACTTCTGCTCCTACTACAACGGAAATATTATTCTCAGTGAACAGACTTTGAGCTCTGCTTCCCATTCCGCCTGCAATGATGCAGGTTACATTCATCTCTGCAAGCCATGCAGGAAGTACTCCCGGTTCATGTGCCGGAGGTACATGAACCTCTTTGCTGATTATCAGTTTTGATTCTTTGTCTACATCGAATATTTCAAAGTTCTGGCAGTGACCGAAGTGCATGCAGAGCTTATCATTTGCAACTGGTATGGCTATCTTCATTTTTTTCTCCTCATTAAATTATTTTTTTTAATATTTCAGCGAAATTTTCCCCTGCAGCTGATGCAGTTTCAGACGTTGAGAATGGATTTCCGCTGTCTCCACCCGAAGTTATTCCCGGATCCAGGGGCAAACGACCCAGGAATGGCACTCCCATCTCTGAAGCCATGGTTTCTCCTCCGCCGGACTTGAATATGTCTATTGTCTCTCCGCAGTGAGGGCATTTAAATCCGCTCATGTTCTCAACTACTCCCAGAACGGGAATTGAAAGCTTGCTGCAGAAGGTGACAGACTTTTTTACATCCAGAAGAGCAACATCCTGAGGAGTTGTCACAATTACTGCTCCGTCAGCATCATCGATTAGCTGGCATACTGCAAGGGGTTCGTCTCCGGTTCCGGGAGGTGAATCTACTATGAGGTAGTCAAGCTCTCCCCATGAAACATCTTTTATAAACTGTTTGATAGCATTGTGTTTAAGCGGCCCTCTCCATACAACAGGCTCTTTGTCGTCCTGAATAAGAAAACCGATAGATATAACTCTTAACGTGTCGCTGTGTCGTATCGGAATCAGTTTCCCTTCGATCTCATCAAGAGGAGAGCCTTCAAGGCCGAGAAGTTTCGGTACGCTCGGACCGTGGATATCTACATCGAGGAGACCTGTTTTGTGACCCTGTGCGGCAAGAGAGGCTGCCAGGTTAACGGCTACGGTACTCTTGCCGACTCCCCCCTTACCGGATAATACTATAATTTTGTGCTTAATTTTTTTCAGTGTATCATTCAGCTGCTTTTGTTCCTGTTCCTGCTGAATTTTCTGATCGTTTTGATCTGCAGTACTGTTCATCTGTTCCTCCTGAGTCAAATATATTGCAGCCCTATTTGAGGGCTGCTTTTATTGCTGCGTGAATTTTTTTGATGGATTGAACTGCCGGTCCATTGGAATAGGATACTATGGATTCGCCCTTTTTCTGAGACTTGAGAAAATCCGCATCATATCCGATTTCTCCCGCTACCTCTATGTTCTTGTCACTGCAGACTTTCTTTATTATGTCTGTTACCTCTGGATTAATATCTGCCTTATTTATGCAGACAAGAGTCTTAATCTTAAAATGCGCTGTCAGCTCCGCTGCTCTCTCAAGATCGTGAAGAGCGGAGACATTGGGCTCAGTGACGATGAGCACCAGCTGTGTTCCGGTTATTGAAGCAATTACCGGGCAGCCTGTGCCGGGAGGGCCGTCGATGTAAATTACATCGAGATTCTCTCTCTCGGCAGTTTTTTTAACATCACGCCTTATTCTGTCAACAAGCTTTCCGCTGTTTCCCTCTCCTATGCCGAGTTTTGAAAATATGAATGGCCCGTTCTTTGTCTCTGATACAAAAATTTCGCCGCATTCGTTATCCTTTGCTTAAATAGCGTTGGCCGGACAGAAGAAGGCGCAGACTCCGCATCCTTCGCAGCTGACTTTATCTATGACAAAGTCAGCTGATATCGCATCAAATCTGCAGAGTTTTACACATTTATTGCATTCTGTGCAGAGATCCCTGTTTATAATAAATTCAAGCCCCTGAAAGAAGGGCAGCTTTTCTTTTATGTCTGGTTTTGTGATCAGGTGAAGATTTGCCGCGTCAACATCACAGTCAACAGCAGCACATCTGCCCTCAAGTTCAACAAGAGAAGCTGTTATGCTTGTTTTTCCTGTGCCGCCTTTTCCGCTTATTATTGCTATTTCGTTCATTGCTTATTCTCTCCTTTTATCAGGAGGTCAACTCTATGTGATATTTTTCCCATCTCGTCTCCAAAATTTTCAAGCATGAAGTCGACAAACTCTCCCTTCGAGTACTGCACCGCCAGTTCTGTTGAATCGGGTATCATGGCAATTATATCAATCCCTTCATCTTTGCAGAATTTTACAGTGGCATTATCGTCATCTCTATATTTATTCAGTATTACGCTGAATTCCATTTTCATTATTCTGAGAGTGTCAACAGCTATGACGAAGTCATTAAATCCGAAAGGAGTGGGTTCTGTAACAATGAACATATGATCGCATCCCCTTACAGCCTCCAGCATAGGGCATGAATTTCCCGGAGGACAGTCGAGAATAAGGATGTCAGATTTCATCTTTCCCATTCTCTCCTTTACCTCTTTTATTATAGTCGGGGTCTGGATCTGGCCTATGTTAAGTTTTCCGCCAAGGTAGTCGAAAGAATCTATTCCGCCGGCATCGAGAGTGCCTATCTCAACAGGTTTTTCCTCAATGGCGCTTGTAGGGCATGCAAGAAAACAGCCTCCGCAGGAGTGGCAAAGATCCGGGAAAATCAAAGGGAAGCCCTTTACCATAGCTATTGCATTAAACTGACATATTTCATCACAGGCAGAACAGCTTATACACTTTTCTTTATTGAGAAAAGGGACCTGCATGTATACCTTGTCCACTTCCTTTGTTTCCCACGGCAGAAAGAGGCCGATATTGGGCTCCTCTACATCGCAGTCCCCGAGCTTTACGTTCATTCCCATTCTGTGAAGGTGGTGGGATATGGCAAGAGACATAGTTGTCTTCCCTGTGCCGCCTTTCCCGCTAAATATTCCAATCTGCATAATATTTGTTCTCCTTTCCCCTGTCCTACCAGTGTCCTTCGACATTTGCAGATTCTGTATTTGCAAGAGCTCCTTTTTTATAGGCCGCTATTGCCTCCTTAACTGTAGGTTCGCTGCAGAGGAAGATCTCCACTCCTGCCGCCTGTAATGTGGTGAATGCCTTGGGACCCACATTTCCTGTAATTACAGTCTGTGCTCCGCTGTCTATGATATTCTTGGCAGTCTGTATGCCGGCTCCCTGAGCAGATTCCAGATTAACGCTGTTGTCCTTGTACACGAATTCATCTGTTTCCAGGTCATAGATTATAAATCCTGCCGCTCTTCCAAATCTTGGATCTGTTCCGGCATCGATAGTCTGACCCTGTGTTGTTATAGCTACCTTCATTCTGTCCCCTCTTTGATCGTTATCTTGTTGCATTTTATTCAATGATTCAATTTCTCCATTCCCTATTCGCTCTGCCACTGTCTCCAGTGCTCCTCTGCAGTTCTTTATAACCGTTATAGACTGTTCTCTGATTGCATCTTCTGCTGCACTGCTTAATTCATCACAGACGACGTGGGTCAGGTTAAGTGTACCGGTAAGAAGACTTGCTGTTTCACCGTACAGGTTCAGGTATATTCGTCCGGCATAGCTGCTCTCTCTGAAACACAAAAGCACAAACTCTCTTGAGGTATCCAGGAAAGGTGAAATGCGATTCTCATGGATTGGAATGAGTACATTGAAATTATTCATTCCAATATAATAAGCAAGAATTATGCCAAAGCTGTAAGATAAAAGATTATTCCTATTACTGGGTATTATCTGATGGGATTTGTCTTTATAACTCTCTGATTTTGTTTAAAAAGGGTAAATAGTCTCCAGCGGGAGTGGCCTTTTTTTTCTATTGAGGCAGGGAATTATATTTTCAGGAGAGTTATTTTGCAAAATGCAATGGTCGGGACGGATGTTGTTTCATTATGCAATATTTCTATTCGATGCCGTGTCTCTTTATCTTTCGCCATAGTGTGGATTTATCGATTCCCAGAAGCTTTGCACTCTCTGTTTTATTCCAGTCAGTCCATGACAGTATTTTTTCTATGTGGACCCGCTCGAGATCATCAAGTCTGGTTATCCTGGTCAGTTCGGAATTGAAGGATCTCAGGTACTCCGGAAGATGAGCTGTCTGTATATATGATTCTTTGCAGAGAATGAATGAATGCTCGATTATATTCTCCAGTTCTCTTATGTTTCCCGGGAATTGGTGGTTCATGAGAATTTTCATTACCTCATCGGAGGTCCCCTCAATGTTTTTCTCTTTTATCACATTATACATGGAGATGAAGTGGCGTATCAGCAGCGGCAGATCCTCCATTCTTTCCTTGAGAGAGGGGAGGGTGATTCTCATCACATTGAGTCTGTAGAATAAATCCTCTCTGAATCTTTTGGCTGCGACTTCGTCGGATAAATTCTTATTTGTTGCGGCAATGATTCTCACATTGGCAGTAACAGTATTAATTCCTCCCAGGGGCTCGTACTTTCTGTCCTGCATAAATCTCAGAAGTTTTGCCTGAACTGAAAGTGACAGTTCTCCTACTTCATCGAGGAAGAGTGTGCCGCCCTCTGCAAGGGCAATTTTGCCCGGCTTATCCTTCTTGGCATCCGTGAAGGCTCCGGATTTATAGCCGAAGAGTTCAGATTCTATGAGCGTCTCGGGCATGGCGGCGCAGTTTACAGGAACCAGTCTCCTGCTGTTTCTGCTGCTTATATTGTGAATTGCGTGGGCTATGAGTTCCTTACCTGTTCCGCTTGCTCCTTCTATTATGACGGAGCTGCCTCCCTCTGCAATGTCGGGCAGTATTGCGAATATGTTCTGCATCTTTTTGTTTTTGCTTACAATATCTTCAAAGGTGTAGGTTGACTTGATTGTCTTGCGCAGACTGCTTACTTCCGTTATGTCGCGGAATGTTTCGACTCCGCCTACTATCCCGCCTTCCTCATCTCTGAGTATTGAGGTATTAATGCTTATGGGAATTTTTTTCCCGTCCTGATCTATAATGTAGATAGTCTTGTTTACTATGGATTCTCCAGTTTTGATCGTCTCCTTCAGTGCACAGGAATACTGACAGATATTTGAATTAAATATCTCATGACAGGGTTTACCTATGGCATCACGGGCATCAATTTTGAGTATTTTTTCCGCCGATCTGTTTATCAATGTAATCCGGAAATCTCTGTCTACTGTAAAAACACCGTCTACGATGCTGTCTAATATAGTTTTTGTTCTGTTGTGGTCTTCGCTGTTCATATTGATAAGTTTTTCATTTTAGAAGAAGGGGACACTGTTCTAACTAGCAGGAGAGTTCTACGGGTATATTGAGTTTCAGGGTATTGTTTTTTGCAATCCATTCCGTTTGACACAGACCTCTCATCATCTGCAGGCCTCTGCCTCTCTCTCTGAGTGGAGGGGAATTCCTCAGCTCAGAGACCCGGCTTTTGTAGTTGAATCCCTGTCCTTCATCGCTTATTTCTATCTGTATTGATCTGCATCGTGTAATAATTCTTATTTTTACTTTTTTCCGGGGATCCCATTTATTTCCGTGTTCCATGGCATTGACGAGAGCCTCATCGAGAAGAAGCTGCAGTTCAGGCTCACTTACGGTTATGGGCATTTCTATCTCATAGATTTCACCGGCAATGGCTGATATTATTGCTTCTTTGAGTTTTATGCCCGTTGGGTATTCTCTTTCAAATATAATCATTGGTTAACTTTTTTTATTCATTCAATTTTAAGTGTATTATACTGGAAAGTTCGGATAAGGAAAAGCACTTTTTTTTAAATATGCATTTTTTCGGGGTGGGGAGATTCGAACTCCCGACTTCTTCGTCCCGAACGAAGCGCGCT
>CAYNFB010000003.1:22200-34045 GCA_964396355.1 uncultured Leptospirales bacterium | reverse complement strand
ATTTGTCTATTGGATATACTGTTTCACTGATCATGTATTACATGAATCGTATTTATCAGGAATTTGGCAACTTAAAAAAATCAGACGGAGAGACAATGTGTTTTTAAAATACGGGAAGTTACATCTTTGATTTTATTGAGATTAAAATCTTCAGCATGAGAATAACCCATGGAGTACCGTGAAGGATAAAATCAAACCAGTCCAGGGGCCTGTGAAGAGTGCCTTTTAAAAGCATTCCAATCTTTTCAATAATATGCGGAGGGTTAAAGGGCGCAAGCCCCAGCGTCAGGCACAGAACTATAATTATAAACCAGTCTAGTCCGGAAATCCACTGAATAAAACTATTCATTTTATAACCTCTTTTTTATTGTTAATTCATTTCTAAAGAGTTTCTCTACTACTTCAAGATATTGTTTTTCATTATAGGTCTTCTTTATTGCTTTGTTAATCTTTCTGCTGTCATCAAAGAAATCTGACATATAAAACCATACCGCTTTCATTCTGTTTGTGATGTGGGCGGGTCCTGATAGAATTTTCGAGTATTCAGAAAAGAGTTCATCGTGAAATTTATGGACTGCAGAGATCATTTCTTCGTCAGAAATGATCTTTTCCTCTTTTATCTCACCGGCAAGAAAGGGATTTGTCAGAATACCTCTTCCCAGCATCCATCTCACTATCTCAGGAAATTTCACACTCATTTCTCTGTATGAATTGATTGATTCAATGTCGCCGTTATAGACGATGGTATGTTCTGTTCTATCCAGAAAAAATTTAAAATTATCTAAATCTACAGCACCCTTGTACATATCACTTGCCGTTCTAGCGTGGACAATGAGCTCCTCAATGGGGTATCTGTTTAAAACCGGAGCAAGACGGGTAAGCTCATCAGGCTCTTCAAGTCCAAGTCTCAGTTTAATTGAAATTTTTGATTTTAAAAATTTAAGTGTTCTGTCAAGGAATGCATCGACTTTATCAGGCTCCTTGAGCATTGCAGCACCCTTTCCCCTGTTTACTACCATGGGATAGGGGCAGCCCATATTCCAGTTAACTGTACCATATCCGAGATCATATAGAAAATTTGCCATAAAGGTAAATTCAACGGGATCATTGCTTAATATCTGGGGAATGATCTTCATCGACGAATTCTCTTCAGCCGGGAATTCACGGATAATAGATTTTTCCTGCATATCCTTCCTCGGGTTATCGACGAAGGGGGTAACGGCTCTGTCTATACCCCTGAAGTGATGAGAAAATGCCTGTCGGAATATTCTGTCGGTAATTCCTTTAACAGGAGCCATATATAGTATGTGGTTCATTGGTCAGCCTTAATTTAATTTAAAAATTGAATTATGAGTGATCCGGGGCAATCAGTCAATCATATTTGCAGTATCTCTTTATATAATCTTCATCTCATTGAGTTTTGCAAAGACACTGTCAATTATGTCATTGAGTTCATAGTAATAAAGCGATTCGTAGGCTCCGCAATTATAAACTTTTTCTGTGTACTCTTTTGCAGTATAAACTACACCAACTTTTAATTCAAGCAGGATGTCTCCAACGAGTATATTCAGCAGCTGAGGATTGTTTATTCTCTGAAGAACCGGCCAGAGAGTTTTTTTTAAATCAGACTCAATGGACTGAAGCACTTCATCAAAATTTTCTATATCCGGTTCTCGAATCAGGAAGGAGATAATTTCAAAAATAATTCTTTCCAGATCTGTTTTCCATAAGTATAGGTGCTTCCTGTTCAGGAAAGTTTTTATCAACGGATAGATGTTCTCTACAGGTACAAATTCAGCAGTTCTTTCTGACGAAATTTTTCTTACTTCATTGAAAATAATACGAATTAGTGAAGGATCATAGCAATAACATACACCATGATTTATACTGTAGAAAAAATTAAATTTATTGTCATTCATATTCATGAGTTACATAAGTCCCCTCTTTATGGTTATTATGTAAGCAAAATCAATTATTAATATAGAGTATAGACGGCGAAAGGTCAACAGAAAAAAATCAAGTTCCTACACAAAAAATCAATTGCTATAATGCCTGTTTAATATAGATATTGAAGATTATTGAATTATTAATGGAGATTTCTTTTGAAGACAAAATTTTTTATTTCGGCCGTTTTATTTCTGCTTATTATTATATCTGCACCTCTCAGGGCAGGTGTGCTCAGTGAGCTGAAATATGTTTCTGAAAATTCGGATATTTACACATACGCAAACGCAGAGGACTTTTTTCTATTTGCCGGTAAAAGCGGAATAAGCAGCAAAGATATTCCCTTTCTCATGGGTGAAGAATTATATGAAAAAACAGAAGATGCTCTTGCTGAATTCGGACTGAGTATACTGAATGTGAAAGAGGTTCTCTCTGCTGTTAACAGTAGGGAAGTTGAAAAAAAATCAGGAATGATTATGATGGTCAGCATATCTAAAAAAATTCTTATTCCTGATAAAATCCTTAAAACTAAGCATCAATCAGATAAGTCGGCAATCTACCTAATTGATAAGCAAAAGAAATTTTATTTTACAATTTCAGATGGAATACTCGTATTCGGCCAAAAGAATACAATAGAAAACTATTTGAAAAAACGTAAAGGCAATAATGTCAAATCCTCGACAATACAGAGAAGTTTTATTGCAGATTGTAAAGACAAGACTTTTTATATGAATATCCACGTTTCCTCTTATATTAAGGAAAAGATGGAGAATGCCGTTAAGCAGGGTGCTGTTCTGGGAAAGGGGCTTGATGCCAATGTTTTTATAAAGGCGATTACTGCTCTTCAGTCTATAGATATGGGGATGAGTACAAACCGTAATGGTGTGACCTTCTTCACCGGGCTTCAGGGAGCAAATGTTTCCGATGGAAAGAGGCTGCTGATGATCAGTCACTTCACAATTGTAGGTTCGAGTCTGGCTCTTACTCTTGCCGACATGTATGCAAGAAGAAAAGGAAGCAAGGCTATAAGCTCCGTAACCTCTAACCGCAGGAATATGGAGAAAATTCAGCAGTATTTCGGACGTATTAAAACCAGACATTCGGGAAACAGTGCTGTTCTTACCTTTTCTTTTAATATGGAGGAGACCCGGGAATTTGTTGTAAAACTGACAAAACAGATTGATAAGGAGAAACAAAATCGACTCGCCCGATACGAAAGAGAAAAAATATCAAGATTGAATAAACTGATTATTTCGAAAAAATTCGGTGAGGTTGAGAAGGCCTTATCTCAGAAAATAAATATAAACACCAAAGGAAATGAGGGAAACACTCTACTGTTTACCGCTGCGCAGCATGGAAATTTAAAACTGGTAGAACAGATTATCTCCATGGGTGCTGATATAAATGGATTATCCGGTAACGACTATGCTCCTCTCCACGGGGCGGTAATCGGAGGGAAATCCGACAATGTTAAGTTTCTTATAAAAAAAGGTGCCGATGTAAATGTGAAGACCCGCGACAGGAGTACTCCTCTACACTACGCAGCAGCAGGTGGTGATATTCAAATAGTAAAGATTCTTGCAGGGGAAAATGCTGATCCTGATGTATTTAACAGGAAAGGTGAGCGGGCTGTTGATATTGCTGATAAAAAGCAGTTAAATATTATCTCTGAATTTCTTAAAAACGAATATAAATATAATCCACCTACAGATAAAAATTGATCCTTAAAGAATAACCAGGGTTGACACCCTGGTTATTTCAGCTCTTTTCCGGCTGTACATCTGCATCAGACGTATTCTCTTCACCAGTTGCATCATCTATAAGATCATTTGTCTCTAAATCTACATCCTGAATATGTGCATCTTCTTTACGTTTTTTCTTTTCTTCTTTTTTCTTCTTTTTCTCAAGTTCCTTCTGTCTTTTTGCCGCTTCGTAAGGACTCTTTCTTTTTCTGGCCAAAATGCCTCCTATGTTTTATAAATTGAAAACAAAACCCTGACCTCTAAGATCAGGGTTTGATGATATATTTTGAGTGATTAAATACTATATTGTCCTGACAGAAACTGCTCTTGGTCCCTTTGGAGTATTCTCAACCTCAAATTCAACCTTCTGATCTTCCTGCAGTGTTTTAAATCCTTCACTTATTATTCCTGTATGATGAACGAAAATGTCACCACCTTCATTTTTTTCAATAAATCCGTATCCCTTACTGTCATTAAACCATTTGACTACGCCCTGTTCCATGGTAGTACTCCTTGTTTTTTAGTAGCAATGCTTCCGGGATATAGATGTATAATTTCGATTAACTGTCTTTGTGTATTACTGGCTGTTAAAAAGAAGAAAATCCATAGCATCTTATTACTATATCCATAGATAATTCCAGCATTTTCATTTTCTCCAATAAATATTGTAAATGTTTTAATGTCAAGTAAAACTGTCTATAAGCGGAATTATTGATACCCGATAGCTCTTTCAGAGTCTTGCCTGCATAATTCTTGACTGCAGATATATCTGATTAATAATAGGTTTATGAAACGGAATATGAGGCTACTTTTACTGCAGAGGAGGATCTATGGGGATCAGTGCAGAAGTTACAAATGAGTCAAGAGCACTGCAGGTTCTTGAAGGATTTCTCATGGGAATTTCATCTGATTCTAAAATCAATGACAGAGAAATGGAGGCTTTAAAGGCATGGCTTGAAAATCATATAGATCTGAAGGATAGTTATCCCTTTGCAGAACTCTATGAGCTGATTGTTCAGGCTGTAGAGGCTAAATCTTTTGAAAATAGTGTAAAAGATGAACTTATTGATTTCTGTATGAATTTTGAAAGCCCCAGGGGGCCAGTGGACTGTTTTACATCAGAGATGAGAAAACTTCACGGTTTTATTCATGGGATTGTTGCCGATGGAATAATCAAAGAGGATGAACTTTTAACTCTCCGCAGATGGATGACAGTTCACGACAGCAATAAAGACCGGTGGCCCTTTAGAGAAATACACAGTCTGATAACTCAGGTTCTTGCCGATGGAAGGATCTCCCGCAGCGAGCACAGTCAGATGATGAAATTTTTCGGAAATTTTATTGAGGAAAAAGCCGATTCTCATCTCTACGATGATTCTCTCTACCTTAACAGATTTATGGAATCAGGTGCTCCCGTGCTGAAGACTATTGATGAGATCATCGACAGAGATGCCAGGATTGATATAGAAGGGCGCAATTTTGTCTTCACCGGGCAGATGCGGTGCGGCAAAAGGAGGGTGATTGAAGAACTTCTTGAGAACCTGGGCGGAATAACCCGCAGTATCGTTAATAAAAAAACCGATTATATCGTCATCGGAACACTGTCAAACCGGTGCTGGGCCTATTCTACTTACGGACGCAAAATAGAGAAGGCAATGGAATTGAATTTCAACGGAGCCCACATAGTCTTCCTTGACGAGGATGAACTCCTCAATGTATTGATGTCATAGTATTCTATTGACTAATATCTGAAAAAGCTTATTTTATTATAAAATATTCTTGCCTCAGAGAGGCAGGGTTAATAAAAAGTTTTTTATAAAAAATATTATAAATTAAGATAGTTTCAGCAAATAAGCAGTAAATTTAAAAGGAAAATTGAAATGAATAATAGCGACGCAAATAAAATTTATCAGTTCAGGATTGAATTGAAAGATATTAAAGTTCCTGTGTGGAGAACTGTACAGGTCCCGGGAAACTATACCTTCTGGGATCTTCACTGTGCATTTCAGGATGCCATGGGATGGAAGGATAAGGCTCTTCATGAATTCGTTCTGACCGACAGCAGCGATACGATCTACATAATAGCACTTCCTGATGATGAGATGATTTACGAGGCTCTTAACGAAAGACAGGAGCATATTTCAGATCACCTGACCGCTGAAAAGCAGAATTTTGAGTATATGTATGACTTTGATAACGGCTGGGAACACGACGTGGTGCTTGAGAAAATCATACCCGCCGATGAGAAGCAGACTTATCCGGCATGTATTGACGGCAAGATGGCCTGTCCTCCTGAGGATACAGGCGGTTCCTGGGAATATGACCATGTGATAGAGGTGCTTTCCGATAAATCTCATGAGGAGTATGAGGAGACTGTTGAGTGGCTTGACGGGAGAGTTATCGATCCTGAAAATTTCAAATTAGAAAATGTTGTATTCAGAAATCCTGAAGAGTCCTGGAAGAACAGGTTCGGAGAGATTTCAGATAATATTGAATAATGTACTTTTCCTCAGGAAAGCGGTTTACGAAAAACCGCTTTCCTGATAATCTTTAATACATCGGCACCTTCAGTACAAATTCATAGACGTTCTCATCCGTCTCGAAACATCTTGAATATCTCATCCCCGCCTCAATCTGAAGATATACATTTGACAGGAGATTTTGTTCTGCTGTAATTTCAACTCCGGCAGATCTGTAGAGCGTTTTTTCGCCGCCTGTAATTCCGGCTCCATAGTCATAGAATACAGTTCCGATAAATCTTTTTATATATACCAGCTTCCATAGGGGAATTGAAACATTTATCAGCGGCATGGAATAATCTATTCCCCCCTTGAAGAATCTTTCATGCCTCACCGAGTCATACCCTCGGGGAAAGAGGAATGTTCCCGGGAAGAGATAGCTTACATAGTCATTGTATTCATATGAGCCTGAGAAGAGGAGGCTGTGAGTGTCGGTTAACCCGGGAAAGTATAATTTTGAATCAACTGACAATATCCTGCCTCTGTAGTCACTCTCCCGGGGAGTGTGGGAAAACGATGCATTTATCACCTGTCCGTATTTCGGTCCAAGGCTGTTCATTGCACCCTGAATATTATGTGTAAAGTCCAGGGAGTATGTCATATATTTTAGATTGCCGTCTGATTCAATATCTTCATAGATAGAATAGTTTTCATTGTCCTTGTCTGAAATTTCGATATATCCGCCCTCGACTGAAATATTTATAAATGTACCGTGAATACCTCTTGAAAAATTAAGGGGGAGGGATATGCCTCCTGCAGCAGTTTTTTCTTTCCACGTGGAATATTCCACTGTCTCATCGGTCCGGTTCTCTTCCTCAAGGTATACTGCCCGCTCTCCATAGCCTCCAAGCACCTTTAGAACAGGATAGAAGCCGCTGTAAATAACAGTACCGGAAACAGCATTTGTGTTCTCATTGAAGTTATACGTATATGACAAAGAGGACTCAATTGTATGCAGTATATCCCGGGATATCAAAGAGATAGAGAAATTTGTATCTGTGGAATTAAAAAAAGGAAACCATCCCATTACGTTGACTGCATTTGCCAGATGACTGTAATTCTCAACTTGGTATTTTTTATCAGGAATACTGTTTACACTTTCCCTGTCAGCACCTAGTTCCTGTTCTGCTATGGGGTCTATGTAGTTAAGCGGCCTTGTCTCTACTTTATTTAGAGGCATCCACGCAGATGGAATGATTTTCATTGATGATGCCGAGTAGCCGTTGACAGAATAATCATTGAAGAGCAGCGTATTTCCGTCTTTGGAAAGAGAAGGAAAGTATGCACCAAAGGGTCTGGATGTCACTCTGTATCTTTCTTTACTGACTCTGTCAAGAGCATAGATATTGTCAATCCCTGAGTAATCCGAGACGTAGAATATGTATTTCTCAGAAAAGACAGGTGACTTCATTCTCTCTTTAAACGTATAGTCTATGATTTTTTCTGTATTACCGGTGGACCTGTCGATCCAGAAGAGTGCATTTCCCTTTGTCGATAGTACTGCAAAGGCTATCTTGCTTCTGTCACGGGAAACCGATGGATCGTAGATATGTCCTATTTCAGGCAGAGTATGTTTTTCAATAATTTTTTTATCTGATATTCTAATAACATCGACCCTGTATTTCATCTCGGGCCCGTAGTTTACAGCAACTGCCAGTCTTCCGTCACCCGAAACTGAAGATGAAGTATACTTGCCGTAGTCAGTCAGATATTCCAGATCCCCGGTCCTGGTGTTCAGCAGCCTCAGATCTGAATAAGTGCGGTACTGCCATCTGGGATCAGGGATCTGTTCATTCCACAGGGCATAATCACCTCCGAAGGATATGCCTCGCTCATTGATAAGAGAAGAGGATGCTGCAGAAAAAGGAATTTGACGTATGTTTTTTATAACTTTACTATTTTTAATTTCGACAAGTGAAAGAGTTCTGTTCCTGGTAAAGTGCAGAGCGGTAATTCTGCCGTTATCTGTACTGTGAGGATAGAGATAGCTGTGCCAGCCGCTTTTTGTCAGTGGAGATTCTATTTTACTGCCGCTTATTTCTATGCCTGAACTCTGCATCATCCAGAGACTCCTGTACTCATCCATTGCTCCCTGGTATATCTCGTCTATGTCCTTTCCGGTTTCTGTTTCAAGAGCGCTGTCGAATGTGGGGAAAAGGAAGTATTTGCCGGTTCTCTCAAGTACCCTGTTCCACACCGTAAGGCCGTAGTGATTTCTCACGTAGGAACAGAGGATATATCCCAGCCTGTAGTAGTCTGCATAGGGATAGAGATCATCCCGGGCTCCAAGATATGACCTGTAATATGAATAACGTTTTCCCGAGAGTTCAAGTGTCCTGTGCCATAGGTCAAAGGATGGGAGCCGTCCCCGTCCGCCCCGGGTCAGAGCAGTCTCCATTGTTACTGCGTCTCCCTCCATAAACCAGGTCGGTACGTAGAGAAACTGAAATGCAGCCGTGCCCAGTGGGCCTGCGAGCACTCTCCATGCGCCTTTACCGGCTCCGTCTTTGAGTTTATTTATCTGCGCCATGTGGCGGCCCTCATGTACGGCCAGTCCCTTAAACCATTCGATAGAATCAAAGGATGACGGGGTGGTGAACCAGTGAGAGTAAAATGGCGCAGTGGAGACAAAACCATTTGCCTGGCTGTACTGATTTATAAGCACTATTGGTATTTTCCGTGGACGGGTGATCATGCTCTTATAATTATATTTTTCATAGTGAACCATGAGATTTGCTACATACTGTCCCAGAGGTTCAATTTCTGGAGGGAAAACTATCCTGTATGTTCCGGTGTCTATCTCCTTCCAGTCAATCCCCGACGGGTTCTGCTGCGCCCGGGTTATAGACAGAGGCATTAAAAGAAATATCAGTATTAATGTTATATTAAAATATCGTTTCATATGAAGATTCTGATTCCTGTAATTTTTTATAAATGACATTTGATGTGAAAATCTCTTACCTGTAAATTAAAAAAATTAAAGGAGTCTGCCCTCTGCAATGGGAGTTACTCTGCCGCCGACTGTAAATTCATCCTCATTATCTCCTGCTGTGACTCTGAGATGAATAATGGAGCTTCTGTGGATCTCATGCCCCTGTTCAATAGTAACATCTATATTCCCATGGGGGGATGAATATAGCCTGAGGTATGCGCCGAGACAGGCCGCTCCGCTTCCCGATGCAGGATCCTCGGGAATTCCTGAATGACGGGCAAAGACACGTGCATTGATTGAGTTTTCCATACGGTAGGTTCTGGTTGAATAGATGTAAAGCGGCAGCCTCTCCCTGTTTTTAAAATAATGGTCGTAGAGCTCCATGTTTAACCGGGCATTTCTCAGAGACATGAGACCCACTGCGGGGATTATAATGAATGACTTACCCGATGCTATTTCAAGAACAGGCAGATCCTGTATAATATCTTCAGGCGTGAGTCCAAGGATCTTTCCAATGCTGTCACGGTCATGAGTAATTCCGGAAGCAGGCTGATCCGGAACGATCCAGAACAGATCTTTGTCCGGTTCAATGCCTACAGTAACAGAGGAATCATTGAGCTCCATTGATACCAGATCTCCTGATTTTTTTAGAATCTGTTCCCATATGACCTGTGCGCTGCCGATGAGAGGATGTCCTGCAAAGGAAATTTCTCTGCCGGAAGAGAAGATCCTGAGTCTGAAAATCCTGCTTTTCGTCCGTGGCATTATGACGAATGCAGTATCTGCCAGGGGAAATTCCATTGCAATTTTCTTAAGTACATCGTCTTCCGGTTCACTGCTGAGAATTACAGTTACGAGTCCTGAACCGCTGTATTTTTCTGAAGAAAATACATTGGTTATGAAGAAACGTTTATCCATATCTGCCTCCCCTGGGATTCATTTAAAATAAGGACTATTTTATTCAGAAAAAATCTAACTGTTATACTGTCAGAGCTGTGACTATTGATGCAAATGAAATAAGAGCCATTGATGCAATAATTGCTGAGGAGAATATATTTCCCATCCTGTTTTCTGAGTGCCTGAGAAAAATAATATGAAGAAAGAAATGAAGGATGAGAAATATATTTATAAACCAGAAGAGATAATTAAAATGAAAATCGATCAGATAAAAAACAGCTATAAACATGAAGAAGTGCAGGGCAGTAAAGATTCTGTGACCCGTTGTGTTGCCCATTCTGTTCATGATTATCATCATGCGCCACTCCCTGGTATGCACGGCATCCATCTCGTGAAGATAGAGAAGGCTCAGGTTAATCCATAGAAGTACTTTCAGTATCATTTCGTTACTCTCTGCAGGTTTATTTCATCGAGCCACAAACTGGTTGAAATGACCCTGCTGAACCTCATGGCCTGGGTCACCAGTATTGCCCTGTGCAGTTCCTCTCCTGATGCCCTGCCGGCAGTGTTTGCCGTATCCATTGTTCCCGTTGCATCAGATAAAAATTCGACAGTGAATCCGGCGTGGTATGCTTCTCTTGCTGTAGTGTCGCAGCAGAGCTGAGTCATATAGCCGCTTATCACCACTGTATCAATTTCGTTCTTTCTCAGGCATGACTCAAGCCCCGTACCCTTGAAGCTGCCGGGCAGGCTCTTCTCTATGAGACAGAAGTGTTCCCGCTCCAGTACTTCAGGGCATATCTCCCATTCCGGAGTTCCCCTGGCAAAGAGATCTGAATTTTCCTGAGTTGAGCTGTGCTGGAATATTACAACGGGAATCTTCATCATATTCGCACCATCAATGGCTTTGAGTATATTTTCAAAGCTGTCTGGAGGATATGCAACAGGAAGGCTTCCTGTTAAAAATTCATTCTGTACATCTATTACCAGAAGCGCTCTCTTGGTCATCGATTTGCCTTGAATAAAATTATTTTCAGCTGTACTTTATTCTTTTTAAACTTTTTATTATAATAATCATAATAAATCAAAAAGAAAAATTTAATTAACAATTTGCATGGTTTATACATTGATTTTTTTATTAAAAAAAACAAGACTGTTCACGTTATTTGAGCACTGAAGGAGGAAATATTTTGATTTCTATAACCCGGAAGAGTAGATATACTGCTGCCGGAATGCTTGTTCTTCTTATCGCGTTTTCATGCCGGACTTCAGCAGTTACGGTTAGAGATCACTACTGCAGTACCCGTTACCCTGTTCTGCTTGTACACGGCATAGCCTTCAGGGACAGTACAATGCTCGTTAAATACTGGGGTGATATTCCTGAGGTACTCAGAAGCAGAGGTGCTTCTGTCTATACGGGGAATCAGCAGGCCTACGGTGTGTATGATTCCAATGCCCGTCACCTGAAAAAAAGAATCCTCTCCATCATCAGGGAAACAGGACGAAGCAAGGTTAATATTATCGCCCATTCCAGGGGCGGCATTGAGGCCAGATATATGATAAGCAGGCTAGGCATGGCCCATAAAGTAGCCAGTCTTACAACAATAGCCACTCCCCACAGAGGAAGCGCCATGGCGGATGTAATACTGAATGGAATACCCGGAAAGAGGTATGCCGGAAAAATAGTGGATCTCTATGCGAGACTGATCGGTGACAGCAGCCCCATGAGTATAAGAGCCGGCAAACAGCTCACACCGGCATATATGAAGAGCTTTAATAAATTAACTCCTGATATGAAAGGGGTCTATTAT
>CAYNFB010000003.1:7562-22190 GCA_964396355.1 uncultured Leptospirales bacterium | reverse complement strand
TAAATTCAGAATTTCCAAATCCTCTATGGAGGGTCATGTTCAATATGTTATATAAACATGAAGGTGCAAATGACGGGCTGGTTTCGGTCATGTCAAGCCGATGGGGGAATTTCAGAGGCATTGTAGACTGCAGGGGAGAGGCGCTTGTGTCCCATTCTGATATTATTGGGATGCATTTTCTTACCGGAGTGGGCTGTTTTGATGCACCGGCTTTCTTCGTGTCAATTGTAAATGAGCTGAAGATAGCCGGTTACTGATTTCTCTGCTACTTCTCCTTTCTTGATGCGATCAGATCATCCTTCTCCTGCCAGAGATCATTTACCCACTTCTTGAATCTCTCCTGATATTCAGAATCTTCAGAGTAGTTGCCTATGAGGTCGGGAGTTACAGGGATTTTTTTTACTATAATGTCAATGTCCCGGACTCTTCCGCAGAGAAAACTCCATATATCTTTTCTTTCCTGCGGATATATTATGGTAACATTGAGTATGCTGTGAAGATATTCACCCATTGCTGTGAATACAAACCCGATTCCCCCTGCTTTGGGTTTTAAAAGGTATTTGAATGGCGGTTTCTGTCTTTCATGCTTTTCTTTTGTAAAACGGGTTCCTTCAACAAAATTCATCACCGATACCGGCATGTATCTGAATTTTTCACAGGCCTTCCTTGTTATTTCGATGTCCTTTCCTTTAAGATGAGGATTCTTCTCTATGAAGGCCCTGGAATATCTCTTCATGAAAGGAAAGTCAAGAGCCCACCATGCGATGCCCATGAAAGGCACCCATATAAGTTCCTTTTTTAGAAAAAACTTCAGAAATGGAATGCGCCTGTTGAATATTTTCTGAAGTATTATTATATCTACCCAGGATTGATGGTTTGATATAACAAGATACCAGTCCTTTTCAGTCAGATTATCCGTTCCCTCTACGTTAACTTTTACTTTCAGAAGATATTCTACAAGAAAATTGTTTACGCTTATCCATGACATTCCAACAACACTGATCAATTTTGTGCATATTTTGCTGAACCACACTATAGGTATAAGAAATTTTAAAATACCTAGTATTGGAAACCAGGCAAAGTGGAAAAGGGTGTTTGCAATGAGAAGCATCAGCGTTGCTGTTCCAAAGATGCTGAACATTACAGCTTTTATATATGAAGTCTTTTCATCCTGAGTCAACTTTTTATCAATATGTTCAGATTGTATGGCACTATTCATGTCCTATGGTCTCCTGTAAAAAAAAGAGTATATAATTTAATTAATGTATAAATTTTAAAAGCCCATTAGAATAATAGAGACATTAAAATCAAGGTAAAAGTTGCAGGAGAACAGCATTTGATTAAAAAAATCTGTTCTATTTTATATGCAGGATTTTATATGATTAAAAAAATTTTAAGCAGGGCAGAGAAATATCCTTCTGCCCTGCATTTTTTCAATAATCATCGTAGAGTTTCATCTTGTAAAGGAACTCATCCCCCTTGTCTGTAAGAATGATTTCATTACCATTTACAAGAATAAAACCTTTTTCAACAAGAGCATCTACAATCTTGCTGAAATCAGCAGAGAGCAGATCTATTGCCTGTTCTACAACAGAGTTATAAGACATTGAGTCTTCTGCCTGCTTTTTGTTATGCCTGAATATTTTCAAAATTGAAGATTCTATCAGATTCAGATTTTCTTTCATTCCGGCCTCCAGGATGTTTAAATAACGTTAGTAATAATATAACCAAAAAGAAGGAGAAGTCAAAGATGAGGACAGCTTTATTTTTAATAAATTAAATTTTTTCCAGAAGGCTGTGTACCGGAGCTGCTGTTATAACTCTACAGGGCGACCTGACAGATCAGATATAACAGTATCATCGCAATCAGAAAGTTCCGCACAAGAGCGGAAAGATCACATAATACGAACATCCTGATATGAAACCAGATGCCGTAGGGCTGGGTTCTGATGCCTTTAAGAAGCAGCGGGTATTCATCTAGCTGGCAGTAATGCTCTCCCTGTCTGATAAAAACGCTATCATCGAGATATCCTTTTTTGACAAGGTGATGAATCTCATCAGTCATTTCAGAGGAGTGTGTTATGGGAGTCATTCCTTCGACGTAAAAATTTTCCAGTTTTTGGAGTCGCTCGCTGATCCGCCTGTATACTTTTATCATAATTACCCTTCTATAATTACACTATTTTATGTATAGATCGGCATAGATGATTATATTCTTTACCGGGATTCATGGCTCCTCTCAGGACATCGCAGCAATGGGAGAAGCCTTTCTTTTTATAATGCAGGCTGGTCATCAGTAATTTTTTTCCAAAATATCAATAGATACTATATCGGGCTCCTCTCTTTCCGGAACTTCTCTTAAACGCAAAAAACCCCGCTTAAATAAGCGGGGTTTTATTCTGGGTGACTGACGGGGATCGAACCCGCAACGACAGGAATCACAATCCTGGGCTCTACCATTGAACTACAGTCACCATTTATTGCAATGGAGATACAATTTAAAATACTGGCCTTATTGTCAAGATTTTTTTTGAATGATATTTATATAAATGTATTTATCCGAATTGAATGCTTTTGTTCAGGTAAAGGTAGTCGTGATCCATTCCGGTAATGTGCTTCTTCAGACTTTCTATGAGTTTTCCTGTAGAATCAATTGACGAAAAGGATTTCTGCTGCTGTTCAATTCTCAGCTGGAGTTCCTTCAGACTGTCAAGAAATGATTCGTGAACTTCTTTATGATCCTTCAAAAGAGGGTAGCCGTGCATCCTGAGAAATTTTTCCTCTTCGCCGAAGTGGTAAAGAGAATACTCAAAGAGTTCCCGGGCTGTATCGTATATCTCCTTTTTACTCTTCTCTTTCTCTATCAAGGAGTGAAGTTCCCTGAGGAGGTTAAAAATTCTCTGATTCTGTTCATCAATGAAGGGGATGTTAGTTGCATATCCGGCATCCCACTTGAAAATTGTCATCAGATTATCTCCATATATTTTTTATAAGATTAAGCTGTCGTCTCTATAATTTATGGCAATAAAAGAGTATTATCAACAGTTATTTAAAAAAAAGAAGGAAATGTGCTGCAGAAGAAAAACAGGACGTAAAAAAGCCTCTCCATAACTGAAGAGGCTTTTTTTTATGTACGCCCGAAAGGATTCGAACCTTTGACCCACGCCTTAGAAGGGCGTTGCTCTATCCAGCTGAGCTACGGGCGCATTTTATTTCCTGAATTCGGGGCGAGAGGATTCGAACCTCCGGTCTCATGGTCCCAAACCACGCGCTTTACCTGACTAAGCCACGCCCCGTTTCATGAATTGATTGTCAAAGTATATTATCGAGAGTCTGTGTCAATATTATTTTAAAAATGAATTCAACATTTATAAAATAAATTTACTATTTTTTATAGCAATATTCTGCACCGAAGCCAATATGGAAATAAAAAGAGTTGTGGTCCATTTTTTTATTTCCAGACTGGAGCAGGCGGGGTGCCTATATTTGTGAATTGCAAATATAAAGTATTATGTAATTAAACAAACTGGAATAGACTTGAAAATTTTGCTCCCGTGAAAGTATTATGTTATCATCTATATATAAAAATGAATCAGGGTGATCACTATGGGTTTAGCGCCGTTAATAGACAGCAGCAGGTGTACCGGATGCGGGAAGTGTGTCGAGATATGTCCGAAGGATGTTCTTTTTCTCAACAATAATATTGCAGAAGTGAATGATAATGAATGTATGCTATGTTCTCACTGCTATGCAGTCTGCGCATTTAATGCAGTTTCATTTGAAGCTGCACTGAAGGGAGTTGACTACTTCTCATTTGACTACAATGAAAAGATCTGCACCAGCAGTGATTTCAGTCCTCAGGGGATTATAAATATATGCTGATCCCGGCGCAGTATAAGAAAATTTACTGAAGATTCAGTAAGTGATGAGCAAATGAGGGATCTTGTCGAATTCGCAGTCACAGCACCGTCGGGTAGTAACTTTCAGGAGTGGGAGTTTACTGTTTTAAACGGACACGAAAAAGTCTGGGATTTTGCTCTCCTTATTAAACGCTTTTTCATAAAGATGAACAGGCTGGCGGCCAATCCTCTCGTAAGATTGCTTTCTCTCCCAATTATGGGTAAGGCTTTGATCAATTACTACAGGGATCACTATGAAACAGTGCAGATGGCCATAGAGGAATCAGATAAGGGTATAGATCTTCTTTTCCACAGTGCACCCTCTCTTATTGTTGTACACGGCTCAATGGACGGAAGCACTCCCATTGAAGACGGAACCTATGCCGCTTATAATATCTGCATGCTCGCTCATTATATGAAGCTCGGCACCTGTCTTATCGGATTTGCTGTTGAGGCCGTCAACAGGGATAAAGATCTTAAGGAATATCTTCAGATACCTGATGGAAACAGAGTGCATGCAGTCATCGCAGTAGGTAAACCGGATGTGAAATTCATCAGACATTCTCTCCGGAAAGAATACTCGGTTAACTTTATGTAGAATGCATTTGTTAGAATAAAAAAATTGTCAGGCAGGGAATTGTTATATGAAAGAAATATTTCAGACTTTGATCAGTTATTTTGACGGATTTATTCAGGGTCTCAGGTCAATATCAGTTTCAATAGACCAGTTTTTGCTCATTGTAATTACTCTGCTTTTCTTCATGTCAATTTTCAGAATAATCTCTCATATTATTTCAGGAGAATATCTGTCATCAAGGCTGGGGGATGATAATGTCCATTCTCTAAAAAAGATTATACATTTTTTTCTCTATATTACACTGGCCGGTATCATCCTTGAAATTCTCGGATTCAGTTTTATCAATGTAATCAAGTTTAAACTGATACGGACTGAAAAAATATCCTTCAGCCTCTACCACGTGATTATTCTTATGATGATAATTTTTTTCACAAGAATAACTATTTACGCTTTCCAGATTATTGTAATGAACAGAACAGGTTCAGACAGGGCAAGTGCTGCAAGAGGGAAGTCACTCATGCAGATCATAAAGTATATGATATATGTAACTGCATTTGCTGTTTTTGTCGAATCTCTGGGATTCAGCATAACGTTTTTTATTGCCAGCATCTCAGCTCTTCTCATAGGTCTTGGACTAGGTATTCAGCATCTCTTTGATGACCTTGTTTCGGGAATAATTCTGCTCTTCGACGGTTCAATTAAAATTGATGACATCATCGAGATCGAGGGTAAGATAGTAGGCAAAGTGATGAATATCGGCCTGCGCACCACCAGTATTATGACCAGAGATTCTGTCGTGATGATAATACCGAATTCATCCTTCACCTCTGGAAAGATTATAAACTGGAGTCATAACCGAGAGAAAACAAGATTTGATATTTCAGTTGGAGTCAAATACGGGAGTGATATAACGAAGGTTGAGGATATTATGATAAAATCTGCAGCAGCCCACACTTTGGTCTCTCAGAAACCCAAACCGTTTGTGATGCTTGATAATTTCGGAGAGTCGAGCCTGCAGTTTAAGCTGATGTTCTGGACACTCGAATCTTTCTACGTTGAGGAGATTCAGAGCAGAATCAGGATTAAAATATATGAGGATTTCTCCCGAGAAGGGATAGAGATTCCCTTTAATCAAATGGATGTTCACGTTAAGAAATGATTGTTGATTCCACCCTGTTGAAAAGACAATAGATGTTTGAAACTGGTTAAAAGTACCACAAAGAAATCATTGTTGGCACTACCATATTTTTATTACCTTTCCTACATAATTATACATAATTTGATTATTGTAAATATTCAGAATTACTGCTATTGTTCTCCCTAATTGACAGGAGGACTCCATGAATTATTTAGGCCAGTACAAACAAAAACTCGTAAGTGCAGAGAAGGCGGTTAGCTCCATCAAATCCGGAGATGTTGTTGACTACGGATTTTTTAACGGCAAACCGGTTGTCTGCGATCAGGCACTTGCTGCCAGAGCTGATGAGCTTAAAAACGTTTCTATCTATACTGCGGTAACGCTTCCGCCTCTTCCCGAGGTAGGCAAATATCCTGAAAGTTTTATTTACGTCGACTGGCAGTGGAGTAAACTGACGCGTATGATAGATAAAGGATTTAACAGCGCGTTTTATTCGCCCATACTATATCATAATGTAAACAACGTATATGAATACTATGCCCAGAATCCGTCTGTTAAGTCTTACTATTATAATAACCATGGATTATCGGATAATGTAATGTGGTATTCAATCATCAGAGTTTCTCCCATGGATGAAAATGGAAATTTCAACCTGGGCCCGCAGAACTCTGAAACACTGCTGAAAATCCGGAACAGTTCTGTTGTCATTGCCGAGGTGGTAGACTCAATGCCTGTCTGCATTGGAGGAGCCTGTGAATCGGTTCATATATCCGACATAAACTACATAGTCGAGGCTCCCGTGGAACACGGATGTTATGATGCACTGTCACCCGAACCGAATAAAGTAGATATGAGGATTGCTTCGAATATTATAGATTTTATACACGACGGCTGCTGTATCCAGCTGGGAATCGGGGCTATTCCAAATCAGGTCGGAACAATGATTGCAAAATCAGATTTAAAAAATCTGGGAGGACACACCGAGATGATGGTTGATGCTTACGTGGATATGGTGGAGTCAGGTAGGATGGACGGGATGAAAAAAGAGCTGGATCGCGGAAGAATTGCCTATACCTTCGCAATAGGCAGTCAAAGGATGTATGAGCATCTGCATAATAATCCTATTTATGCATCCTACTCTGTGGATTACACCAACGATCCCAGAACAATAAGCAAAATCAGTAATATGATAAGCATCTGCAATGCCGTACAGGTAGATCTGTTTTCACAGGTAAATGCAGAAAGTTTTCAGGGAAGCCAGATATCTGGTAACGGAGGAATGTGGGATTTTGTTATGGGTGCACAATGGTCACCGGGAGGGAAAAGCTTTATATGTCTTCCTTCTACATTTACTGATCAGGAGGGGAAGCTTCAGTCCAGGATAATTCCAGCTCTTAATGAAGGTTCGATTGTAACTATACCGAGACAGATGGTTGAATACGTGGTTACTGAATTCGGTGCGGCTAAAATGACAGGTGCTCCTACGTGGATGAGAACCGAGAAACTAATTGAAATTGCTCATCCCGATTTTAGGGATGAGCTGATAAAAGAAGCAGAAAAAATGAAAATATGGAGAAGGTCAAATAAGAAGGCGGCGTAATTTCATTCATCTGCGGCCGTTCAGAGAGTATAAATAAATCACTGCAATTAGAGCCGCATCAGTATATAGATTGATAAAAATAGTGTTGACAAAATCTTTTTTCTTGTAATAAATATTTTATGGGGAAAAAGGGTTATAGTTTTTTTTTCGCTCCTGTAAAGCCATTGCTTTTTCTGCAGTGGCTGATTTTTATTATCGTTCTTATTATAATATCAACTTATAATTATGAGCTTTCACAGGAACTTGTTTTATTCCTGTCGGTGGTAATAATATTCTTTATCTACTCATATATAGAACGAATAAGACATATTACTCATGACAGATTCCTCATATTACTCTCTATTGCGCTTCTGGCTGTGGGCTTCCTCGATCTGCTCAATTTACTTTGTCTAAAAAAAGTATTTTTCTCAAATAATTGTGTTTCTTGCAAGATTTACGGAAGCTGCTTCATTTCTAATATTACCCGGTATTTTTAAAAAAAAGATCAAAATATATTTATTGAGAATAGTATTCCTTTCAGTGGTTCTGGCCGTGATTATTTTAATCAGCATTCCCGGGTTTTTGCCGGTATTTTATACTGAAGGCACTGGCGTTACCAATGTCAAAATTTCAGGAGATTACTTTATCTGTCTGACCCTTCTGGCGGCAATTTTATATATGATAAAAAATGATAACTGTTTAGAGCCGGTCCTGCATTCTGCAATAGTTATAGCACTGCTTCTCTCAATTTTTTCTCAGTTTCTGCTCGCTCTTGACCCGGAATTATACGGCGTGACTGATCTGATCGGATACGGCCTTAAACCTCTGGCTTTTTTCTCCATCTATTCAGGGATATTTGAATTTGGAATTGCTAAGCCTCTTTTAAAATTAAAGGAGTCAGAAGTACTGTCTAATATAGAAAAGTATAAAATTGAAAATCTTCTCGATTCGATAAACTGCGGCCTCTTCCATCTTGATCCTCAGTCGGGAGAAATAGTATTTTCAGGGAACTGGTTTCAGAGTCTTGGGTACAGTGAAAATGAGACGCCGTTGTCAGTTGAGGCATGGGAAGAGCTCATCCATCCAGATGATCGTTTCTGTGCAGGCATCGTTGCCAATGCAGGTGAAGGGGAGCTTATAGATTTGGAGTATCGTATAAAAAGAAAATCCGGGGAGTATGAGTTTGTTAATATCAAGGCTCTTTACATTCTTATGGATTTTTCTGAGATCAAAGAATCTATCTTTGGAATAAATATTATTATATCAGACAGAAAGAAATTTGAAGAGGAACTGATTGTCGAGAAAAGCAAAGCCCTCAAGCTGGAGGAGTTTAAGACAGTTTTGATTGATAATCTCAGTCATGAAATCAGAACTCCAATGAACAGCATTTCCGGATTTTCACGGTTGCTGATTGAACAGGAATTTTCAAAGAGCAGGAGGAATAAATATCTTTCAATCATCGTCAACTCGGCAAATCATATCACATCGCTTCTCTCCGATTTAAACGACTTATCAAATATTGAAGGAAAAAATTTTTTGTTTGATATAACCGATGTAAATTTAAACGAGCTGATTGATGAGATAGAGGCTATATATTTACACAGGCTTTCAGTTTTAAAGAAGGATAATATTGCTTTAACCACAGAAAAGGGCTGTGATGACAAATTTACCATACAGGCTGACCGGTCAAGGCTGAAACAGGTACTCTTCAACCTCCTTAATAATTCAGTTAAATTTACAGTCATTGGAGAAATATGTATCACTTATCATGTCGCGGACGAGCGCATTAATTTCTCCGTCAGTGACACTGGAATAGGTATAGATGACAGCAAGAGAGATATAATATTTGACAGGTTCAGGCAGGGAGGCGAGGGTAGTTCGAGAAATTTCAGCGGCATTGGCATTGGCCTTGCAATTACCAGACAGCTCGTTGAGAAAATGGGAGGATCCATAGGCTTTGTTTCCGAAACCGGGTCTGGAAGTAAATTTTATTTTGACATACCTGTCAATCAACAGCTATTGGAGAGCATATGAATATTAAGGATTTTAATTTTGACCTGAAACAGGTAAGGGCATTTATCGAAGTTGTAAATGAAAAGAGCTTTACCAACGCTTCACGGAATCTGAAAGTAAGTCAGGCATCAATCAGTCACCAGATAGGGCAGATTGAAAAAATGCTTGGTGTCCGTCTGATACACCGCAACAGTCAGGATTTTTCTCTCACAGCAGAGGGGACGATTTTTCATTCATTCTGCAAGAATACGATGAAGAGCATAGAACACCTTAAGTCAGAGATTGTAGACGGAACTTTCGGCGGTGTTGTCAGACTAATAGCAAGTTCTATACCTGGAACCTATATTCTTCCCAAAATGATCAGCGAATGCGGAATATCAGGTGAGGACAGCTTCTTTCAAATTGAAATAGGCAACAGCAGAGAGGCAATCGAGAAAATTAAGAACGGCGATGCGGATATAGCCATTGCCGGAAGAAATATCAAACACTCGGCTCTGAAATTCAGAAAAATAATAAGGGATGAAATAGTTTTGGCTGCGCCTGCAGATTTTAGTGAAAACCTTGCAGTTGATGATCTGAAAAGTATTCCGTTTATTATCAGGGAAAGCGGTTCGGGGACAAGAAATGAAACAGAAAATTATCTGAACAGCTTAAATATACATCCTTCTGAACTGAACTCGGTAATGGAATGTTCTACATCGGAAGGAGTAAGAGAGGCCGTAATAAACGGCATAGGACTTGCTTTTATCTCTAAATCCGCCATTGAAAAAGATCTCGCTCTTGGAAAGATAAAAGTAATAGAGAACGATGATTTTAAGATAGAGCGGTATTTTTATCTTGTAACATCGACAATAAGAAGTCTTCATGGACCTGCAAAACTTTTTGCAGAATATATCGAAGATCACTTTGGAGTTGGAGAGAATTAGGAATACCGGCCTGTTCGTCTTTCCTGATTTGAATCATAAAGGTAAATAATCTGTAAATAAAAGCGGTGCTGACCTCTTTACTGAATTGCAAATTAATACAGTAATATAGAAAGCAATGCTCAGTGTTACGGGCGTAGTTTAAAATAAATAATACAAATATTACCAGAGGAGGTGGATATGAGTGATACGTGCAAGCCGCTTAATATGATGCGGCTAACCGAATCTGTCACCGGTTCCGGATGAGCGGCCAAGATAGGTCCGGAGGATCTATACAGAGTAATGAAAAATATATCCATACCTTCAGATGAGAATGTCCTCGTCGGCAGTGAAGGTAAGGACGATGCCGGGGTTTATCTGCTTCCTGACGGTACTGCCATTGTCCAGACTCTTGATTTTATAACGCCGGTCTGTGATGATCCATTCATGTTCGGCAGGATTGCCGCATGCAACAGTCTGTCAGATGTATACGCAATGGGAGGAGTTCCTCTCACTGCAATGAATATCCTTGCATTCCCGACAAAGAAGTTTTCTCTGAATATCATGCAGGATATACTGGAAGGCGGCCTCAGCGTGCTCAGGGAGGCTTCTGTACAGCTTCTGGGCGGACACAGCATCGATGATGAGGAGCTCAAATACGGCATGTCAGTAACAGGTACCGTCGATCGGGATAAAATACTGAAGAACAGCACAATCCGGGAGGGAGATGCAATAGTTCTCACCAAGGCACTGGGTACCGGGATAATCGCAACTGCGGTGAAGGCCGACTTTGCCGATGAGAAAACAGTATCTGAATTTGTTGAAACAATGGCTACGCTGAATAAAAGTGCTGCAGAAGTCATGCGAGGTTTCGATGTGAGTGCATGTACCGATGTTACCGGATTCGGACTTGCCGGACATCTTCTGGAAATGATCGGTGATGAACGTCTGTCTGTTGAGATTTATAGTTCCAGTTTACCAGTTCTGTCCGGGACAATAGAACATGCCCAGATGGGACTCCTTCCTGCCGGGCTTTACCGGAACAGGGACTATGTGGGAAGCCGGTTTACTTCTGCACCGGGTGTTGCACGTGATATTGAAGATTTGGTTTTTGACCCTCAGACATCGGGAGGTCTGCTTATTGCGCTTCCTGAAGATCAGGCAAAAAAACTTGTCTCCGATCTGAGAAAAGTTGGGCTTCATAAAGCGGACGTAGTAGGCAGAGTCGTTAGAAAAAATACAAGTGAGATCGTTTTAGTTTAATCTGTTTTTTAAAACCCCGCAATGACCAATTCTGTCATTGCGGGTACTATATTTTCTAGAATTCCTCATATCCCTGGTCTTCCATTTGACGGGAGGGAGGTTCATCCTCCTTCATGACCGGTTTTTTCACGTCTGTCCGATTCAGTTCTGTGCCTTTATCACTTATACGGCACATGTCGGTTAAATCAAGGATTTCCTGTGCCTGTGATGCCATCTCCTCGCTTGAGGATGCGATTTCCTCAACCAGTGCTGCATTCTGCTGAGTCATCGAATCAAGCTCCATCACAGCAGAATTAATCTGACCCATGCCGGTTTTCTGTTCTTCGCTGGACATTGATATCTCGGCAATCAGGCCTGTAACGTTTTTAACAGATGCAATAATTTCCTGTATGGCATCACCGCTCATATTTGCCTGATCTGTGCCGTGTTCAATTTTTGACAGCGAGTCCCGTATGAGCTCACCAATCTCTTTTGCTGCACTGGCAGATCGGCCGGCAAGATTTCTCACCTCTCCTGCGACGACAGCAAAGCCTCTTCCCTGTTCACCGGCACGGGCAGCCTCTACTGCTGCATTAAGGGCAAGGAGATTCGTCTGAAAGGCAATCTCGTCTATAACAGATATAATCTCGCCGATTCTCTTGCTTGATGCGCTTATCTCGTTAATGCTCTCGACGGCTGAATTGACAAGGATACCTCCCTTCTCGGCAAAGTCAGATGAGGCCATGGACGTCTCGTTTGCATGTTTTGAATTGTCTGTATTCTGGGAAACCGTTGCCGATGTCTCTTCAAGAGTGGAGGCGATTTCCTCCAGGGCAGAGGCCTGTTCGGATGTGCGCTGCGAAAGATTCTGATTGCCCTGATTTATCTGTTCAATGGACTGATATAGATTTTTCAGCGATTCGACAACAGAGGATACCATTTTTTCGATATTCGCCATAGCGTTATTCATGCTGGCAGCCATTATTCCCACTTCATCCTTTCTGGTGCTGTATTTTCTGTCAATACGGCTCGTAAGGTCGCCCTTTGACAGATTCTGCGAAACAACTGATGATGCAATAACCGGATCTGCGATGGATTTGCCGAATAGTATTGAGACGAAGATCATTATTATTGTGAGGACAAGAGAGGCAAGCATCAGTACTGTGAGCAGTTTCTTTATGTATTCGTCATTGGCGCTGTACTGATTCTTTATCAGTTCCCTGATGTCGTCTATGTAGTTGCCTGTGCCTATAACCCAGCGGTAGGGAGCAAAGGATTTTGAATATCCCCTTTTGAGACTTGCCTCCTTTTCTCCGGGCTTGGGAAACCAGTAGTCGGTAAACCCGCCTTTTTCCTGTTTACCCTTTGCCAGTATTTCCTTTATTAACTCTTTGCCCTTTACGTCTTTGAGGTTTATACGGGATTTTCCCTCTGCTTTGGGTGTCGGGGGGAGGAGGACGTTGACTCCGTCAAAATCATCTATCCAGAAATATCCCGATTCATTATATCTTATCGTTCTTATCAGCTCTCTGGCAATTTCCTTGCCCTGGCTGTCTGAAAGCCCCCTGGACTGCTGATACCTGTGTACCGCATCCACCAGACTGACCGTGTTCTCCACCTGATTTCGTATATTCATGTCGTAGTCGCTGTTCACAGTATTTTCATTAAGTCTCATCAGCTGACTGCTGTACCGGTTTATCGAAAAAACTGTTATTGAAAGAAGTATAATTATTATTGAAAGTCCGCTTGCGAGCATGAGTAAGATGATTTTCTGTTTTAAACTCTTCATGTTTACCTCCCTGTAGCATAATAAAGAATAACACAATACAGGCGGGTTGTCAATAGATTTACCTCACAGATAGAGTGATCTGCGGTTTCACAGCCGAAACGGTCTGCAGACAGGCAGTTTGACGTTTTTTACTATATCCTTAAATCAGATTGTTGAAATTATCCATGATGAAAGCCGCGACCTATCACAGCTTAAATCATAGATCTGCACTGCCGTATTAAATCGTGTTCTTCTTTTTTAAGGATTCCGGCACCTCAGCACTGAGGTCTTTTTTGAGAGGTTTACCCACGCTGCTTTCAGGAAGAGAGTTGCGTATCTCTATCAGAGAGGGCCATTTGTTTTCTAAATTGAATTGACAGAGCACCATGGTTCCAATAAAAAAATCTTACTTAAATTTACTTCAGGAAACCTATATGAGCAGCTTTATTGCAATGGACTTTGAAACAGCCGACTATTACCGCAACAGCGCATGCGCCCTGGGGATTGTGAAGGTTGTTGATTTAAAAATAGTCGACCGGGTCTCCTGGCTGATAAGACCTCCCGGGAGGAACTTCCGGTTTACCCATATTCACGGCCTTACATGGGAGGACGTGAAGGATGAACCTGACTTTGGAGATATCTGGCCGGAGGTTAAACCGTTCTTTGACGGAGCCGACTTTGCAGCTGCCCATAATATCGGCTTTGACAGATCGGTACTGAAGGCCTGCTGCGAAGAATACGGCATTGACATGCCCGACATGGATTACAGGTGCACCCTTAAGCTTTCGAGAAATAATCTCAATCTCTGCAGTAATACTCTGGACACTGTCTGTGATCACCTTGGCTTTGAACTGGATCACCACGAGGTCCTATCTGATACCGTGGCCTGTGCCAATATTATGATTCACTTCATGAAAAATCACGTTATATAACGGGGCTCACCGCCAGGATACAGTTCTCCCTTGGTGTTATCCGGTAAATTTACTGCCGCATAATCTGCAGGCATGTTCCGGTGCTGAACCTGTATCAACTCTGCGGATACGTATCAGTTTCTTCCTTTGATTATAGCAGTTTGGACAGAAGGGGCCGTCTCCGTCGGGAGTGTAGTAGACATTGTCTTTCAAATTCAGGCCGTTGTCTCCCCTGAGCTGTGCCCGGAGACTGAGGATCTCCTTTTTTTGATTTTCATTCTCCTGAAGCAATTCTCCTGCCTGAATCTCTATTGTATTGATTTCTCTATTGAGCTCTTCTAAAATTTTGCGGGATTCATTCCCTGCTGGTATGTCCGCATTTTTATACAGCTCTGCCAGGTGCTGCGCCGCTGAGTTTATTAGATTTTTCAGGTCTTTCATGGTGTATTCCTTGACTGGTTTTGATCCAATACTAATATAGGGAGCTTTAGAGTCAACCGCGAGTCGTCGGTGAGGTAATAAAATTCTGTGATTACTGTGGGCCGGTACTTATTGATTACTCACACGCCTGCTGAGCATAGCGGGGTTTCATACTGAAT
>CAYNFB010000003.1:0-7552 GCA_964396355.1 uncultured Leptospirales bacterium | reverse complement strand
GTTCAGGTATTTACTGCTGATTTTAGAAGTCCGGAGAATCAGGACAAAATGAAGGGGAGCACGCGGAGACGCGGAGAAAGGCAAGGACAGAGGGGATGGCAGGAATTTTGTTGCATTGTTTAAATTTATGAATAACATGAAATATAGAGCTGCTGCATCCGTTTTGCCTTTGAGGATTCAGATAGGAAGGCCACGTTTGTTTACCGTTTTGACTGTTTAAAAATTTCTCTTGTGAAATTGAAAGAAATTAAATCTAAGTAGAGGCTCCGTCAATGAATTATCAATTCACCGTCCTCTTCATAAGAATCCTCCGGAGGACCATCAAAGCTTACACCTGAAAGGTTCCCCCTCTCAATATCCAGCAGAACCGAATTCTCACCAATTAAATTAAAAAGCGACGGATCTTTATCCTGTATCTTCTTGTAGCAGACCAGGGCCTGTTCATTGCTCTCCGAGGCAAGATCCACCTGCCGGGAATCAAAATAGAGATCCGTTAGCCAGAGAAGCAGCCTTATTCTCACCGTGAGACCTTCATCATTGAACGTTTTATCAAGCTGAGCGGTCTTCTCTTTAAGAAATGCAATGGCCTGACCGGTCATATCCTGACGGGAAAAGATCCGGACCTTCAGACTTACCACTTTGAAGAGTATATTCATATTATCTGTCAGGTTAAAGTTCTGCTCAATTTTTTCAAGTCCCTTCAGAGCAATGTCATAATTTCTCATATGGTAATGGGTATTGCAGATCAGATACTGCATGTTCTCTGTAGAAAAATTTTCCGGAATCTCAAGATCCACTGAATCAAGCATATCACTGGCGGTCTGGTATGCATCAAGGGCCTGGGCAAATTTTTCATCAGAATAAAAGGTGGCACCCCGATTCACGTGAAGAGAGATAGCTGAGAACCGGTCTATGACACTGAATTGATCAATGAGACGCAGCGCTTCATCGTAATAGAAATGTGCCTGATTTGAAAGGCTCATGTTATGATAGCACTGACCTGTTTTCGTATAGAGGTCAATGAGATGAACATCATTGAATACCCCGGGAATGTACTGAATAAAAAGCCTCTTGCAATAGAATAGCGCCTCGAGATTCTTACCTCTGGAAATCAGGACGTCAATGAGATATTTGTTTGCGCTGATAATACTGTCAATGCTGCTGTTCTCTTGTGATTCAAGGGTAATAACTGATTGTTTTAACAGTTCTTCGGCATCATCAGATTGTTCGTTTTCATTTAAAAAGTCAGCAAATTCAGACAGGACTGAAAAATACTTCTCATTTTCTGTACCAATTACAGTGGCACAAAGATCGAGGGCCTTTTTGAAATACTCATAGGCCTCATCGGATTCACCTGTGACGTTATAAACAACGGCAGCCAATTTATATACTTCAATTAGTTCTGTATTATACCGTCCTCTTTCAGCAACAATAGATGGTATTATCTGTACCAGAATCTCCTTTGCCTGAAAATACTTTCCGATCGTTGAGAGAAGACCAGCGTAATTGCATTTTACAGTAAGAATTTCCGGATGGTCATTCATATTCCAGGTTTTAAAAGCTGCAATACAATCCGAATAAATTTTATCAGCCTCTGCATCGTTACCGGTAAGCTTATAGTATTCTGCCATAACAGAATAGCTCCACATGTATTGAAGACTCATGGTACCGAAAAGTAACTCTCTAATTGCTGCAGATTCTTTCATATGGAGAAAGGAGTTGTCATAGTCACCGGTAAAGATAAGTGTCGTGGCAATATTAAAATGACACATGCCATAAACATCAGATTTATATTCATGCCTGTTCAGAATCGACAAAGCTCTGTTTCCAGCCTCCATACTCATTGTGTATTCTGAAGTTAATCTGAAGTAATTGCACAGATCATTGCAATGATGTGCATAAATTATCGTGTCTTCCAGATGGGCATATTTAATTAATTCTTCACAGGACTGAATACAGGCATATGCGGCTGAGAAATTTCCTTTAACAAGGTTGATTTCAACAGCAGTAAATAAAATTGCAATTTTAATAAGTACGTTAGTTTCAGGGTCATCAAGAAACTTCTCTGACAGTTCAGCTGACAGCTGCAGCACCCTGTCATAGAAGCCGCAGAGAATACCCGCCTCTGCTTCGATATAACGGATAAGATAGGTATCTCCAGGTTCCATACTTGAGAGAATCTCACCGGCGGTCTCGAAATGACCTGTCATAACAAGCACGGCGTATTCCATTGCTTTTGCTTCACAGCTCAGTGGTGAAAGGGGATATTTCAGCTGTATACCACGATAGGTCTCCAGAGCTTTATTGAAATCAGCCTCATAAAAGTAAATATCACCCAGGTAAAGTTCACGGGTATCATTATCAGCAGATTTTAGAATATTGCGGCACTTGCCTGTTTCATAAAGATTTAGCAATGTGTAAAAATTGTCATGATTGTAAGTTTCTCTGAATATGATCATACCTTATAAGTCCCCGGAACAAGAAATATAAATCTAAACAAAACCAGCCTGTTACAGCAGGCTGGTTTTGTCTATAATTTGACAGATTTGCAGATTCAAAAATACGCTGCCAAGGCAGATCTCAGGAGCCGTGGCTGCGACAAGGAAACGTTTAATGAATTACAGAATCAACTGTTGTACTGAGGGGTAAGCGTCGGTCTCATAGAAATTTAGCCATTAAAAAACCCCTGACTCAAGTCAGGGGTTTGATGTACGCCTGGCAGGATTCGAACCTGCGACGCACGGATTCGAAGTCCGACGCTCTATCCAGCTGAGCTACAGGCGCATGATTACTATATATTTACAGTGTCGCTATCTGTCAATAAAATAAAATGATAATCAGGGGAGTATTTCGGTGATATTGCTGTCGAAATTTTTAAAGTCAGGCTGATGAAATATCAGCTGCTTAAAATTACCCTTTCTCAGTTCACTTATAAATCTCATGTTGTTTTTGTGACTGTAAACGGTTCCGTTGCCGACACCGTCTGTAATATTCTTCTCCAGATAAACCTCATCTCCGATAAAGCATATATTGTATTTATCCTTCTTTAGAAAAACAACCGATGATCCCTTCGTGTGCCCGCCGATTCTCTTTACCTCAATTAAGTCATAGAGCTTCATAGACTTTTTGAAAGGTATTATCCTGTTGCTGCTTTTCAGAAATTTCTTTACCTTCTGCTGTCCCCGGCCTTTTAGAACTGACTTGAGTTCGTCAGCCTGAATATAGATATTCGATGAGGGAAAGCGGTAAACACTGCCGATGTGATCGAAGTGACTGTGAGTAATTATTACGTCTGTAATATCCTCAGGCTTTACATTATGACGTGCAAGGAGCTCTACAGGATTGACGTAATTTTGAATATTGAAGTATTTGACCATGGCAGGCTCCTGGAATCCTGTATCCACTAGAATCTTTATATCTTTATACTCTATGAGATAAAACTTCCACGCAAAGGGTATCTTGTCTCTTGAATGATTCTTATAGAATACAAATCGCTTGGGAAACATCGAGTCCCCGTATTTAAATTCATAAATGTTCAGACTGCTCTTACTGCTCCCTGTGCATGAAAAGAGCGACAGGGAAAGAGCAAGAACAGATGCGGCTAAAATATATTTTTTCAATTGGTAAACCTATTTCTTTATCACTACAAAGAGCCCGAGAGCTACGAGATATGTAACAAATCCGATCATCATCGTAACGTTCATACCATAGGTCGCGTTAAACAGTATAGACAGGGTTACCGCAACGGTTGAGAGAGCCCCGTTTATACCGAACATGAGCGTGGCATACTCTTCCGAGATATACTGCTTGAGCTGCTCAAGAGCATGAGGGCAGGGCATCCCCATGAGAAATGCCAAAGGAAATATGAGTATTGCAGAAATCACCAGCTTTGCAGGAAAACTAAAAGTTGCAAATGCATTAAATATATCAGTCAGAAAGAATGCCTGAAAAAGAATAAGAATTGGAATGACCGAAATGCAGATTACAAGCTTCTTCTTGGAAAAATTCCGGCTGAGGAAACTGCCAAGACCGCTGAAGAACAGTAATCCTCCTAAAATCACAATCATGGAGTATATTGGAGAACCGATGAATCTTTGATATTTCTGCATAAGAACTATTTCTATCAGCATGAAACCGAAACCAAGAAGGCCGAAGAAAACCGTATTCTGTATGAGCTTAACTCTTTGAGCTTTGTATTTGAAGAATACAAGGAGCAGAACCGGAATAAAGAGCAAACCTACAAGTATCAATACAACATTCAGGAAGCCCTTTATCTCAATCTTGTTCTTATAGATATTAAAAGGGAATGGTTTGTCATCTGTTGTGGGAGTAAGGTCTATTTCGTATGGGTAGTTAACCTTGTCCAGAATTGATACAAACCTGGACTCCACATCTCCCTTAATCATATTCTTCTTAAGATAATATCTTTTGAATTTTTTGCTGTACCTGTAAAGACCGCTGACAAAATTTTTATCATTTTCCGATTCCAGCTTCGACATAAGGACCGAGTCAAATTTTTTCTTAAAGAGTCTGTCCGGATAGTCTGTCATACTATAAATCGGTTCCTTTGAGTTAAAAATACGCTCAAATGTATGGCCGGTTTTTTTAACCGGATGCATGGCCAGACGGCAGCCGAACTGTTTTCTACCCTCACTGTTAGTGTAGTCAATTATGTTATAGTATCTCTGAAAATCAGCCAGTTCTTTCTCAGTGAAGGGAGTTCTTTTAACCATGACTGTTTGAAAGTTGCCGTTTGGTCCCCAGAAATCCCAGGAGAAGGTAATGATGTGCTTCCTGGGATCCTTCACACCGTTTTCAATAAGTGACTGTTTAACGGTATTAAGAAATTTATAAAAAGCATATCTTGTTCTCGGGGTTTCAAGAATTTCTTCATAAACTATCATTCCACGATCTGTAAGCTTGTTAAGCAGCATCTTTGTTGCTTCTTTTGTATGCAGATATTCAGGAGCAAGAGAGGCAATGGCCGGATACTCAAAGTGAAGGTTCATGAGAGTAATCATGTCATAGGACTTTTTGTTGCTTGAAAGGAAGTATCTTCCCTCTGCACGATGAGCTTCAAGTCCTTTGTAGGGATAATGTGAAAATTTTGAGAATTTGCCTTCCTTATTGTTCTCCATCATAATTTTCATGATTATAGGGGAGAATTCAACACCGCTGACTTTTGCGCCCGGAAGCCTTTTGGCAGATTTAACAATACCATCATAGGAAAGCCCAATGATGAATATTTCTGCATCATTCATATGCGGTACACGGGGGTCTCTGAGAGAACCGTTTGATCTGTCTATGGAATCAAGAGGAAGTGCATTTGTACAAAAAACCTGGGTTTTGTCATTTATTGCAAAGAGGTCAATCTTACCCATGAGATCATCTTCTGAAAAAATGAATTTATATCCATGCCTCACAAGTGATGCCCATTGCTTTCTCGAATTAATGGGGTTCTCTTTACTTACTTGAATATCAAAATTTATATCTATGTTGTCCCAATGACCAATGTCGTTCAGAACATATTTTGATCTTTTTATATCATACTTATCGCCTTTAAAGATGTATTTGTCACCTTCAGGCTTATAGTGGTTTTTCATGAATTTTTTATCGAAGCCGCTTTTTATCTTTGGCAGAATCTGCTGTTCATATTCGGCTTTTCCCAATTCAGTAGGTAAAGCAAGGTTGTCTTTAAGAGTTATGAAAACACCAGTAAAAATAACAACCGAAATTGCAATTGCAAAAACCTTCGCAATTATGTTTCTGTAAACAAAAGAAATTACAAAAATAAAAACTGCAGGGATGAACATCAGTGCGATGAGTGAGTTCTCTGATCCGATGGCGCTCACGCTGAATATCGGATATATAACCCCGAGGGCAGCTGATCCAAGGTCCGCAAAATAGATTTTGTTTGAGTTAGCCTTTGAAAAGAGCGTTGATACAATTATAGCAGCAAACATAAAGGGAAGAATCAGAAAATATGGATATTGATAATAACCTATATTTACAATATTATTATAAGACATCGGCATCGAAGCCAGATAACAGATTGCGGCCATTGGCATGATAATGAATGCATTAAACCGTGACAGATAGAATCCCAAAAGACTTCCTATTGCAATACCAAACACGGCGATTCCAATAACAAATGTAGCTGTCAGATAGTCGGTAATTATCAGCAATTGATGCATGAAAATGGTTTCAACTGCCAAAACAGAAAAAGAAAACAGAATCATAGCAATGGTATATACAATATTTTCCTTAAAGCTTTTATTCTCAGTCATGATACTCTCTTGATTTATAGAATTTTGATTCCAGTGAGGTCTGAAACTATGCAACGCTAGCTGGCATTGATTTTGAAGTCAACATTATTCACGATAAAAATTTAATAATATTAAAAAAATGTAAAAATTGAATTGCTCAGGTTTGTAATAAGGAAGAAATTCCTATCATATAAACAAATTATCTTTTTTTTTTAAAGTTTAATTTTCAATTGACTTTCACATACTTATTCTTCTAAATTATAAAATCATAATTTGTTTTTATATTAACCTGATTATACCAGCATAGTAGTGCTGATATAATATTATTTAAATTATTGAAGGAGTACTAGATGAAAAAGTTAGCTCTTCTGATTACAGCTGGTCTTGCAGTAGCTGTAATGTTTACAGGCTGCAAAAAAGATGCAGCGCAGCTAGACAAGGTCGATGTTATCAAAATTGGTGTTTTCCAGCCAATGACAGGTCCAAATGCCAACGGAGGTGAACTTGAAGTTGATGGAATCAAGCTTGCACATTCAATGTTCCCCGAAGTTCTCGGCAAAAAAATTGAACTCGTTGTTGTGGACAACAAGAGTGACAAGGTTGAGGCTGCAAATGCTGCTGAAAGACTTGTTAACAAGGAAAAAGTTGTAGCAATTATAGGAAGCTGGGGAAGTTCTTTCTCAATGGCTGCCGGTCCGGTTATCAAGGGTAAAGTTGCCGCTGTTGCATGTTCTGCAACAAATCCTCTTGTAACAAGGGGAAATGACTGGTATTTCCGTGTATGCTTTATTGACCCGTTCCAGGGAAAAGTTATGGCAAATTATGCTGTAAACAAACTTGGTGCTAAAACAGCATGTATCATTCAGGAAATTTCAAATGACTACTCTGTTGGTCTTGCAAAGTTTTTTACTGATTCATTTAAAGAACTTACAGGAAATGATAAAGCAATACTTGCTAAACCTTATAACTACAACACCGGTGACAATGATTTTACTGCCCAGGTTACCAGTATTGCTCAGTTAAAGCCTGATGTAATTTTCGCTCCCGGTAACTATACTGAATCTGCTCTTTTAATCAAGCAGGCCAGAGATCAGGGAATAAATATTCCTTTCCTCGGCGGAGATACATGGGAAACAGGTCCTTTCCTTACTGTTGGAAAGAAAAACGTAGAGGGCGCAACATTCTCAACATTCTTTACTTCAGAAGTGCCTATCACAAAAATGTCTGAAAAGTTTCTCAAAGCTTACAGAGCTAAATTCAAAGCAGAGCCCGCAGCAGTTACGGCT
>CAYNFB010000002.1:31833-35533 GCA_964396355.1 uncultured Leptospirales bacterium | reverse complement strand
CTGCACCACAGCCCCTGCTACAAAAACGGATCCTTCAAGCGCATAAACAGGGTTCCCTTTATTATCAGGAGTAAGCGTGGTAAGAAGACCGTTTGTGGAAATAATGAACTCCTCCCCATTGTTGAGCAGCATGAAGCAGCCCGTGCCGTAGGTGTTCTTTGTTCTTCCTGCCATTACGCAGTTCTGGCCTACCATAGCAGCCTGCTGATCACCGGCAATTCCGCCAATAGGTATTCCATCAGGCAGTCCCGGTGCATCTTTGGTATATCCGAAAATGCTGGCAGAGGGTCTCACTTCAGGCAGTATATTTAGAGGCACATCGAGAATACCGCAGAGCTCTTCGGACCACTTCTTCTGCTTTATATCGAAGAGAAGGGTTCTCGAGGCATTGGTATAATCAGTAAGGTGTGATGCTCCGCAGGTGAGCTTCCAGAGAATCCAGCTGTCAATTGTGCCAAATCTGAGATTACCCTTTCGAGCAAGAGGTCTCACATCCATCACGTTATCAAAAAGCCATTTTATCTTGGTTCCCGAAAAATAGGCATCAATGACCAGCCCTGTCTTTTCCCTGAATGTATCCTCATAACCCCGCGCCTTCAGCTGATTGCATATATCTGCAGTCCTTCTGCACTGCCATACAATTGCATTATAAACAGGTTTCCCTGTTTCGCTGTCCCAGAGCACTGAAGTTTCACGCTGATTGGTTATACCGATAGATATTGCATTCCCCGGATCAAGCTCTCCCTTTGCAAGTGCTTCGGGGATGAGGGATGATACACTGTCCCAGATCTCCATGGCATCGTGCTCCACCCATCCCGGATGGGGAAAATGCTGTGTAAACTCCCGGTAGGCACTGGAGAGAGGTCTGCCCCTTTCATCAAAACAGTATACACGGTTTCCAGTAGTCCCGAGATCAAGAGATATTATATATTTTTTATCAGACATGAGCCCTCCTGATTTTTTTTATTTTTACTATCAATTAAAATAGACTATGTCAATCACTTAAAAAAGTCTTGAAATAACTCATCCCCTGTGGTCTCTAGCAGTATAAATATACATACAGTAAATTTTATTGACACGACAGACATCGGCCGAAATTAAATATATTCAAAAGAAGAAGAGATGATTAACAGAAGACTAAAAAACAACGAACCTATTTTCATTGCCGAGATAGGTCTTAACCACAACGGCAGTTTAAAAGAGGCGGATGAAATGATAACAGCGGCTGCCCGGGCCGGAGCTGATGCTGTTAAATTTCAGACTTTCAACCCGCGTCTGATGAACTCACCCTATACAAAAGATCTGCTCCAGTCAGGAACGGACAAAAAAAAAGACTTTGAAACAATAGAATTTCTTTCCCGATTTGTGCTCACCGGGAACGACTATGAGCTGCTGAAAGAAAAAGCTAACAGAGAAGGAGTGTTGTTTTTCTCATCACCATTTGACGCAGAGTCAGTAGATCTGCTGGAGAGGCTTGATGTTCCCATGTACAAGGTCGCTTCATCGGAAGTAACAAATACTCTGCTGCTTAGAAAAATTGCAGAAACAGGCAAACCCGTAATAATGTCAACAGGCATGTCCGGTGAGGATGATCTTGACAACGCTGTTGCCATTCTCAAGGGCGGAGCAGGAGAACTTGCCCTGCTTCACTGCGTATCTCTCTACCCTCTTGAGGGAAGCGAGGCAAATCTCCGGAGAATAGTTTCCCTGAAGAACAGATACGGCCTTCCAACAGGAATATCCGATCACAGCAGAGATTTTAAGACTTCAGTCTACGGGGCAGTGCTTGGAGCAAGAATTTTTGAAAGACATTTCAAACTCAGCAGCGATCATGACTGTCCCGATAAAGATGTTTCACTGACACCGGAACAATTCGGAATGATGAAAGAAGAAATAACTTCTGCACTGAATTCACTGGGAAGCGGCAGAATATCATTTGAAGGACGCGAGGCAGATACGGCAAGAGCTGCAAAGAGAAGCCTCTTCGCTGCAGAAGATATCGCAAGAGGAGAAGTGATTTCAGATAAGAACATAGTCTGCCTCAGACCCGGGACGGGAATTCCCGCAAATATGATCGATGAGATAACAGGATCAGAGGCAGTCAGGAATATAAAGAAAGACTCACTAATAAAATATGAAGACTTAAACAGAGGAGACCAAAAATGAAAGCAGGCAGATTACTAATATACATTCTTCCGTTTTTACTTATGAGCTGCAGCACCTGGACAGATTTAACAAAGAAGGAGAGCTCATTCTATACCGAAAAAGAAAAAATTATTCTTGAAGAAACTACATCTTCCATCAGCTTCAGATACGGCTACGAAACAGATATCGAAATCGACTACGTTTATGCCGCAGGTAAATTCTCATCATCAGATATTCAAGCAAAGAGCAGCAAGATGAAGGAAGTCCTGAAAAAATACAGCACAAAAGAAATTATATCTTTCTATGAAAAAATTTACAGAATGAAAGAAATTGCATCATGGAAAAAAAATGACTATAAGAAAGATAAAGACTGGGCAAAATTTACGCTTCTTGAAAAATACCTGCTCCCTGAAATTGAACTATTTACGGACGTCCTTGAAAAAAATGTACTCTCTCTTGCAGGGGAATACAGCTCTGTTATTAACCAGAGAAAAAAACAAATATCACTCGATGTGGCGGACGAGCTTTCCTGAGATATTTATGACAAAAAAAAAATTTTTAACCGGATTAGTTTCACTTATAATCCTTTTCTCCCCGGCCTGCCCGCTTTCTGCCGGACCGGGAGAAAAAAGCAGTGTATATATCATGTGCTACCACGCCTTCCTTGACAGAAAAGACATTTATTCATTTTCTGAATCTCAGCTGAAAGCACAGCTTCAGGATTTCAGGAAGAAAGGATTCAGATTTATTGAATTCGACGATCTGAAGTACAACAGAGTAAATGGAACCAGGAACATTTTAATATCCAGCGATGACGGGAACAGAAGCGTTTACAATGCATATTTCAATGTGATGAAATCCATGGGGATTAAGCCCATGCTTGCAATTTATCCTGCGGTAATAAACAAAAAAAAATATGCTCTGACCTGGAAGCAGCTGAAAGAATTATCCGACGAAGGATGCCACATCGCAGCTCATGGTTTTAATCACAGATTCCTAAAGAAAAAATTGTACACAGATTCAATCAAATTATTCAAGCGTGAAATTTTTCTTCCAAAACTAATACTGGAAAAAAAACTAAAGAAAAAAATAGAGTCATTTGTCTATCCTTACGGAGCAACATGTCCAGAAGCATTGAAGCTCATCAGGGAAGCAGGTTACACTCATGCATTTACTATCGTACCAGGACCAGCAGCAGTCCCTCTTAAGGAAAACCTTCAGATTCACCGGCTTATGATGACAAAGAGAGACACGAAATGGATACTTGCGTCTATGTACAAAGGAAGAACAAATAAAATATCCCGTTCAGCCGATCCGGCAGAACAAAGAAAAAAGGAAATTTCATCTGCGGTTAAGCCACTAAAGAAAAAAAGAACTGTACTCAGTAAAATGTCTGTTAACGAAATTATTATTGCACCGGGGAGAATTTCATCGGGAAGGACATACGATTACACAACTATATCACCTGTAATTGAAGACATTAAGCCGGTTTACCCTGAATTCACCGGTAAAGAATACGATGTACAAAAAGACTATGAAATTTATTCAAAGATAG
>CAYNFB010000002.1:27301-31759 GCA_964396355.1 uncultured Leptospirales bacterium | reverse complement strand
AACTGAGTAAAGACTCACTATCTGCAGAAACTGACAGGGTTCCGTCAATTCAGCACCAGGTTGACCAGGTTAACCAGCGATAATTTTAAAAAAAATCTGAATAATTAACTGCGGCAATCGCAATATTGGAATATTTATCTTTGTACATGAGATTACACTCTTTTCCTTGACAAAAAATATTCGGGAATTAAAATAAAATTTCCGGTAAGAAAATTCAAATCTCTTGCTTAAAATACATACAAAACCGGTTAAACCCCAAACCCGGAGAAATATTATGCTGCTAGGTATTGACGTAGGCGGAACACATACAGATGCCGTCCTCATAGACAGTTCCGGCATTGTATCTACATTCAAAACAAAAACTGACCATACAAATCTTCTCAAATCAATCACTACTGCGCTTGAAGCAGTGTCAGACGGTGTTGACAAAAAATTGATTAAAAACATCAACCTCAGTACAACACTTTCTACCAATGCAATAATTCAAAACAGACTCGAAAAGACAGGACTCTTTGTCTCCTCCGGCCCGGGTATTGATCCTGATAATTTTATTGCCGATAAATTCTCCTATAAAATATCCGGATCAATTGATCATCGGGGAAAAATTATACAGGAACTTGACACAGATCTGATCCAGCAGGGATATGATGAATGCGCCAAAGAGGGTATCACTGTATTTGCCGCTGTTACAAAATTTTCAACCCGCAACAAATCTCATGAAAATCAAATTGCTGAAAGACTGAACAAAAATGCGGATTTCATAACAATGGGCCACAGCCTGTCGAGTCAGCTGAGCTTCCCCAGACGGGTTGCTACTGCCTACTTCAATTCCGCAGTATGGAGAATATACAATTACTTTACCGATGCTATGCTTGAAAGTGTAAAATCACTGGGAATCGATGCGCCTGTTAATATACTGAAGGCCGACGGGGGGACAGTTCCTGTTTCTCTGTCAAGAGAATACCCCGTGGAGTCAATACTATCAGGCCCTGCAGCAAGTATTATGGGAATAATAGCCCTGTGTGATATTAAAGAAGATTCTGTTATACTCGACATAGGAGGGACAACAACTGATATAGCAGTATTTGCATCCGGTTCACCTCTCATTGAAAGAGACGGAATCAAACTTGCGGGCTACCCTACTCTGATCAGATCACTTCAGAATAAATCCATAGGCATAGGCGGAGATTCTGCTATTCTCATAAAAGAAGGACGCATAAAGGTCGGCCCCCAGAGGCTCGGTCCCTCCATGTCAGAAAACGGAGAACATCCCACTCTGACCGACGCGTTAAATGTCAAAGGCATTACATCATACATGGATACAGGCAGGTCAGAAGCCGGAATGAAGAAGTTCGCAAGGAAGGCAGGACTTTCGGCTGGAAAAATTGCAGAAGAGGCCATCAAATTTGCTGTAAAAAAAATAAGAAGAGAAATTGAAGGTATCCTTGAAGAAATAAATGAAAAGCCGGTTTATACAATACATGAGATGCTTGAGGGCTCCGTCATTGTACCGAAAAAAATATATATTATCGGAGGCCCGGCAAGAGCCCTTGCAAAGGCGATGAATCATGAAATAGAAGTCCACGTTCCGGAAAACTTCGAAGTAGCAAATGCTATAGGCGCCGCCCTTGCAAAAACCACATTCGAAGCAGAACTCTTTGCTGATACAATTGCAGGAAAGATGATCATGCCGAATATAGGAATAGAGAAAAATATTGACAAGAGTTACACCCTTCATGATGCGAAAGAAGACGCGGTTAATTATCTTGTAGAATATCTTAAAGATACCGGATTTAACACTGAGAAAGAGAATATAGACATAACTGAATCATCAAATTTCAAGATGATTGATGATTATTACTCTTCAGGAAATGACATCAGAGTAAGATGCCAGATTAAGCCCGGTGTAACCATGAAATTACATCAATAAAGGCGGCAGGCAATGATAAAAGCTAAAAATAAACTTGGACTGATTTTTTTTCCTGCCTACGACTGGGCAATATCCCCCACGCACCCGGAGAGAGAGGAACGACTCCTCTACACTCAGGATCAGCTCAGAGAGGAAGGAATCTTCGACATAGAGGGGATTATCGAACTCAAACCGGATATTGCAACGGAGAATGATGTGATGAGAAGTCATTTCTGTTTTCCCGATGTAAAAGGTGTAGTCACAGAATCTCACCTTATATCTGCAGGCGGTGCGATAAGAGCAGCAAGAGCAATACTGGAAGGAGAGGTAGATAAGGCCTTTGCTCTGGTACGCCCTCCGGGACATCACGCCATGAGATGTGTCCACGGGAACCGAGGTTTCTGCAATATAAATAATGAAGCAATCATGATAGAATATATCAGAGAAAATTCAGATAAGAGAAAAATAGCAATAATAGATACAGACTGTCACCACGGAGACGGTACACAGGATATTTTCTGGCACGATCCGGATGTTTTATTTATATCTATCCACCAGGACGGGCGCACCCTGTATCCGGGTTCAGGCCATCTGAGAGAGTTGGGCGGTCCGGCATCAAGAGGCCGGACAATAAATATTCCCCTCCCCCCCGAAACAGGAGATGAAGGATTCCTGTATACAATAGACAATATGGTGATGCCCATTCTCGATGATTTCAAACCGGATATCATAATCAATTCTGCAGGGCAGGATAATCACTACACCGACCCCATTACAAATATGAATTTCACAGCACAGGGTTATGCGATATTGAATGATAAGCTCAATCCGCATATAGCTGTTCTTGAGGGAGGATATTCAATTCAGGGGGCACTCCCATATGTTAACCTTGGTATCGTACTTGCAATGGCCGGCATAGACTACTCTTTTGTAAAAGAACCTGATTATGATCCGGAACTGCTCAAACAGGACAGTGCAATTACTGCATATATTGCCGATCTCAAAAAAGATGTGCTGAATAATTACTTTCATCCGAAACCTGACTATCAGCTGCCGGGCAAGAAAAACTTCATAGGAAGAGAGAAAGATATCTACTATGACACAGACGGCATACAGGAAAAACAGAACGAATTTATAAAAATTTGTGATAAGTGCAGAGGACTGATGTACATAGAATCATCATCTTCGGTCAATGAACTTTGTATGGGAATTGAAATACCTGTTGATGCCTGCAAAAAGTGTCAGTCAGAAGGAAAGAAACTATTTGATAAATCTGTAAAATCCAGAGAGTATTTAACAGTGCAGCTTACAGACAGAGTTAATAAAAAATATACAAGAAGCAGTCAGTGAAGCTTTCGCTTCACTGACTGACATGCAGTAAAGTAGTAAAATTTAGTTTACGAAGAGCATTCCCCAGTATTTAGGAATCGGCCACAGTTCATTGTCGACAATTGTCTCCAACTCATCAGCCATGTGTCTCAGTTTTTCCATTTGGGGTATTACAGTCTTGCAGAAATACTCAGCCTTTTTATGTGCATCATCAATCTTCTTGGATCCGTTATAATCACTCTGAAGATCAATAAGACCTGACTGAAGAGATCCTATAAGTTTGCTAAGCCTGGCCAGCATTTCCTTCTGCGGTTTAACCGAAGACTCATCCACAAAAGCAGCAGCCTCTTTGATAGACTTTGCAATAGTCTGCTGATATTTATAAGCAGCCGGAAGAATCAGACATGAAATCATATCATAAAAAGTCTTCGTCTCAATCTCCAGCTTCGTCGTATAATTCTCAAGTCTTATCTCATAACGGGAATGGAGTTCTACTTCAGAGAGTACAGAATACTTGGAAAAAAGTTCTTTTGCTTTCTCTGAATTCATAGCCTGCAATGCTTCAGGTGTTGTTTTATTATTGGGTAGCCCACGTACCTCAGCTTCTTTGTGCCACTCATCAGAATAGTTGTCACCGGCAAAGCAGACTGCCTTTGATGCCGTAATTTCTTCTTTAAGCACATCCATTATAGTCTTTCTCAGATCACCGCTGTTCTGTTTTTCTATCTTCCCTGTTATTTCATCAAGACTCTCTGCAACGATTGTATTTACAATTGTTGCGGGAAAAGATATAGACTGAGCAGAACCGAGTGCCCTGAACTCAAACTTATTCCCTGTAAATGCAAAAGGTGATGTTCTGTTTCTATCACTGCTGTCCTTGCTCAGTACAGGCAGAGAAGCAACACCGAGATCGATGATCTCATCATCAGTGGCTTTGACAACTTCTCCCTTTTCAATACTCTCAAGAATACCGGTGAGCTGATCACCCAGGTATACTGAAATAATTGCAGGAGGAGCTTCATTTGCACCAAGCCTGTGATCGTTTCCTGCAGATGCAACTGATGCTCTTAGAAGATCGGCATGCTTATGAACTGCCTTGATTACAGCAACAAGGAAGATGAGAAACTGTATATTTTCAGAAGGTGTCTTACCCGGTTTCAGCAGATTGATGCCGTCATCTGTAGATATTGACCAGTTGAGATGCTTTCCTGAACCGTTAA
>CAYNFB010000002.1:4733-27285 GCA_964396355.1 uncultured Leptospirales bacterium | reverse complement strand
GACATTGGCAAAAGGCTTCTCATGGAGTAATGCTGCCAGATCATGTCTTCTTGCTACTTTCTTGACTGTGTCAATAAGAAGCTGATTATGATCACAACTCAGGTTTGCATCTTCATATATTGGTGCAATCTCAAACTGACTCGGTGCAACCTCATTGTGTCTGGTTTTCGCCGGAATTCCAAGTTTATGAAGTTCTACATCAAAATCATGCATGAAACTCTGAATTCTTTCTTTAATACTTCCGAAATACTGATCGTCAAGTTCCTGACCTCTTGATGGTGTTGCGCCAAGAAGAGTTCTCCCTGTAAGAACAATATCCTGTCTTCTTGAATAATATCTTCTATCGATGAGGAAGTATTCCTGTTCAGGTCCCAGATTGGAAACAATTTTTTTAGATGTAGTGTTGCCCATGAGTTTGAGCATTTTCATTGTACTTTTATTTACCGCCTTAATTGAACGGAGGAGAGGCGTCTTCTTATCAAGAGCTTCACCTGTATATGAAATAAAAGCCGAAGGTATACAGAGAGTTATTCCCTTGCCGTTTATTCTTAGAAATGCCGGACTGGACATATCCCATGCAGTATAGCCTCTTGCTTCAAAAGTAGCTCTTATCCCGCCGCTGGGGAAACTAGACGCATCAGGTTCTCCCTGCACAAGCTGTTCTCCGGAAAAACGCTCAACAACTTCAGTCTCTCCTGTAAATTCAATAAATGAATCATGCTTTTCCGCTGTTGCTCCTGTCATTGGCTGAAACCAGTGAGCGAAGTGAGTTGCTCCATTTTCAATTGCCCAGTCTTTCATTGCATGAGCAACTGCATTCGCTGTATCAATGTCGAGGTTAATATTTTCTTCAATACATGAAAGAAGTTTCAGATAGACCGGCCTTGGAAGCTTTTCTTCCATGACCTTTTTACTAAAGGTGTAGTCACCGAAGTATGAAGATGCCGGTTTCCTTTCCACATCTTCCTTTGAATCTATTAGTTTTGAATATCCGATATGATCATCCCAACGCATCTTTATCTCCTGAAATTATTTTTTATACTATTCTTAATATAAAATAATTAAAATGCACAACCCTTTAGTTGTCAAATTAATGTACAACATTTTTGCGGAGAAAACATATAGTTAACAAACCTGTAATAAATTTAGACGGACTTTGAGATGATGTTAAATCGATGTTAAATAATATACCATATAAGTTCAATCACCATGGAGATGAACTTATATCACGCGTGATAGAATACCGCACAACAAAACCCAACTAACAATGCATGGGATACTGCCTTAATGCTATTTCCATAATATAAACTGAATATCGTTAAGTATTACAGCAAAAAACTGCGGTGTGGTATGCAGGAATACACCACAGTTTTAACAAAACTGGCTTACTTTAAGAAATTTTCCTCTTGAACAACTTCAGCCTTCCACGTGTAATTCTTTTTGCCGTTCAATGATTTATCATTAGCCTTCTGCGTCTTATATTTAATTTTATCACCGCTGGGCATATAAGCATTTTTTCTGCTGTGATAATAACTGTCGATTGCTGTTATATATTTTGTACCATCAGGCCATATTTTTAATCCTTTATTATTGCAGATGCCTTCATCAAATTTTCCGATAAACCTTGAACCATCGACGAAGTACCAGACTCCTTCCCCGTGAATTTTGTCATTTTTGAATCCTCCGACGTATTTGTCTCCCGACGGCAGGACCAGTGTGCCGCTTTTCATTTTCTTATCATGTACAAAATTTCCTATATATCTGGCACCAAACCATCTGGATTTTAGCCCCCAGGTGTACAAACCGAATCCATGTTTTTCTCCCCTAAGCCATTCTCCGGCATAGGAATCACCATTACCGAATGAAGGTGCGACCTCGGCTTCCTCTATACCATTATGCCATATACCATATGACTTACTCCGGACTTTGCCGTTTCGATCATATGTAAAAAAGGATCCTTTCCCGTTCATCTGGTTATTTTCAAACAAGCCGGTATACCGGGATATCAGTTTCCCGTCATTATCGAATTTAAACAATGTTCCTTCTCCGTTATATTTCTCATTAACAAGATGTCCCAGATATTTTGATTTCAATTTACCATTATCATCATATTGGAAGAGGCTCCCCTCTCCGGTTAATTTTCCATTTTGAAACTGCCCCAGATACTTTTTGACCAGCAGCCCCTTCCCGTTATAAACGAACAGAGACCCCTGGCCATGCTGTTTTCCCTGAAAATATCCGCCGATATATTTAGACACCAGATTCTGATTTTCATCATACTTCAGAGAAAGGCCTTCTCCTTCTTTCAGATTATTATTAAAGTATCCCTCATATTTACTTAAAATCCGTCCATCTGCATCATATTCAATTTCCAGTCCCCTGCCGTTATACTTTCCGTTTTTAAAAGAGCCTGTATACTCAGAGGTGGTGCCATCATCTTTAAAAGTAATGACTTTGCCCTCGCCTTCAGGAAGTCCGTTTTTGAAATCACCTGTATACTCTTTATACCTCTTTCCGTTTTTGAATGAAATGAGTTTTCCTTTGCCATGGGGCTTCTCATTCTCCACCTCTCCGGTATATTGCAAAACCTTATCACCGTCTTTATCATAAGTGATAATTTCTGCAGTTCCGTATATCTTCCCCTGTCTCATTTCTCCCGAAATAATACTTACAAGTTTGCCGTTTTTATCATATTTTGTTATTGATGTCTTTCCGCTGGGATGGCCATTATAAAAATTTGACTCTGTTTTTTTAATCAATTTCCCGTTTTTATCATAACTGTAGAGAATGCCTTTACCGTCCAGCACTCCTTCATTGAAGGTCCCCTTCTGCCTGACTGCAATTTTTCCATTTTTATTAAACTTTAGCAATTCTCCTTTGCCGTGATACTTGTTATTTTTAAATTTTCCGGAATAAGAACTTTTAATATTTCCATCTTCGTCATAAACGGTCAGCTTGCCGTCTTCATAGGAATCCAGGGTGTTTTTTTTCAAAATCCCTTCATACCTGCCTGCAACCCTGCCTTTTTTGTCGTATCGGGTAACTTTTACAACACCAGTAGGCCTGCCGTCTTTAAAATTCCCCTCCACAGTTGAAACCAGTTTCTTATCATCATCATAAATATAAAGTTTACCCTTACCATCAGGTCTGCCATTCTTTACATCACCTTCATAAACGTAATTTTTATATTTAAGAGAACCCTTCTTATGTTTTACAGATGAACGGGCTGAAATTTCAGCATTCTTCTGCTCAGAGATAATCTCTTCACTGTTGTTTGGCCTATCCTTTTTCATACTGCTTTTGGCTGTCTCACATCCTATATGCAAAGCAAAGACCAGTATGATAAAAATCAGTAATCTCGTTTTCATTTAATACCTGCCGAAATTTTCTTAAGTAGTAAGATTCACTATTTTAAAAGAGTAATTTCAAGCTGTCAATAATGATTTTGGAGCTCAAATTGAAAAGTTAAAAGCTCACATCGATTACTGAATAAACCAGAGGGTTCGGGAAGGGTTATTTTAATAAACTTTACAGAATAATTTACCGACAATATCAGTATAATAGGTCTATTTATTAATTACACGATTATAAGGTAACACAAATGAAAAAACTTCAAATCACCATGCTACTAACACTTATCTTCCTGGTTTCCTCATACATCAGTCTCTCCTCAAAAGAGAAGGCTTTTTTAACCATTAATCCCGATAAGATATCCCGTTATAAAGAAGATCGTGTTGCCTATCAGAGAATCGAAAAGCAGGTAGACAATACTCATGATAACTCTGTTGAAAACCTTATGGTGATAAAAGCGAGCAAAGTTTACTTTATGACAGACGGTTTAGATATAGTTTCAGAAGTTATGCGTAAAAAGATAATTCTTGATTCTCAGTTGAGATATATGGAAGGGAATGACTTCTGGCTCAATAAAATTAACGGAAAACCTGATCACATAAAAATCACCTATCGTCGAAATGAACTGATGATTAATGCCAATGAAGAATTTGTAACAAATAATTTCGGTGATTTTTATAAATCTATCAGGAATAAATTCATTAAACTCCACGTTGACAAATTTAGGGATTTGCTGAGAAACCGCAGTGAAGCTGGACTTTCAATTAAAAGGAAGCTCATCTCATCTAGAGTAAATCCGCAAAATTCAAATGATATAAAAGAAAAATTTTTCATGTCCGCGTCTGTAAAGGCCGCAGATCAGACTATCTATTACTGTGAAGATGCCGACGGAGACGGAATAACTGAAACTTTTACAGTTACAAGAGACGACGGATTTGACTGGGGAATAGATTCAGGACCGAATATTATTTTCATCTATGGAAATACAGACAAAGATATTGAAACAATGATCGGCAAACTGACCCATGAATCAAAAAACGGTACAACTGAAGAAGAAAAAAAGATGTTTAATGAATTTCCAAAAGAGAAGGAAATTATCGAGATGATGGAACAAATTATACCCCATGACAATTTCTATGAATAAACGAGTTTAAAAAATAAATACAAGTATATGAAATGCATCAGAGAATAAACTGATGCATTTTTTTATTTCTCGCGGCAGTGCTGTTCTTCACTCCAGGATCTCTCTTATAGGAGCAATCAGCATCTATTCAATGATAGAAACCCCGATAAAACAGTCTTTCTAAATAGATTTGACATCTTATCTTCATATTAATAAAAAACTTAATCAATGAGGAAATTAATTAAAATATCGATAGATGCGGCGATCCTTCTCGTAATTACAGCATCACTACAGGGGGCTGTTACACATATTGAAATTCAGGGGCTGGAGAAGACCAGAGAACACCTGATAAACTCCCTGCTTCTGAACAGTGAGAATCAGGCCTTCAGCAATGAGAACTGGCTCAGAGAAAAGAACACCCTCATGGATCTGGATATATTCGCCGATGTGCAGATTAAGGTTGAAGAAAGTGATCAGGGAGAGAGACTGACGTACAATTTCACAGAACTCCCGTCCTTCATTGCATATCCCGCAATGAAGAGAACTGATCAGGACGGATTTTTAATGGGTCCCGGTATTACATCAACCAATCTTCTGGGACTTGGAATTCATCAGGATATACTGGCCAGATTTACGGTTCTTCCGGAACCGATGAGAGCAAAGGAGTTTACATACTACATTAAAATTCCTGACGGAGTACTCCTCCCAATTGAAACAGAGGCAGTATTAAACATCTTTGATTCCTACAATGCACTGAAGCTTTTCAATGAACAGTCGCTTTATTCAAAAATCGAATTCACCCGCAGGCTCTCAAAGCTCACAAGTCTTATGTTGACAGGATCGACCCTGACGGTGAGAGAAGACCCGGACTCCCCCGTCTTCACAGAACTTGACGATAATGTTGAGATGTTTGCCGGAGAGGGAGAATGGGACTTCATTCCCTCGACGGGTGCCGGACTGATCATCGACACAAGAGACCGTTCGATCAACACACACAGGGGTATCTACAGCGAAACAGGGATTTCTGTTTCGGGCAGAAAGCTCGGAGGAGACGGAGACTTCTATGTAATAAAAGAGGATCTTAGGATATACGTTCCCGCAGGAAAGCGGCATATAATTCATGCGAACATGCTCTCAAGAATCAGACCGGGGAAAATACCCGCCTATGAGCTCTATCATATAGGCGGAGTTAACAGTCTGCGGTCATTCTCGCCTGATCCGTCGATATGCGCGCAGCATGAAATTCTCGCAACTGCCGAATACAGATATGAGCTATTCACAAACAGGCAGATCTCAGTTTTTGATATGAACGGCTACTACGGACTGCAGCTCGTTGCCGGTACAGATCATGCATGGTATTTGGAACCTGATGCTTCACTACATGAGAGAAAATATCTGAGCTCTATCTTTGCGGGTATACACCTGCTCGTACCGGCTCTTGAAAGAGTAAGAATTGAATTTGGAATAAACGGATATAACAGAAAAGATCAATCAATCCGATTTGGAATAAATCTGGGATGGTATGAAAAGGCCTACACCCAGGGAAGAAGAGTAAGATAAGGAAATAAAATGAAAAAGATGATAAGCACAATAATTATAATAACAGCGGCGCTGCTCCCTCTTCATACTGAAGCTGCAGAAGACAACTGGGAGCTGACAAAGAACAGCTCAGGAGTAAAAATTTTTCAGAGAGAAAACAAAACAACCGGGATCTATGAGTTTCTCGGGATAACCTCAATCAACAAATCCTACGAGAGTATCTTTAATATAGTAAATGATGTTACCACAAACAAATACTGGATGGCAGACTGCACACACTCCTCCCTTGTAAAGAAGGATGGCCGGAACAGTTTTATAGCCTACTACATAACATCCCCGCCGTGGCCTGTAGAAAAACGCGATTCGGTAATCAGCGTAACAGTAAGACCTGACAGAAAAAACAATCTGATAAAAGTCACCATGAAATCTCTCAACAAAGATGAGTCGGTAAAGCTTGTAAAGAAGTCCCCTTCCCTGGTCAGGGTTGAACACATGGACGGCTACGTCATATTAAAAAAAACAGGAACCTCTCAGGCGGAAGTAAGATTTTTTGTATCAGGAAGCCCGGGTGGAAATGTTCCGGATTTCATAGCACGATGGGGAGGCTGGATGATCCCATACAAGACATTAACAGGTCTGAAAGAATACATCTCATCCAAGTCTGCGGATAAATGATCTGTATCCATGTTCCATCATAACAGAGTGATTAAATTCCAGCAGTTTTCTGCCGAAGGGAATTTTTTCAATAAAGGTTATCAGACCACTGCGGGGCTCAACCTCCCATAAAAATTCAGATTCAGTCCCCCGGGCTGTTTCTGTAAGAGTCCAAACCCCTTTGCCTTCGAGATCTCCGCTGCTGAGCACCTCGAGGCGTGATCCCGGATCACATGAGAGGATCTGTGCATCAAAGTTTATAGTATAGAAAGTCAGCGCCTTTACTGTACACTCTACCCTGGTTCCGGCCCGGACAGTCTTATCATCTCCGGAAATTTCAACCCGGTGAAAGTACTTCCAGTGATTCGGCCAGGATTCTACATCGATCAGTTCGTCCCATATCCGGGAAGGAGTAAAATCCAGAGTATAGGCGGTTTTAAATCTGTATATCATTGAAAACATCCATCCCATTTTTTATATGAAGCTTTTTACAGAAAAAGCAGTATAACTTAATTATGTAAAGGATTAAACAGTTCTTGACCGTGAAGTTAATTAAAACGCATTATTGTACTATCAGGAGATTATAATATGAAAGATCTAATCAATAAAATAAATTCCACCTATTATGAGAGGACGTCCAGCCCGGTGCGGCAGAAGGAAGTCTGGCACGACTTATCAAAGCAGTTCAGTCCTGATATAAATCTTTACAGGCACGTACGGCCATCGACAATAATTGCAAGAGAAACAGGTGATCTGGCCCTTGCGTCTCTCTGGATTGTGCAGACGGCTCTGACCCGTCCCATGATCCATGAACTCAGCCTTAAGTCTGAGGAAGATAACGGCTTCACTGAATACATACGGCAGGTTGACGGCAAGACTGTATGCGCCCTGGCCCACTCAGAAAGCAGCAGTGATCCTGTGATAATAAATTTTGAAGGGAATCATGCACTCCTCAGCGGGAAGAAGAATTTCATTACCGCAGGATCAGGTTCCGACATTATACTGGTGACGTGCAGAAACGGAGGTGCTGAAAAAATAAACAGAATCGCCCTGCTTGAAAGGTCGCAGATTCCGGATAAAGCTTTCACAGATCTGTCTATTGACATCTTTCCCACTGTAAGTCATTCATCTCTGGAACTTAAAAATTTTAAAATTGAACAAAGCAGAATTGCCTCTATCTCCTCGTCGGGACTGCGAAGATGCGTAAAAAAATGGGGAATCATTGAAAGAGCCCTGATCACAGAGGCGTATATATCCTATCTTCTTTACTGCATCAGATTTATAAAAGACCCTCAGGAACGCAGTGAGGCAGATGAGCAGCTCAGATCACTTCAGGAAGAACAGTCATCTCTGGTTAATAAACAGATTGAAGAAGCAGTTAAGACAGAAAGAGTGGATACATCCAATATCGACAAAACCGGAATTTCTTTAATTGTTGAGAAATTAAGCGTTATTAAAGACAATGATTCTCTCTCAGAGGAGGATAGAATAAAGATTAAAGATGTATCCCTCTTTAATATGCTCAAGAACTGATATCTCCTTCTTCGGGATAAAAGTAATTAATTCCTTGCCAATTTAACATTGAGATTAAAGATTAAGCATCTCTAATAAAAACGGTGAGCAACAATGTTTAAAAGTATCGACGCGACAATAGAAAAGCTTCAGAATCAAAAATATATTGCATCAAAGGCAATTGCCACAACTGTATACCTTGCTCTGAAACTTGAGAAACCGATTCTGGTAGAAGGGCCTGCAGGAGTAGGAAAAACCGATCTTGCAAAATGCATTGCCTCTGCACTGGATATTGAACTGATCAGGATGCAGTGCTACGAAGGGCTTGATGAATCAAAGGCCCTCTATGAGTGGGAGTACGCGAAACAGCTGCTCTACACACAAATTCTTAAAGACAAACTAACCGAAATAATGAGCGCCGAAGATACCCTGAAGGCAGCTGTTGACAAGCTAACCGATACTGAAAACGTATTCTTTTCAGAAAAGTTCTTAATCCCCAGACCCATTCTAAGATCCATTACAGGACAGAAGAGATCAGTGCTGCTCATAGATGAAATAGATAAATCCGACTCTGAATTTGAGGCATTTCTTCTGGAGGTGCTTTCCGACTTTCAGGTAACAATACCAGAGATAGGAACATTCACTACAGAAGTAAAACCCTTCGTTATTCTCACTTCAAACAGCGCCAGAGAGATGTCTGATGCACTGAAGAGAAGATGCCTGCATCTCTACATCGACTATCCAACAGTTGAACTTGAAGAGAAGATAGTTGCCATGAAGGTGCCGGAAAGCGGCCCGAAACTAGCCCGTCAGGTTGTGGAAACCATCCACAGAATCCGCGGGCTTCAGCTTAAGAAAGAACCAAGTATAAGTGAAACCCTGGACTGGATAAAGGCTCTTATCCTCCTGGGATATGAAGAGCTCGATCATACAATAGCGATGGAGACTCTTAACTTCGTACTGAAATACGAAAAAGATATTGAGCTTGCCTGCAAAGAATCTCAGTCGATTTTTTTGAACTAAAAAATGGATAGCCAGAAAGCAAATTTACCTCCCATAAGCCGTAAACTTCTCGAATTTACAGGAATCCTCAGGGATGCCGGTGTAAAAATTTCTGCAGACGAGATTCTCACTCTCTTTGAGGCATGCACCGAAATACCCGTTGAAGAGAAAGATGTCTTTAGACAAACCCTGAAAACAACCCTGATCAAGGACTACACAGATATTCCTGTATTTGACAGATGCTTTGACGAATACTTCAGCGGCCGGGAAAGAGTCTTCGATGGACTGACAGAAAGAAGCATGGACGTTCTCTCCGGCACAATCCCCGAAGAAATGATTAGAGATCTGAACTCTCAGCTTGACGATTTCCTGGACTCTCTGGATCCGTCAATTCTCTTTGAAAGGTCATCTGAGGAGATCATGAATATGTTTCTCGAAGAACTCCCTGAATCAGAATCAGGCGGGGGCGGAGGAATAAACCTTTTCCGCACAAGAGGAAGCAGTTCCGGCTCATATCAGTCCCGCACAGAAAACGTAGAAACTGACGGCCCGGACATGCAGGAGATAATGGAACTTGTCGATAATCTTCTAAAAAACAAGATCTCCAGACGAAGCATCGGCAGAGAGATGAAGGACAGAGACGATTATCTGCTTAATAAATTCATCTATCAGCTTTCGCCCGAAGAAATAAAGGAGATGAAAGAAACAATCAGCAGATTCGGCCAGAAGCTGAAGAGCAGAATATCTCTGAGAAAGAAGAGAGTAAAACACGGAGGCATAGACATAAAACGCACCTTCAGAACGAATCTTCAATACGGAGGAGTGCCCTTTAAACTATTCTATAAAAATAAAAAAATAGATCGGCCTCAGCTTGTTGTACTATGTGATATTTCAAGATCAGTCAATCAATACTCAAGATTCATGCTTCTGCTTACCTACACACTTCAGAGTCTCTTTTCCAAAGTCCGCACATTCGCCTTCATAAGCAGCATGGTTGAAATAACAGATCTGTTCAGAGAGATGGATCCTGAAAGAGCAATAAATTCCATGTTTGCAGATACAAATTTCACCTACGGATGGGGAAGCAATTACGGAAACTGTTTTGACCAGTTCATGAACAACTACAGCGACGCCATAAACAGGAAGACATCTGTACTGGTTCTTGGAGACGCAAGAAATAATGATAATGATCCCGGAATAGAATCGTTTAAAAAAATATCGGAAAGATCAAGAAATCTTTTCTGGCTCAACCCCGATAAAAGACATCTATGGGACTGGAATGACAGCATTGCTTCAATATACGGCGCCTTCTCCACAGAGATGAAGGAGGTTAATAATTTTATTGACCTGTCTGAATTTATAGACAAATTGTTTGTTGACATTTAGTTTTATTCCGTTAATTTATGTATAATTTAATTTAGCAGGATATAATTGTTTTTTTTATTCTTTACAAATCCATGCTCTATAATATCTATTGCTTAAGATGATCGAAGGGGAGGATTAAGTGAACATCGAATTCAGACAACTGGGAGAGCATAAAATCATAGATGTAAGCGGGGAAGTAGATCTGTATAATGTCAGTGAACTAAAAAAGGCTCTATTCAGCATCACAGACGGTCAATATCCAAGTGTTATTGTTGACATGAGGAATGTAAATTACATGGATTCTTCAGGAATTGGAGCACTTGTTGCAGGCATGAAAAAAATGAAGGCTCATACCGGCAAATTTGCGCTGATGAATATTCACGATGATGTCCTTAATATCCTTAAACTTGCCACACTTGATAAATTTTTCACTATCTATGACACAGAAGAAGAGCTGCTGTAACAGCAGTTTAAATCAATAAAGTAAAAGAGGCTGCCCCGTAATCGAGGCGGCCTTTGTTATTTATCCCTCTTAAAAATCAGAGTCGTCGTATCATCGTGAGGCGGAGTCTCTCCCCTGAATTCTTCTACATCAGCAACCAGAAGATCAGCAAATTCAGAGGCATTGAGATGATTCTTTTCAAGCATCATCTTCTGAACCTTTTCCAGGCCGTACTACTCCTTTTTCGAATTTCTCAGTTCAGTTATTCCATCAGTATAGAGGACAACCAGATCTCCCGGATGAAGCTTAACCTTCGCCTGATGATATTCCACATCCTCCATTATTCCGATAGGAACACCGTCCAGAGACGTCTCGGTACAGACCCCCCTTGAGGCTCTGTAGCAGAGGAGAGGACCGTGACCCGCATTTGAGAATGAAAGTTCCTCTTTTTTTCTGTCATAAATCATGAAGAACAGGGTGGCAAACTTATCTATAGCGAAATCAGCACTTAGAGAATCATTGATTGCCGTTACAACGCGGGCGCAGTCAATATCCTTTCTTGAAATGTAGGAGGTAAAAACAGTTCTAATCATTACCATTACCAGAGAGGCAGGTACGCCCTTACCCGATACATCACTGATGAGGGCACAGACTCTGTTTTCATCAATATCAAGGTAGTCGAAGTAATCCCCTCCAACCCCCTTTGCCGCCCTTGTGAAGCCCTTAATCTGTATGCCATTCTTGTCATAGTAACCCATTGGATTGAGGCCTTCCTGAATATCCCTTGCCATCTCAAGCTGCTCATTCATGATTCTGGACTCGATTTCCTTGTCCTTGGCGTCCTGTATCATCTCAGTCATCTGATTGAATTCATCAGCAAGCCGCCCCAGTTCATCAGATGTATCAACGTCTATTCTGTGGCTGAAATTTCCGCTCCCTATTAGGGCCGCCCCTTTGGAGAGTATCTTAATGGGCCTGATTATAACCGTGGCAAGAATGACTGCTCCAAACATTGAAATAAGAAGAAAACCCATAAAGAAAAAGCTGATAAGACTCTTTACCTTTCCAATTTCCTTCCGGATCTCATCATCAGACATCCCGATTATGACAGTTCCTGCTTTGGTCTTATTATCTACACGATTAAGCACAAATTTTGAAAAATCGTAGATAGTTCCCTCGCCGTCGCCGTCTCTGTAATCAATAATATCAATATCCCCGGGATTTTTCCGGTTCACAAGCTCCCGGGATACTCCGTCGTCTATTTTTTTGCGTTCCTGATGCTTTGTCTCACCATCCTTCCCGCGCTTATCAAAGTAATATATTATTTCATTATTTCGGTTAAGAACAAATGCATATTTGAAAAATTCAGTCTTCTTCAGCTCATCCACAGTATCTGAAAGAGTAAGTTCATCAAATCCGATAGTCTGCTGAGCCGTATTTGCCAGATGGACGATCTCTCTTTTAGCAAAATTAAAAACCTGGTCAGTTAAAAGCTCGGTCTCCCTGTAGACTATAAAAACCGCAATTGTTGTAATTATCAGTGAAACCAGACCAATAATGGATACCGAAAGTTTCAGCCTTATACCAAAGCGTATCTTCTTACTGTTATCCAAAGTCTCTTCAGCTGCTTTCTTTTCATCACTCATAGTTCTATCTTCCTAAAAGTACCAGACATTTTCTTATATTGTTTCTCGCTCTTGTGTGTCCCGGATCAATTGCGAGGACTTTACGCCATTCTCTTATTGCACGCTTAAAATCATTATTTGAATAATAGTTGATTCCCCTGTAATAGAACTGCCTGACCAGTCTCTCCTGCTGGGGAGTAAGTCCGGTCTTCTTGGTTTCTCCGACTGCACCGCCTGATCTGAGCGGGGCTTCAATTTTATTGACACTGACCACGGCAGTTATATTTCCAGGATCTTTTGCTGCGACCCATCGAAGCTCGGTCAATGCCCTGCTGATATTAGCCTTTCCGCCTCTGCGGTAATAGGCCATACCCAGGCTGTATCTTCTGTTAACCTCTGCCTTATCTGCACCGCTCAGGACAGAGGAACCTGAAAATATCTGCCGTCTTTCCGCTCTTTTAATCAGATCATCAATACCCGGGTAACGGGAATTGAGAGATTTAACAAGATCAAACTTCCTTTTTGCCTCGCGGTATTCTCTTTTTTTGAGAAACTCCTCCCCCTGGGAAATAAATCTCTTTATAAACATAGCCCTCTGCCCGGGATTAAGTTCAAGTTCACATTTGAGAATATTCTCAGTTGCAAGCTTATTCTTTGGAAAAAGTTCAAGGATCTGTTCCCATCTTTTCCTGGATTCCAGAAACTTCCTCTCTGCAAAAAGTTTATTCCCCGACAAGACCAGCGATTCAACCACGTCGAAGTATGGAGAATTTTGATCAACAATTTCCTCTTCTATCTGTTTTCTCGCATCCTTTGCCCTGATAATATAGACTGCTGCCAGTTTATTGGCAGGATCAAGTTCCAACGTCTTTTCAAACGAAGATATGGCATCCTGGTATTTCCCCTCTGTCAGGGAGATCATTCCGTTCTGGAATTCAGTATTTATTATCCTAAGCCTCCGGGCCTTCTCTCTCTGAGAATATGCCTTTCTAAGTCCCGGAATACTATTAAGCCTGGCCCTTGCATCTTTATAATTCTCCACAAGAGCCAGTGTATTTTCGAAATCATCTCTCGCATTATCAAAGCTATTATCCTTAAGATTTCTCATTCCTGACAGATAAAATTTTCCAGCCTCACTGAGACGCTGTTCATATCTCTTCTTCTCGTTTATCTTGCTGTCAATCCTGTCAATATAGTCCTCTGCATCATTATTCTCGGGATCAAGCTGAAGCACGCTCATAAAATCCTGTCTTGCAGTGCTGTACTGTCCTGCATTAAAAAGTGCAATACCGCTGATAGTGAATTTTCTTATATTTTCATAGCGAAGAATATTCTCAATGGCAATCGTCGCCTGTCTCTTCCCTTCTGCAGCCTCAATATTCTCAGGCATGAATGAAAGTATCTCTTCATAGTGACCCAGTGCGTCCTTAAACCTGCTCTCATCCACAGCCTTCACAGCAAGCCCGAAAAGTTCCTTTGCTCTGATCCTCCTGGCAATAGATATCCTCAGTTTCTTTTCCTCCGAGGCTATTATCTTTTCCAATTTCTGCATATCCTGGCGAAGGAGCTGCATTTCAGGATCCCTGGGCTCAATTCTATATGCGATGATAAAACTTTTAAAAGCTACAGATGCCCTGCTTTTAGAATTAGCGAGATTCTTCTCCGCCTTTTCGAGAGTAATATCATCAGCCCGATTTTTTACTATTTCCATTCTTGAGACTTTGTAGTTATACTTGGCTCTCTCAAGTTCAAGATCCTTCTTCTGTTTCATCTCATAAAGCATTTCTACTTTTTTCTGTACTTCCCTGTTTTCAGGCGACAAATCAAGAATATTAAGCCACAAAGCTACTGCCTTGGAAAACTCTTTATTGTCAAAGTACTCCTGGGCCTGCCTGTCCATAGTTGCTATTGACTGAGGCATGAGGGAATGGGGCGCCACAAATACAGTGAGCAATATAAAAACAAAAACAAGATTTGGCAGTTTAAATGTTTTCTTCATTTCCCGGTACTTAAGCCCGAAGGCTTTTTTATTTGATAAATCTTCAACTATTCAGAAAAAATAAAACAAATCAGGTTAAATTTTTATAAATTTTATACAGGATCACTTATTCAATCATCCTGCTGCATATGGGCTATCTAAGATATAACCTCATTCTATAGCCCATATGATTAAAATAAAAAACAATCCTATTCCCGAATCCAAGTAGAAGTACCGCCAGTGTAAAGAAGACGGCGAAAATGCCTGTCATTAACGGACTTTCCCCAATCCTTACAGTCACCATCTGATAGAACCTGCCGAATGGGCTATCCACTACGGGAATTGATACACTGAATTGTCTGAATACCGGCTTTGTCCAGAGATAAACCCTTCGGCCCCTCTTCACTACAGAGTACCTTGCTCTTACCCCCACCGAATAGGTTCCGTTATTAAGATCTGACACCTTCAGTATATTATTCTTCAGATTTATCCTCTCAGGCGGGACTTCTTTATTTTTTCCTATGACCACAGAGTATTCACTTAAATCCGGTCCGGGTATATTGACAGTTCTCAGAATTGCATTGAAACTCTTCTTCGTAAATGGAACAGCCTCATTAAATGGAAGACTTATCTGCACTCCAGGTATCTTTGGCACTGTCCTCTTTTTATTTCTAAACCTGTACTCACGGTTAGCAATTTTCTTCATATATTCAGGATCGAACTTACCTTCTGCACCTACAATAAAGCTGTATGTGGCGACTCTGCTTATCTGATTAGTCCTGCTCACGGATGCAAGATTGAAAAAATATAGCCCGTTCTCCAGATCATTCAGGGGAAGCTCAAAATTTTTTATAAATTTTGCCGGTTTCACTGCCTCTCCTTTCGTAAAGCTGTACAGAAATCCCTTCAGCCTTCTTGTGTCATTGACCGCCCATCTCAGAACACCGTCTTTCAGAAGGGACTTCTCACTCTCCGGATGAGAAGAGGATACAATCACAGGCATAGCCAGAGGATTAGAGCTGACCTGCAGCCTGTAATGAATAGTACGGCTCATATTCCCGGCACCGTCAATTGTGCGTATATGAAAATAAGTAATCCCGTCATCCAGTCCGCTCAGACTAATGCGCTTAGTATCAAATCTGTAATTCTGAATCGAAGGATTGGTATCAGGATTATTATTAATAAGAGTTGCATACCCTGCTATTCCTGCATCATCGTAGGGCTTGCGGATCTGAATGACAGCATCAGTCCTTCTGGTCCATCTGTTTTCTTTATGTGTACTTGAAAAAACTTCCGGAGGATCAGCATAAACGTCGGAGTGATTAACCACAATTCGCCCTGCTTCCTGCCAGAAAACGGCAAGATTATTTCCGGTTCTAACAGACAGAGAATTCCTCGCCACTCTGTTGGTTACACTTAACTTCTTCTCTTCCCTAAGCTGTCTTTCCCGAATTGAGTACCTGCGGTAAAATATCCTGCTCCCCTTTTCTCTTACATCATTCCACGTTACAATGAGCTCATTGTCCGGAGATAAAGAAATATGCGGAGAATAACAGTTTGCATTGGTTTCCGATATTTCAACGGGATCATACCACCGTGTTCCCGAACTATTGCCCCGGAGCATTCGGATGGACCAGTTTTTTTTACTGTTATTCATATATACCAGGTATACCATATCATCAACCACTTCTATAGATGGAGCCTGGTTGTTAAATTTTCCTGTTGTGATCTTATCTACATCGCTCCAGCTCTCGCCGTAATCATCAGAGCGAACCGAATAAAGATGGTCCGTAAAATTCTTCTCCTTCCCCTGCCAGACAACAAATACCCTTCTGCCTGAAAATTTCACAGCAGGAAAGAATGCGCCGCGAAGTGTTCCATCAAGGCTGGCCAGCGCGTTCACCCCAGTAAATCCTTCTCCTCCCTCCCTGTATGCATGGAAGAGATTGAAAACACTGCCCTTATGCGCCATGAAAAAAAGGTGAAGGCGGTTTTTCCCATCAAATTTTATAGAAGGCAGAATCTCCATCTGCATCCCGAATGTTATCCGTTCAGGAGCCGACCACGTTGCACCAAAATCCTTTGAATAGGAGAGAAAGATCCTTCCATCAGTTTCAGAATCTACGAGATGGTGCCATACAACGTAGATGTACCCCTCCTTCGAAATGGCCACACGGGGATTATTCTTTATTTTCGACTGGAATTCTGCAATTTTAACTGGACGGACAAAGGACTTTCCCTCATCGAATGAGACAGATATGTAAATTTTAGAGAGACCGCTTCTGTGACCTTCGTAAACAGACGCCAGCAGGTTCCCCTTTTTGTCTGCACTGACATTCCCGTAACCGGTGCCGGCAGGAGAAAGGATCTTCTGCTTGCCCCAGCCCACAGGGGTTGTCCGGACGTCATCGGAATCCATAATGATTACAGAAACAATACCGAACATAAGGAAGAGCAGAAGCATGTATAAAAATGTTCTTAAGCCCCTGAAACTAAAATGAAGATATACTATTATATTTAAAATATTTTTCATAATTTCCGGTTACACACGTATATTACTATATTATCGGTATTTATCAATGCTTTTATGAGTTATTCCCCGGCCTGCATTTATCTTTTATAGTACTTATTATCTCTCATATGTAAATTTTTATTGCAACTTTATTTCAGACATCATAAGTATGTTATATATTTTCTGTTCGAAAAATAACAGAACAGCTTAGAGGGAGTCCAATGGAACTAAACGAAATAATAAAAAATGATGAGGATCGGCTCTTCATCGTTGATCCGGAATGCTTTATAGTTTTCACAGGAGACTCTATTCAGGACAACAGACCCTTTATCCGCATAGGCACATGGACAGAGCTGCCGGTTGAAGTAATTCCCCTCATTGAAAATATAATAATAACAGATGATATAATGGGCAGCCCCTCACATGAACAGTTTAACATCGATATCAGAAACCTGGAAAGCAACCGATATATCGGAAGCGAATCCACTCTGAAAAGATTTCTCGACTATCAGAGAAATTTCGGGCTGGATCTGACAAACGTCTCCAGCGTTAAAGTGGAAAAAGATATCCCAGAACTCCCCAGGCAGAGGAATATATCAGACAGAGACCAGTTCATAGGAATATTCTACAGCAATGGAAATGTAAAGATAGTCCACGACAAAAATGCAGTCTTTGACCTTAATATTACAGGGCAGAACTACGTAAACATAACAGGTATGCACGAAAAACTTTCAGAGAACAGTCTCAGTAACGACAGGTACAAAAATCCCGGATTTGTAATACTGGACAAGAATCCCATATTCTATAATATGGGATTCTTCACATCCTACCAGTTTCCCAGAACTTATATGAAGGATTTTTCTCTTCTGAGCATAAATCCTGCAAAAATACGGGAGCTTCTGCTGCCCTCCCACAACATAGTAAATATCTCCGGATTGATGAAACTGAAGTATAAACATGACGGTAAAATAAGATTCTTCTCCGATGACGCCGATCAGATTGATTTAATAAAAAAGCTTTTCAAGAATGCAACTGTCGTTCAGGGGTCATTTTCAGATCTTAATCACAACACAGGAGACGGGCTGAATATTAAATCATACAGTGCATCTCCCAACATACGCCTGAATTTCAAATCAGATGCATCTGGAGAAACCGGCATATCGGCCTCCTTCATCAAATATTCATCAAACGTCAAGGCAATCATTGCAGATTCACCCGATTTGATTATTATAACATATACGGCCTATGAAAACTCGGCGCTTCTCTTTAAATCATCAGAGGTACCTCTTCTTATTATTGATGACGGAAATCCCAATATTAAAAAGCTGAAGAGTTCAGACAGAGCTGTCCTCTATCAGGGGATACAGTATGATCTGAAAAAATATAATTCTGTTGATGAAGTGATTTCAGCTCATTTTAAAAACCACCTACTCATACCTTTCATCACAGATAAAGACATTCCGGAAATAGAAAAACATTTTACGGAATTAATCAATTCCGCAGACACAGAAGGGTTATTTAACTCTCTTGCATTAGTCAGGCTCTACCTAAACTCTACGGATGACAGAAAATTCTTTTCTGCTCTGAAAAACATTTCCCAGAATTATTCAGATCATATAGACAGCAGCAGACTTATAAAAAACAAATCTTCAAAAAAACTGATTATTATAGTCTGCGATAAATATGCCGTCCAGATAGCAGCCGATGTCAAACCTTCTGTAACTGAAATTTTCGCAGATACCTTCGAACCTTATACCGAAAATCACCGCTACCCTCTCAATCCCGAAGTCGAAGTTCTCAGCCGCAGAATAATTCACGACAGAGAACGCCTCGCCGCGCTGATTGATCTCTTCTACAGCGACAGGAAGAGAAGCGGCCAGTTCGATAAAATGAATGAAGAAATTCAAAAATTGAAAAAAGAAATAATAAATAGAAAAGATATCTACAATCAGGAACTCTTCCCGGATTTTTCTAAAAAAAAGACGCTTCGTCAGGAAGGGCACATCAGCGTCAAATACGGATCAGATTATCAGGAAGACAACTATTCCGTGAATGGAGAAGTCCGCTCATCAGGCATTCTGAATAAAATAAAAGGGAATAAAAACATTGTGCTTGCAGCTGCAGCACTGGTTCTCATTCTGCTGGCCATTGCAGCCTACGATCTGTACAATGAACACATAGCCGGAGTTGAAAATATTATCTCTGAAGAAAATTTAAAGAAGCCGGTTGCTGAAGACAATACCCTTACGGTTCATGGCCTTTCTGAATCAGAACAGGTGGTATTAAAAAACAACAATGTGAAAATCAGAGAGATTGACATATACCATTATGCAAATGATGTAGCAGTCAAAAACGGCTATGAACCGATTTCATACTCAGGATTAAAAGAAAAAAATCCCAACTGGATATACCCGACAAATATTTTCGTCATGCTCGACGGAGAACGGATAATGGTGAGAAAGGGAAATACACTGTGGGGACTTTCACGCAAAAAACTCGAGAGAATGAACCTTGAATTTTATACAATTGTTAAAGAGATAAAATCCGGGACAAAGGATAAGAACGAACTGCTGAAAAAAGCATCAGAACTGGCATATCTGAAGGAGCAGAAAGAAGTTTTGGAAAGATTAAAATCCGGGATAAATAATGACTGACAATGAAATAAATTTTTACATTGAGCCGGTGGAAATTGAAATTTATCTGAAGAAGGCCGGAATTGTCCGCACAATAATCAAAGATTTGAAGATAGAACTCATTGATGTTGAACCGGTAAATGAAAAAAGTAAAGAAATATTTGATCTCTTCATCTCCATGGATGAGCCTATCGACCTCATGGAGGTTCAAAATTACTTTCCTCAGTATATCCGATTCATATACGATTCATACTACAAGAACATGGAACTCTTTGAAAAGCTCAGCATGCACTTCAAATCAGGCATTTCGGGTATTGAAGACTCATGGAGGAGTGCACTCTACTTTACAGAACTCCTTCTAAAATATGAACCGACTGTAACAGCAACTGAGATACTGGGAAACTTCAACACATACAATCTGAATTATATTATAAAAAAACTCAACTCTCTGGGACAAAAATTTCTCCTTGAGGACTCAACGGTTTACTACCTGATAAAGAGACGAAATTATGCCTATGAGGACAAACCGGTAAACAGAGAATTTGAAAAGCTGGTAGAGTTATGGGAATACAACGTAAAAGGCAAAAGCTATAACAGCTAATTACAATACCAGTATGCAATATCTATTGTAATCACCAATATAAAGATAACAGTAAAAATTAGAAAAATTCTATATATTAATCTGTTAAACATACTTTCCCCGCTTAAAATCTATCTTTTAGCTCTGATCATTTCAAAGACCATTTTTTTATCTTCTCTTTTTATGCATATAACGATCCTTGTACCGGCCCTGCCGAGGAGATTATTATTATATATATCATCATACTTCATCCCCCTGGAAATAACAACATCGTCTATCTGAAGAATGACATCACCAGGTCTTATTCCTGCTTTGTAGGCCGGCCCTTCCTCATATACACCGACAACAATGTAGGGAGCATCATCACTCACCTCTCCCTGACCGACAGGCACTTCAATTCCGAGTATTCCGTTATTCTCATTTACAGAACAGGCACAGATAAAAAAGAAAACTAATATAATAAAGAATTTTTTTTTCATTATCCCCCCTGCAGATCTACTTAACAGTCTCCTTCTTCTCATCCTTTACAGGCTTTGTTTCGGATTTTGATGCTTCCTTCTCAATAATCCCGTCCTCGCCTTCGATATAAGCCTTCTCATCCTTCTTCTTCACTGAATCAAGAACCCTGACACTGCCCGACAGAGAGTCCAGGAGTGATTCTCCTGCAATAAGTGAGTAGTTATCCTTATGATGCTTAATATATCTGTTGTAGTTCCCCTCCCCCTTAACGCCTTCCTCTCTATGTTCATCTTGTTTAAAAGGAAGTGTCTTGAGAGTTGCAGTCATGAGTTTATAGTTATAATTATCGATATAGGATCTCATTATAGGTTCACCCTTATCAAACTCCCCATTCAGCAGATATACAGCAAGTCTCTGCTCTTTTCTAAATCTCACACGTCGTGCTACTTTTTTTTCGAAAAAAACCTCTTTGCCTGAAACAGCAGTTTTGTCCCCTTTCTCCGCATTTACTGACTCTGAGGCCTTAACCTGGCTCCGCTTTTCGAATTCCGCATATGTTATATTCATCTCTTTTATATAGTCAGCTTCATTCTTGTCGACGAACCTGCTGAAGAAAGGAGATCCGTTCATATTTTCAGTTTTAAAAAAATTATTAAATATTTTTCTCTTCCCTTCAATTTTCTGTCCCATATAGAGAGAGAGGAATCCGTATCTTTTGGCTCTCCGGCACATCTTAATCCCCTCTTCATACTTGAAAATCTTGTATGAATAGAGTCTGGGATGGGATGCATCGCCCACGATGTAGTGAGTCCTTGCCACAGTCCGGTCTCTGTAGCCAAGGGTAAGGTACTGTCTGGCCAGAGAATTTTTGGAACGTATAATTTCAGGTGCAAGATTATCCAGTATATTTTTGGAATCTTCAAGATAATGACTGGTCAGCATATATTCATAGAGAGCCACCATGTCTTTCTGTGAATCATATACATTGTCAAAGGCCCTCTTGTATTCCCCCTGGAGGAAGGCCACCTCAGCATTAAAATGCTTCTGATAAATCTGCAGGAGTTCTTCTTTTTTATCACCGGCAAAATTAGATGTGCATTCATTTATAAATTCGATAAATCCCCGGTTTTCCTTGATTATTCGTTCAGCATAGGTCTGGTCAATTGCCGCAAAAGCACCGGTAATATTTAAAAAGAACATTAAAATAACTGCAGACAACCCTATTTTTATTTTCATTATTTGACATCCCCTTGAAGTGACATTAACATTGATAAGAGTGATAACAAATTATTCCACTTATTATATAAATATCGTCCCATATATTCTAAAACAAAATGTTTTTATTGTAAATAACATTTTTCTGAATCCGGGATTGAGATAACTTTACAGACCGGAATTATTTGTTTTTGGAACCTCTTTTTTTATATTGACATTATGCTCTTATGACCCGATACTATCAAATCAGAAACTTTTATATTGTTAAAAATTATTCACCGTGGTGAAACTTATGGAATCAGAAATCACTCAGCAGTCTGAAGATAATATCCTGATAGTAAAAGGACGCTTCAAATCAAACTCGATGAACCTCTACGGGCTCTTTCTTCTTATTTTTAATAACATGAAAAAAATCGAGACATTTCAGGTAATTGTCTCTTCATATTCCGATATGTATGAATATGAACCTCACATTTCATGGGAAAAATACGAAGAATATATTGTTGACCGCAAATGGAAAGGAAATTTCAATAACAGTATGACAGCGTCTCTTATAGATGCA
>CAYNFB010000002.1:469-4630 GCA_964396355.1 uncultured Leptospirales bacterium | reverse complement strand
AAACAGAATTATACATGAAAAGAATTTAATTCTGGAAACTATAATTCAGGAGGTTACCCCTCAGGAATTCAGAAATGTTAAGGAAACCAGGTCAGAAACCGGCAATAGCGTACAGGAGGAAACAGAAGAGCAGCCTAGCGAAATAAGCAATGTTGTTCTTCAGGTTAAACCCCTTGTTGCGCCTGTTAAAGGAAAGCCTATATATGAGCTTAAAATCGGCGACAGGATAATGGTGCGGATTATTCCTGCCGAGAGCAGAGAAAAATACTACATTGATCTGTATAATCTCAGAGAGGAAAAAGGTATACAGCCAATACCTGCTGCAGTTATAGATATAAAATCCGCAGGCGGAAAGAACAATCCTGTGGAAATTATAACTGAAATAATGCCCGGAGTTTACGGTCAGTTCGTAGAAGAAGAAAGACAGGTGAGATTGAAGATTTACGATCCCAGAACCGATGAAGCCATAGATGCACCGCCCAGTGAGAAAAGCTCTGCACACTCTGCTTCATCGGGCGGAGATGAGACAGCAGGATCTACAAAAAGCATAATGATTATGATGCTTTTATTCATAATTATTCTCACACTTTTCATGCTTTTGATATTCATAAGCTGGTAGGAACAGATTAAGCATTTATAATTGAGGAAAAAATGGACAACGATAAAGAATATATATTAAAATTAGCCCGTGAAAACCACATTAAATTTATAAGACTCTGGTTTACCGACGTTCTCGGTTTTTTAAAGAGTTTTGCCATCACAATTGAAGAGCTTGAAGATGCCATAACCGAAGGAGTAAGATTTGACGGTTCGACGCTCAAGGGCATGATAAGATCTGATGAAGAGGAAATGATTGCCATGCCCGATGTTTCCACCTTCAAGCTTCTCCCCTGGAGGCCGAAGGAGGATTCTGTTGCGAGAATGTTCTGCGATATTTACAAGATAGATATGACTCCTTACGAAGGAGATTCCCGATATATTCTGAAGAAAAATCTTCAGAAGGCGGCCTCAAAGGGCCTGATCTTCTACACCGGTCCTGAAGTTGAATTTTTCTTCTTTAAAAATTACAAAAAACCTGAAATTCTCGACCAGGGCGGCTATTTTGACCTCACACCTCTTGATGTTGCATCTGACTTCAGAAGGCAGGCGGTTCTGACAATGGAGGAAATGGGAATAGATGTTATCTCCTCTCATCACGAGGGTTCTCACAGTCAGCACGAAATAGATCTCCGACACGAGGACGCCCTTACAACGGCAGATAATATTATGACATTCAAGCTGGTTGCCAAAGAAATCGGTCAGCTCAATGATATTTACGCATCATTCATGCCCAAACCTCTTACAGGACAAAACGGTTCAGGACTTCATATTCATCAGTCGCTCTTTAAGGATGATGAGAATATTTTCTTCGACAAGGACAGCGAGTTCTTCCTTTCAAAGGACGGCAGACACTTCATTGCCGGTCTTCTGAAACACTGCAATGAATTTTTTGCAATCACCAACCAGTGGATAAACTCATACAAGAGACTGATCGCAGGATATGAATCACCCACACATGCGACCTGGAGTATAAAAAGCCAGTCAGCGCTGGTGAGGATACCTCAGAGCAGACCGGACAAGCCTGCCTCCATGCGGGTTGAACTGAGGAATCCCGATCCTGCCTGCAATCCCTATCTGGCATTTTCCGCCATGCTCGCAGCAGGTCTGAAGGGCATTGAAGAGGAGTATGAACTTCCATCTCCAATTGATGCCGGTGATATTACTGAATTTGAGAAAAACTATCCTCCTGTACCGGTACAGCTCCATGAGGCTCTGAATTATTTCAAGGAGAGCTCACTTATGAAAGATGCTCTGGGCGAGACTATTCACAGTCTGTTTATCGAGAACAAGGCCGCCGAGCTGAAAGAGTTCAACAACTACATAACTGATTATGAAATAGAAACATATCTCCCCAAACTTTAAAATGAAGTCTCCCGGAATTGCCATCATAGGATGCGGAAGAATAGGTTTTCTTCTCGAAAATGATCCTCTCCGATATAAACCGTGCACCCATTACGGGGGTGCATGCGCCGCCGGATTTACGCCCACATCAGCCTGTGATACAAACAAAGAAAGACTGGACGCCTTCAGAGAGGCAGCCGGACTGGATGAAAGCTGCTGTTATGAAAATCACCAGGATCTTCTGGCTCAGCAGTCTCCCGATGCTGTAATAATCGCCACAGCCACTGACAGCCATTTTCAGATTGCCCTGGACTCCATAAGAAGCGGAACCCGGCTCATTGTTCTGGAAAAACCGGTGACCCCCTCTCTTGAACAGGCAGAAATTCTGCTGGAAGAATCCTTAAAAACAGGATGCAGAATCATAGTTAACCACGAGAGGAGATACGACTCCAGATATAATCACGTTAAAAAAATGATCGATGATGAGGTTATCGGCACGATCACAACGGTCAATGCGCGAATGCTCACGGGCAGATACAGAGGCAAATCTTTCATCGATGAAGGAGGAGGTCCCCTGCTCCACGACGGAACACATCTGATAGACGTGGTACGCTATTTTTTCGGAAACATCGCATCAGTTGAAGGAGAGTTCACGCGAATAGACAGGGACAGCGGATTCGAAGACAGTGCAGTTTCATGGTTAACCATGGATTCAGGAATAAATGTATTTCTCGAAACCGGAGGAGGCAGGAAGTATTTTCAGTTTGAGCTGGAGATATGGGGAAGTGACGGAAAAATTTTAATAGGCAACGGTTATGAAAAACTCTTCCTGTACGAGAAATCCGCCCTGTACACAGGCTTTAATGACCTGGCAGAAAAAAACTTCCCTGAAATTGAAAAGAACAACTGCTTCACCGAGCTGTACAGGGATGCTGTGAGAATTCTGGATGGAGAAAAATTCCCGCTCAGATCTGATATGGAGGACGGCCTGAGAGCACTGGAAACGGTTCACGGAATATACTATTCCTCAAGCCTGGGTAGAAAGAAAATAGAGATGCCGGTATCTTCAGATTTAATTGATCTTCACACAATCTTCAGCATAGATCAGGCGAAACCCTCCTCATAGAGCTTTGACAGAAGATTTTTATCATTCTCTTCATTATTATTCAGCTCTGTTCTGCCGAACCGGAGCATATTTTCAACGTATTTTGCGAGAATATCTGTTTCAATATTTACAATAGTACCTGTTTTCCACCCGCCTATATTTGTTTTCTCAAGAGTTTCCGGTATCAGATAGAGGGTAAAATTTGAATCGGAGACAGAAACAACTGTGAGAGAAATTCCATCCACGGCTATTGATCCCTTCCCGACAATGTACTTCATCGATGATTTTTCCACAGAGATTACAATCTCCACGCCGCGGGTATCTCTGGAGATTCGCTCCACTCTGCCGGTTAAATCCACGTGGCCCTGAACGATATGTCCGCCCATTCTGGTTGAAGGTGTAAGCGCCCTTTCAAGATTCACCACATCACCGCTTTTAAAGCTCCCCAGAGTTGTAATATTAAGAGTAACACGCGAGGCAAAAACGGAAAATGTATTACCTTTTATTGCAGTCACAGTCTGGCATGCTCCATTAACTGAGATGGAATCACCAATTTGCGTCCCTTCCAGCACTTTACTCCCGCGAACCTGAAGAATTTTACCTTCACCGGAGTCTGTCAATCCGGCAACACTGCCCGTTTCCTCTATTAAACCTGTAAACACGTCTACCTCACATCAATTCAAAATTATAAAAATCTTTATATCCGTTATACAAAATATCACCTTCAATAAATGCAGTAGATATATCATGGAGACTCATAGATTCAGACATCTCGGACTTCCCGGTACCGCAAACTGGAGACAGTCCGTTTCCCGCAATGCGGGGTGTAATAAAGTACATAAACTGATCAATACTCCCTGCATCAAGAAATGAACCGGTTAGGCCCCCTCCCCCTTCAAGAAGAGCATTCATCACACCCTTTTTTTTCAGTACGGAGTTAATCATTTCTACTTCCTCATCAACAGAGCCGCATCTTTCTATATGAATATTCAGATCATCAGCCCTTTTTTTCAATGCACTGTTTTCTTTCACTGCTCTGTTGAATCTTTCAGTTTCTGTTATAATAATATAATTATCATCTTTAAAAAAATTACATTCATCAGGTATCCTCTCCG
>CAYNFB010000002.1:0-459 GCA_964396355.1 uncultured Leptospirales bacterium | reverse complement strand
GGAGGGGTGATGTATGTTCAACTATATCCCGTTTAAAAAGCTGCTCAAGAAAAAAATTACTTCTGCCGCTGAAACTAACTTTTTCATCCTTTAAACAGGAGAGAACAGTTTTACTGAAATCATTTTTACGCACATTAAGCGACGGGTTATCATTGATGAATGTATTCTTCCCTACAATGACAGCATCGACCTTTGCCCTGAGTTTATGAACAACACATCTGGAATAGTCATTTGAAATCCACCTGGAGTCACCAGTCAATGTGGCAATTCTTCCATCAAGTGTCATGGCGCTCTTATTTATAATAAAGGGAGTTCCCTTTAGAATCAGTTTTTTAAATCCTCTCAAAAGCGCAAGATGCGCTTTTGCAATCACTTCTTCTTTAATGCCCGATAGCTTTGATAAATCATACTGCTGCGGAAAGCTCCAAATTTCGGCATGGAAGGATTCGAAGAAACGCC
>CAYNFB010000001.1:27736-41124 GCA_964396355.1 uncultured Leptospirales bacterium | reverse complement strand
AAAGATAATGAAAACCATTGATGTAAACGGGGCTCAGTTTCTGAACGACATTGCAAAGATAATGAAAACCATTGATGTAAACGGGGCTCAGTTTCTGAACGACATTGCAGTCGATAAGAGCGGGAATGTATACATAACAGACATGAGCGCTAAGAAGGTTAATATTCTCAGTGACGGGACATTGAGAACATGGGTGGATTTGAAAGAATATAATAAGCCAAATGGTTTATATATGGAGAAGAACGATTTAATGGTCGGCACAGCCGATGGACTGCTTCGTGTTAATCTTAAATCAAAGAAAATTATTATGGAAATCCCTATGAAGGGCGGTATCGACGGATTAAAGGCTGATGGTAAGGGCTCATACATTGTCAGTGACTGGAAGGGGAAGACTCAGCTGATTAATAAATCCGGAAAAGCTGTAGTTTTAGTGGATACAACGAAGGACAAAATCAATGCTGCAGATTTTGAATTTATTCCTGAGAAAAATCTGATTTTAATTCCCACATTTTTCAATAACAGGGTCGTTGCCTATAAATTGAATAATTAGGCATATGAAGAGTGCTTACACTACTAATCCGGGTGCAGAATAAATTAAATCTCTGAAACCGGATTAGTAATCTTTAAACTTACCTGAAAATTTTAGTAAATGTCAGGCTAGTCGTGCTGCCTTCAGTTACGGGCTTTTTTTGAAGTCTGTCTGATTATTACAAATAATGATTGTAATATTGTTCTGTTCATTTAATTTTTATAACTTCATTGCGGAAAGACGGGAGAGGGATATATGTCCGGAAGAATAATCTGTTTTATTATAGTAATGGTCATTTCAGGTTGCGGCGGTTCTGACGATTCATCCGGCGCCGGACAGATTCTTTTTCCTGGAATCGGCGATTATGGTATATTCGATCCCTCTCTGACTTACGATCCCGATGGTGAACGAATCTGGATGTCATATTCGGAAGTTGACAGTTCAACATGGCTTGCGGATAGAAAAATAAATACGCGCCTTGCGGGATCCGATAATGGCGGAGATCGCTGGAGAGTCAGTGGTCTGGTCATAAATCAGGCTGAAGATGTAACTCTGCCCGGAGATCTTGAGGGTACCTGGGAGCATGAGGTTTCCTCAATTTGCTACGACCCTTATGCTCCGGCATCTGAGCGGTGGAAGCTTCTATGGCACCGCTATCTCTCAATCGGTCAGAGCCGTCTATTCGAGCATGGATGGATAGGCATGAAGGCTGCCTCTGCTCCCGAAGATCTGGAAACTGCGTCTGAACGCAAGCTCTTCGTCGGAAGTTCTTATGATGTTGTCAACAACACAACGATTGGAGCTCCCGAGGTTCAGCTCGATCAGCTCGACCCTGAGTTAAACTCCTGCCTTGTTTTTTCAGAGCCTGCAGTCTTTGCCGCAGATAATGCTCTCTACGTCTGTATGCTCGGGGCGGAGGGCTCCTCTGAGAACGGGAAAATAGTTCTGGTTAAATACCCCTATCCGGGAGGCCCCTGGGAATACTGCGGTACATTTCTCCTTAATAGTACAGACGGTCCTGCCCTGGGTTATCACGGTTTCAGCGCACCATCGGTATACGAAAAAAACGGCACCTTTTATCTTATGGTTACACCGCAGATAAACGACAAGTATCTGGGAACACTAATTTTTGAAATTACAGATCTGGACAATGCTGTTCTGAGGAGAACCGGCGGTGTGCCTGAAATTCTGTCATCAGTATTCGGTGCAGAGGGCAGTCACAACGGAGCCTCGGGATACGTCACGGAGGCTTCGGGAAGCGGTATGATCTACAGTGAGGTAATGCTGACTGAGCCTCTTGAATTTAAGATTTTTGCAAGTCATGTGAATCCCTGAATAATTCATATCCAGAACTGGCGGAATTTTTCTGTACTGCTTAATTTTATAATACCGTGTTTGATGCCCTCCTGTCAGGCAAACCCGGCACTCACATCGTGTTCGTGTTATCTTCAGTAGAATTTCTTTACTTATTGTGTCCTGAAACAATAGAATTCTTCTCTTCAGCATCAGGTATATTGACAAATAATTTTTATTGACACCTGTACCGTAACTGGTTACATTATGGCATGATTAAATCCTTTAAGCATAAAGGTCTTCTGTTATTTTTTGAGACAGGGAGCAAAAAGGGGATACAGCCGGAACAGGCAGATAAGCTGGCAAGGATCCTTGATGTCCTTAATGCATCACTTCCCCGTCTGATATGAACCTGCCCGGTTTTAAACTACACGAACTTATGGGGAGTGAAAAGGGTACGCGGTCAGTCAGAGTCAACGGTAACTGGAGAGTGACTTTTAAATTTGAAAATGGCGATGCAGTCATTGTTGATTACAGAGATTATCACTGATGAGAGGAAGTAATGAAAAAGGCAAAGAGAAGACCCACACATCCAGGAATAATACTTCTGGAAGAGGTAATCAAACCTCTGAATATGACAGTCACACAGGCTGCAGAGTATCTGGGAGTTTCGAGAAAAACACTTTCCGAACTTGTTAACGGCCGTTCCGGATTGTCCCCTGAAATGGCTGTAAGAATAGCAAAAGCAACAGGAACATCACCCGAGAGCTGGTATAACATGCAGGTTAATATTAATCTCTGGGAGGCTCTGAACAATGAACCTAAAGGGGTAAAATCTTTTCCCCGGACGGCTTGAGAGAACTCCTTCTTGTGCAAGCCTGCCGTTGTCATGCTTGATACCGAATTACAAAAATTTAAATTTTATATGATGAACGTAAAACCAATCTCTGATCGCTTTCCTGTCCTCCCGGTTTTACCCACAATTAATTTACTTCACTACAAGGAATTGTAAATACCGGGATCTCATACTGACGATTAATTGATTATAGGCGCCTTTAATAAAGGCGGAGAAGTTACGGTTTGCGCTGCATTCTGAATTTATAAGAGTCCTGCTTCACTGAAGCAGATAACCTTCCTTGATTTGTTGAATCCGTTATCTTCTGTATTTCTCTCTGTATTATCATTAATTGTATTGATGCTCCTCTGTCATTTCGAACCCCCTTTCAATTCGTCGGGTGAGAAATCTGCTGTTACATTTAATTTAAACCTTGCGTCTCATTTCATTGATTTTCTGACAGGGGAGGAGAATTTTATGTTTCCTAAAACGTGCCAAGGGGTGTAGACGCGATCACCCCTTAGCGATCCCTCCGCGTTCCTGCGGAAGGCTTACACGTCATTAGCCCGGGGGCTTCCTTTTTTTTGGGTTTTTAATTTCTGTATTCCTGAATTGTTCCTATCCTAAACTGGCGGGATTTTTCTGTACTGCAAAATTTTTTAGTTACCGTGTTTGATCCAACCTCCTGTTGGGCAAACCCGGGCCGATCGTCGTGATCGGTTGACTGGTAAGAAAGAAGGTTGTATCCTGAAATTCATGTAACGGAAATTTCCAGTAGGGACAGGTCGCGACCTGTCCCTGCGGGGGGTGTCCAGAATTATTTTTATACCTCAGAAGTACTCTCCCCCCGGTAAGCACCAGGTGCATTATTTTCTTTTATCCGTTGACAATTTTTTGTTATTAAATATTTTAGTATTTAATAAAGTATTTATGGAGAAAATATGAATGGTTTAGAATTGATTGCTCTTCTGGCCGTCTGGTTTATACTGAAGATGTGGGTCTTTCCAGCGATGGGAGTGCCCTCCTGAAGAAGCGATAGTTGTTCTCTGGAAGAGAACAGAAAGAATAATCTGAAAAAAAAGTAATATCACCTGTCCCGTCATAGAAGTAGAATCCTTCCCCCCAGGAGAAGGATTCTACTTCTATAGTTTGTCTGTTGTTTTCTTATTGCCATCAGCTCCTATCCGTGGAAACTTTGTATCATCCTGATAACTGTGGGTATATGCATGAATATATTGATTCCTGTTGAACTGCTTCCGGCGATACTCGTGCTGCTCATTGCTCTGGGGCAGCTCCTCCGGCCATTTCATTTTAGAAATATTATATTTTCAATAATTCTCATTGAAATGGGATATCTTCACTTCCTTCATATGTATATAATGTACACGAAAAGCTTTATTTCAGGTTCCGGCCTCTTTCTCACTGCACAGCCGGTGTTTCTCAGTATCGGCGTCTTTATCTACATATACATACGCAGTATAAAAAATGAAGTAACCTCTTTCTCTCAGGTTGATTTGAAACACTTTATTCCAACACTTGTGAGCATGGTCATTCTGGTTGCCTTGATGGCAATGCGCCGTGACGCATATAATGAAGCCCTGAACTCTGGGGCAGGAAAAGCAGCAGTCATGGTGTACTTCTCCTTCGCCTGGATTACTCTTGCAGGATATGTCGGGAGATCTATAATTATCGTGAGAAAATCACTGGTTCAGGGCAACCCGGTTCACCGGGTTTTCCGGCTGTTTCTCGTTCTAATGCTTCTGGTTTTTCCTGCCATGATTACAGGAATTCTTACTGTGGTAATGGCACTTCCCGGAGACTCAATAGTAAGCAGACTCTACATAATAATTATATCTGTGATTATGATTTCTCTCTATCTGATCATGCAGAGAAACCCCTATCTCGTTCAGTACGGGACTGTTCCTGTGAGGAAAAAGTCCAGAGATTGTAATTTTCCTGCCGGGACAGATATTGAGAATATTAAGAATCTTCTGAAAATAATAATGGAGGAGGAAAAAATATTCTGTGATGAGGACATGAGTCTCGCAAGGCTTAGCGATGTTCTTGGAATTACTCCCCATCTCCTTTCCCGTCTTCTAAATGAACACTTCGGTAAAAACTTCAACAGCTTTATAAATACCTACAGGATAGAAGAGGCCCGGAATATGCTTATAGATGAACCGGACCGAAGCACCCTTTCTGTTGCATGTGCTGTGGGATTTAACACCTACTCGGTATTCTATACCAGCTTCAGGAAGGAGACCTCTCTTTCTCCTGCTGAATTCAGAAAACAGAATATTAAACACTGAAATTCATCCTTTAAAATTATAAAGTAGAAAGTATTGTAGTATTCTAATTTATAATTCAGACGGATTTAACTTCAGATATATGATTAAATTAATATGTTATACATTTAATGAAAATGTTATCATATTATTATCGAGGAGTTAAACATGACAGCAGATCATGAAAAGGCATTCAGTGAAATGATTGAACGTGAAAGAAACCAGGTTCACATGGTGCTATCACGTGTTGAGAAATACGGAGATAAGACTGCCCTGCGTCACAGAGCAAACGGTCCCTGGGAATCGGTCTCATGGAATCAGATGGGTGAAATGATACGTGCCTCGGCAATGGCGCTCATGGAATTCGGAATAAACCGGGGAGATATGGTGGCCATCTTTTCCCAGAACAGGATGGAATGGACTATATCCGACCTTGGGGCACTTGCTGTCGGGGCGGTAGACGCTACTATTTATGCGACCAATTCGGCCGAAGAGGCGGAGTATATAGTAAATGATGCAGAGGCTAAGGTTGTATTCTGCGGTGATCAGGAGCAGTATGACCGGATTCTTTCCATCGTTGGTAATTCTAAGTATATTGAGAAGATAGTCGTATTCGATCAGTCTGCAAAGCTCACCGGCGATATCAGTTGTTACTTCAGCGATTTTCTCGATCTGGGCAGAAAATCAGGAAGGGGGCAGGAGCTTGAGGAGAGAATGGAGCTGATCAGCCCCGATGATGTGGTCACTCTTATCTATACCTCCGGCACGACGGGAGTTCCCAAGGGCGCCATGCATACTCACAGGAGCCTCTTCGCCATGAACTACGGTACCGGCGTTCTCTTTGAAGATCTGATTGATGACTCAATGGTGTCTCTCTGTTTTCTCCCGCTGAGTCATATCTTCGAGAGAGCATGGACCTACGGTATTCTGTACTACGGCCTGGAAAATCACTACTGTCATGACACAAAGCAGATAGTGGAATTCTTCGGAGAAGTCCGTCCCCATATAATGTGCACAGTTCCCCGTGTATGGGAGAAGGTATACGGTACAATATATGACAAGCTGGAGGGAGCCTCTACGGTTAAGAAGAAGCTCTTCAACTGGTCCGTGAATATGGGTAAAGAAAAATTTGAGCTTATGAAGCAGGGACGCGAACCCGGGCTGTTCCCTGGAATGAAGTACAAAATTGCAGATAAACTCGTTCTCAGCAAGCTGCGGGATATTGTGGGAGGACGAACTGTTTCATATAATGTTGGAGGTGCTGCATTTTCTCCCGAACTGAATGAGTTCTTTAACAGTGTGGGAATAATGCTGGGCCAGGGCTATGCTCTGACAGAATTTTTCCCTGTTGCAATAAGCTGCTTCCCTGTTTATAAGAAGGGTGCATGCGGACCGATCTTTCCTCTGGTGGAGGTGAAGCTTTCAGATGAAGGAGAGATCATCTGCAGGGGGCCGGTGTGTATGCAGGGATACTATAAGAAGCCTGAGGCGACATCCGAGGTTCTTTCAAGCGACGGATGGTTCAAGACCGGTGATGTTGGAGTTATCGATGAAGACGGATATATAAAGATTACCGACAGAATAAAGGATCTGATTATAACTGCGGGAGGGAAGAATATCGCACCTCAGCAGATAGAACTTCTCATCGGCGAGGATATCTATATAGAATATGTAGCTGTTATAGGCGATGGTAGAAAGTTCATCTCCGCTCTGATTGTGCCGGCTTTCGATGTGCTTCAGGAGTATTGCGAAAATAATAAAATTGAATATTCTTCTAATGAAGATCTGATCAAAAAGCCCGAGATAATCTCGTTCTACCGTGACAGAATAGACAAGTCCACTGAGAGTCTTGGAAGGGTTGAGCAGGTGAAGAAATTTACTCTCATTGCAAAGCCTTTCAGTCAGGAGGACGGAGAGATTACTCCTACCATGAAAATCAGAAGAAAAGTAGTTAATGAGAAATACGGAAGCCTGATTGAAGCAATGTATGAAGGCGAATGATGCAGTAAAAAATGAACGCATATATTCCTGATAACAGGAATATATGCTGCCGGTAATGAAGCAGAGTTCTGCCTGGAGGCTTTTTAATCCAGCCCGGGCCGCAGGCAACCGCTGCTTCATTACCGGCGATCATCAGATCTGATGTATCTGCATATTCTATTTCTGAAAATTTTGTAATACGGTTTTCCTCCTGTTATACGGCTCTCCCTTCACTATACCGGTTTTACGTCCCTTCAAACCTGAATAAGGATGAGATAATACCAATGAAAATAAAATTACTTGCCAAAATATGGGTGATTTTAGCAGGGTACTTTAATGATGAAACAATCTGAATATTTATTAAATATAAAGAGACATCGAAATTATTTAAGAGCAGGTATATAATGATTCAGGCAAACAATATTAAACTGGCATTCGGGAAGAGAGTTCTCTTCAAGGATGTGAACATAAAATTCCTCCCCGGGAACTGCTATGGACTTATTGGCGCAAACGGTGCGGGTAAATCAACATTTCTCAAAATACTGTCCGGGGAGATAGAGACCTCCGAAGGTGAAGTAATCGTGGATCCGGGCAAGAGAATAGCGATGCTCCAGCAGGACCAGTTCGCATTTGATGAATTCAATGTGCTGGATACAGTTATCATGGGCCACAAGGCACTCTACGACGTGCTTCATGAAAGAAATACTATTTATGATAAAGAAGATTTTTCTGATGCTGACGGTCTCAGAGCCGCCGAACTGGAGGAACTTGTAGATGAGATGAACGGCTATGAAGCAGAATCTGATGCTGCGATTATGCTCAGCGGTCTTGGAATAGAAGAAGATCTTCATGATAAAAAACTCAAAGAGCTTGAGGGAGGCCAGAAAGTAAGGGTGCTTCTGGCACAGTCTCTTTTCGGTAATCCCGACATACTCCTCCTTGATGAGCCTACAAACAACCTGGACATCGAGTCTATTAACTGGCTTGAGAATTTTCTCTATAATTTCAAAAATACTCTCATTGTTGTTTCTCACGACAGACATTTTATGAACAGAGTCTGTACTCACATGGCTGATATAGATTTCAGCAAGATTATGATTTATGCCGGAAACTACGACTTCTGGGCAGAGGCCAGTCAGCTTGTTGCGCGGCAGAAGAAAGAGGAGAACAGAAAGAAGGAGGAGAAGGCAAAGGAGCTGAAGACATTTATTGAGCGGTTTAGTTCCAATGCGTCAAAGGCAAAGCAGGCCACTTCCAGGAAGAAGCTTCTCGATAAACTTTCTATTGAAGATATGCCCGCATCTTCACGAAAATTCCCCTATGTGGCGTTTAAGCCCGACAGGGAATGCGGCAAGATGATTCTCACAGTTGAAAAGCTGAACAAGACAATTGACGGAGTCCAGCTGCTGAAGGATTTTGATCTTCACGTCAACAAGGGGGATCGTATAGCATTTGTGGGCCAGAATAACCTTGTAAAGACAGTATTATTTGATATACTTATGGGTGAAATGGAGGCCGATTCCGGTGAATTCAGATGGGGCGAGACAATTACTGTGTCATCATTTCCCAAAGAGAACGCTAAATACTTCGATGCTGATGTGAGAGTGCTGGACTGGCTCAAGCAGTATTCTTCAGATAACGATGAGAATTTCGTCAGAGGCTTTCTCGGAAGGATGCTTTTTTCAGGGGAGGAATCTTTGAAGAAGGTAGGGGTTCTTTCCGGAGGAGAGAAGGCTCGCTGTATGCTGTCAAAGCAGATGCTCTCGGGAGCCAATGTTCTTATCTTTGATGAACCGACTAACCATCTTGACCTTGAGAGTATTACCTCTCTCAATAACGGCCTTCTGAATTTTCAGGAAGTGATTTTGTTCTCATCTCATGATCATCAGTTTATCCAGTCAATAGCAAACAGAATTGTTGAGATAACACCTTCCGGGATTATTGACAGGATGATGACCTTTGATGACTATCTTGAAAATGAAGATGTGCAGAAACTGAGAGATCAGTATTATCAGGGACATGAGAGACTGAATCTTTAAAAAACAATATAATAATCTGTTCACATAAGAAGTGATGCTGATGGTGGATTAAAAGGGGCTGGAATGTACATAATTGGAATTCTCGTCTTTCCCGGAGTAGAGGAACTGGACTTTGCAGGGCCCTTTGAAATTCTCAGCTATATAAATAAAATAAGGCCCGGTTCTGTCGATGTTATGATTGTTGCAGAAAATTCAGATCCTGTGGATTGCTTCAACGGGCTTACGATTCTTCCTCATGCTGATATTAATGATTGTGTACCTCTTGATGTTCTGATTGTGCCCGGCGGCAGAGGCAGGATAGAGGCCATGGGAAAGCGTAATCTTCTTGAATTTATAACTAAACAGAATAATTATACAACATATACAGCATCGGTATGTACGGGAGCATTTCTTCTCGCCGGTGCTGGTCTTCTTAAAGGCAGAAGAGCTACCACCTATCACACGGCTTTTGATGAGCTGTCTTCATATAGTATAGAGGCTGTAAGGTCAAAAGTTGTGAAAGACGGTAAATTTATTACCTCAGCCGGTGTCAGCTCAGGGATTGAACTGGGGCTTTTTCTGCTGAGACTTCTCTTCGGAACAGAAGATGCAGCAGAAGTGGCGCGCAGGGTGGAGTATGAGATTGATGTGAATTCTCTGTGATTATAAAAAAACAGAGAATACTCTCCTCCTGCATAAAGAAACGAAATATAAATATGTACAGTTTCAATGAAATTATTTGAGGGATGGTTATATGGAATTTTCAGAGATTGGAATTGATTCTCGATTGATAAATGCTCTTGAGAAAGAGGATATTATTAAACCTTTCCCGATACAGGAAGCAGTAATACCTGAAATTCTTAAAGGGATAAGCCTTGCTGCGAAATCAGAGACAGGTTCCGGAAAAACTCTGGCATTTCTTCTTCCGCTTTTTGAAAAAATTGATCTTTCAGTAGAAAACTGCCAGGTCATTATTCTTGCTCCTACACATGAACTCGCTGTTCAGATAAATGATCAGGCGCGCAGACTTTCTGAAAATTCAGGTCTGCCCGTAAGAAGCCAGGTGATTATTGGAAATGTAAATATGAAGAGGCAGATTGAGAATCTCAAGAAAAAGCCTCACATAATCGTAGGTTCCTCAGGCAGAATAAATGATTTAATAAAACAGAAGAAGATAAAGTGTCATCAGGTGAAGGCTCTGGTTATTGATGAGGCTGATGTGATGATTTCAGCAGAGGGCTTTGATTATATAAAGAGTATTTCCGGAAGTGTCCCGGGTAAGAGGCAGATGCTTTTCTTTTCCGCTACGATATCAAATGCTGTAATGGAGAAAATCAAAAGATTTTTCCCGGGAACAAAACAGATCAGTGAGGATTCCCATCCGGCAGTAGCAGATACAATTGATCATATTTATTTTTACGTTCCTGAAAAGAGAGATAAATTTGTCCTGATCAGGAAAGCTCTTCATGCCCTTAATCCCGGGAAATGTATAATATTTGTTAAGACAAATACAGATGCTCAGGATCTTGTTGAAAGACTGAGGTATCACGACTTTAATGCTGTTGATCTTCACAGCCTCAATGATAAGATGGAAAGACAAAGGGCACTTGAAAGCTTCAGGGGAGACGAGGCGCCGCTTCTTGTTGCATCAGATCTTGCTGCCCGTGGACTGGATATAAAAGATGTTACTCATATTTTCAACTTTAGTATTCCCCGTACTGCAGAAGAATATCTTCACCGTGCCGGAAGAACGGGCCGGGCTGGTATTCGCGGTACGGCTGTGTCCATTACAGCAGGAAAAGAAGAGGCCGCTGTCCGTAATCTGGGAAGTGAGCTCGGGATCAGTATAGGGAAGAAGAGAATAACAGAGGGCAGGGTGATCGATTAATTCAGAACAATTTTTTCTTTCGTGAGTCTGAGGAAGAGCGGGTTGAGATAAAAAAATACATCAATTAAAAATGTATTTTAAAATTCTTGACTTCAGTGTCTTAATGTTAGTAACTATACTTACATTACAGTGGTCCGGAATTTAATATCTGGAATCGGATTTCAATTTTTACTGATCCGTTTACAATGAAGTTTGAAAAATTTTTCGGTGCTGATATACTAAATAATTATATGACGGGGAGAAATATGGCTAAAGAGACTGTAAAAAAAGAAAAAAAGCCGGCTGTAAAAGCTGCTAAAACTGCTAAAGTTGTAAAAGCTGTAAAAAAGCCTAAGGTAAAGTATCCGGAAAAATTTACAGCTCAGACTATTGTAACTTATATTTCCGAAAAACATGAAATGCCTAAGACGCAAGCCAAAGAAATAATTGAAGATCTCTTTGACGTTATCAGTGAAGGTGCGATGAGGGGAGAGAGAGTTCCAGTCGGTAAATTCGGGAAACTCTATGTAAAGGTTAAACCAGCTACAAAGGCAAGAATGGGAAGAAATCCTATAACCGGTGAAGACATCAAAATTGCAGCAAAGAAAGCTACAAAAGTTCCAAAGTTCACCTTCAGTAAAGCATACAAGGAAATATCTCTTAAGGCAAAGATAAAAAAGTAGTACAGATATGAATCGGGAGCGGTTACTTCCGCTCCTTATTTACATCCCTCCGGTTTTATCTTCTACCTGATTGTAAAAATTTTTATTATCAAATATTTCCTACCGGGAATCCTGGTCTTCAGTATAGAGTGAATAGGCAATTCCGTCTTTCCCGCTTTTCTTTACTGAATACATCAGTGTATCTGCTCTCTTTATTAGTTCGTTTACAGACGGCGGTGTGGACACGCATGTAAGTACTCCAATGCTGAATGTTAAAGGCCAGCCGTTTTCATTCATGGTGGTTATCATTTTATGGCGGAGTCTTTCGACTAAAGTTCTGGCGCTGATCTGGCTGGTTTGAGGCATGAAAATTGCAAATTCATCTCCTCCGAGCCTGGCTACTGTATCCGTCTCCCGGAGCTGTTCCTTCATTACAACTGCGACGGTTTTTAATGCCCTGTTCCCTTCTATATGACCTGCAGTATCATTTATAACTTTAAAATTGTCCAGATCAAGATATACCACGGTGAAGGGCTGTCCGTATCTGTTAAACCTTATTATCTCAGCCTGAAGCAGTTCAACGAAGTGCATTAAATTTGCAGTGTCTGTGAGATTGTCAGTACGGGCCAGATGGCTTTCATGGATGAGATTTTTTTTCAACTGAGAGAAGAGCAGTGAGACTATGACAAAGAATGTGACTCTAGTAAAAGCCTCCCAATAATGGTAGATTTCTGAAGATGGAAGAATTCTGCCTGAAAGATATTCTGTAATGAGCCACGTTGATGCACTCATCACAGACATTATCAGTCCTGCAAGAGAGCCTGCATACCAGGCTGCAGCAGAGACAGGTATGAGATAAAATAGTGAAAAGGCAACAACCGGCCCGGTCATGTAGTCAACAATGTCGAGAATTAAAATGATCGTAAGTCCGATTATTATCCAGAGTGATTTGCTGATTTTATTTAATTCAGAATCTGTTATCATCAGCCGTCCCTTTGTTCTGGAATTGAAAAATATATTATAATATAGGGATAAAGTACAATTAAATCAAGCAGAGGGTCATGGCTGAGCGGCAGCTGTATTTTTGGAGAGAGAAACTGTCAGCCCCAGAGATTTAATGGAGGGTAATTGATCAGAGCATAAAGAATATCGCTTCTGGTTATGATACCCAGAGGTGCCCCCCTCTCGTCAACGATCGGCATTGTACCGATGTGATTTTCAAACATTGCCTGGGCAATCCTTCTTATGTCTGTAATCCTGTCGGCTGTTATTACCTCTTCTGTCATTATATCTTTTACTTTCTGATCAGTGGCATTTTCTATTTTGTTATCCACTATGATGAGATGTTTCAGAAGATCACCGGTTGATACTATTCCTATTATTTTTTTATCAGGGGAAAGCACGGGCATATGGCTTACCTCTTTTTCTCTGAATAGATGCCATGCGTCGACTACATTCATGTCCGGATCAACGGTGAGTACGGGAGACTTCATTATGCGGTATGCGTGGAGTATGGGTTCTCTCTTGCTGCTTATCTTAATTGCATCGCGGTATGCATTTACAGCATAAGAGGATTTATTATCGGTTTCATTTTTTACTATTTCTTCAGTTTCATTGTCAATGGTTCTTCTTGTCCGGAAGCTCTTGGCTACCTTCTTTCTGCTTTCCCTGCTCTTCAATGATTCCAGAGGGATATTAAACTGAAGTCCTTCAAAGGTCTGTAAGTGAAACATAGGCCTCTCCGTTAGATGTAATTATCTAAATTATCGTCGTTCGTGCCGTTCAGATAAGTATTTATTGTGGTGACTTACTATTTTTTTATCTGAAACTGGCTGTGTGACATTACCAGTTCTTCTATGAGTAATTTTTCTTCAGCTGGGGAATCAGGGCTGTATCTGGTAAGACGTGCCGGAAGGCGC
>CAYNFB010000001.1:14903-27726 GCA_964396355.1 uncultured Leptospirales bacterium | reverse complement strand
GTCGCCACCAGCGGGCCGGTTCAGGCCGTCAGTTCTTGCCCAACTCCTGGGTGGCCAGGGCCCGCAGCGAGAGGTCACGCTCTTCGCTCAGGATCCGGCGCACCTGAGCGGGCACCTCGCGGCTGGCGAGCCATTCGTCGAGGCGGCCCAGCCACTGGTGATCAAGGAGTTACGGGGTATCTGCCGCGGATAAGAATGCAGCGGTGGTTTCGGTTCTGGGACCTGAACTCCTTCCCGGTCCTACGAAGAATCCTGCAGCAAGGAGAGCGGCTCTTACCATTGTGGAACTGCTGTATGTGAAGAGTCTTGTGCGGGTGCCGGTACAGTGATCAAATATTTTCTTGAACAGTTCGTATCTCCACATGGGGCCTTCTGTGTTCTGCGAAAAAGGATCGTAGTATATGAGATCAGGTGTGTCAGCTTCTGCCATTTTTTCAGTGAAGTCGCCCTCGTGTAAAATCCATTTGATGGGCGCTGAACCTGAAGTCCACGTACCTTTTTTAATTATGGATGTCGGTGCGCTGTGCCTGGCGTGGGGGAAGAGTACTGCATTTGATGCTGCAATTCTGAAGGAGTCCAGATCCTTTTCAAAGCTGAATATTTTCAATTCAGTGTTATGGGCTGATTCTGAGTATATTTTTTCATACTCAATTACTGCAGCCATTGCGTTCGTCCCTGCACCGAGTCCTACGTCCCATATCGTAATGGCCTCTCCGTCTTTTTCTGCAATGAGCTCTCTGAATCTGCTTTGATCAACGTATATTGACTGTGCTTCAGTAAGCGGGTTGTTGACAGAATGCATTATCTCTCCCGACGGTTTGTGGCGGATGCTGTGATATCCCCCCTCCTGCAGAACCGCCTCATACTCGCCGAGTGAAGGGAGAGGCTTTTTCTTCTTTATCTTTGGAGTAATAGCCGGATATTCCTCATCTCTTATCTTCAGTTTTATCCTCTGTTCTTCGTAGAAGGAAGCGAATGTTCCTGTAAGGATCTCTTCCCTCATGGACTTCATGAGGTTTCTGTAGAATGTCAGATTATGGATGCCGATGAGATTTGATCCGAAGAACTCTCCTGTCTTTACCAGATGGTGAAGGTATGCTCTTGAATACTTTGTACATGCCGGGCAGGTGCAGTTCTCATCCAGCGGTCTGTGGGAGAATTTATAGACTCCGCGCCTCAGTTCAATCCTTCCGGTAGAGGTATATGCTACACCCTGCTGGGCAAGTGCTGTGGGGAGTATGCAGTCGAACATGTCAACTCCCCGGTGTACCGCCTCGAGAAGATCAATGGGAGTGCCCACTCCCATGAGATATCTGGGATAGTCTTTCGGGAGGAGCGATGCCGTGAGCTCGGTCATATCCTTTCTTTCCTCTTCAGATTCACCTACTGCCAGGCCGCCAATGGCAAAGCCGTCAAAGGGGAGGGAGGAGATCTGGCCTGCACTGATTTTTCGCAGATCGGGGAAACATGTTCCCTGGACAATACCGAATATGGACTGGAGGGAGTCGCCTCTTGCCTTAATGCTTCTCTCTGCCCATCTTGCCGTGATCTCCATTGCATCCAGAGAGCTTGCCTTGTCTGAAGTGGAAGGGATGCATTGATCCATGGCCATCATTATATCGCTGTTTATTATTTTCTGTGCGCCGATGCTCGTCTCGGGGCTGAGCATTATTATTCGTCCGTCGTGATAGCTTCTGAATGAGGCTCCCTCTTCAGAAATTTTTACGGCTCCGGGAAGTGAGAAGATCTGGAAGCCGCCGGAGTCTGTCAGTACTGATCTTGGCCAGTTCATGAATTTATGGATTCCGCCGAATTTTTCGAAGACCTCTGTGCCGGGACGGATAATCAGATGATAGGTGTTTGCAAGGAGCACCGGAAATCCAAGGGCCTCGACTGATTCGGTGTTCTGGTCTCTGAGAACTGCAAGGGTTGCAACAGGCATGAATACAGGTGTTTCTACAGTGTTGTGCAGAGTCTTCAGCGTGCAGGCTCTTGCGGCTGAGTCTCTGGCCTCTGCTTCAATGCGGAAGTTAAGACGTCTTTCATTTCTGATATTCATGGTTCTACGGTCCCTGATGAATTAGTTTAGCTGCTGAGTAGTATGGTTTTTACAATGGATTGGAGGTCAAGCTGTTTTAGATGGAAGTTATAATCGGAGGATATGAAAGTAATACTGATTTATCACTTCTGCTTAAATGTCGAATTCTCTGGTGAAGGAGGCGCTGAATTTAGGCGTGAGCTCTTCGCTTCCAGTCATATATTCAACAGGAGAATATCCGCTGCTGTTGCTGACCCATATGGAAAATGTGTGCCTGTATGCCGCATATTTGAAACCGCAGTTGTAATTAATATACTTAAAAGCAAATCCCGCCATATTTATGACAAGTTCTCCGCAGAGAGCTATGCTGTCAGATATGAATATCTCAGTCATGAGACCTGTTCCTGCGCTGTAGCCGCTTTTGGAATCTGCCTGGTAGAAGTTCGTATTATAGGCGAAGGAGGGAACAACACCTATGCTGAACCTGTTGTCAAAGAGATGCTTCTGTATTATCATCTGAAAGAAGTATGATGTCCGGTCTTCTGATTGGAGGGTGGTTTTTGCCTCCACATTGCTGTCATCAGCATCAGATATAGAAAAATAATTATTCACGTAGTTGGTGTCCTTGTAACCGGCTCCTCCGTAGAATGACAGGGCTATTAAATCGTTATCTGAAAAATCGTTGAAGACATTGAGTTTCATGGAGCCTATGATATCCTTGTTTTTGAAAGAATATGCGGCGTTTATATCCAGTGGATCAAAGAGCCCGTAGGTCAGTGTAATGTTTATGTTCGTTGTGTGGCGGTTTACATCAAAGTACCGGTGGCCCACGTCGGCCATGAACATTCCCGAGCCTGTGGTCTGACAGGTGGGTAGATTGAAGACGTATGGCACTGTTCCTGATGCAGAGGCATTGCGGTAGAAGGGAAGCGCCATGAGAATCATTAGAATGAAAATATTTTTTTTACTCATATAAAAACTCCCTTTTAGAAATCATTTCGTCTGTGACAGAAGAAACAGGACGGCGTACTTTTGAAAACGTTGTCGGTTTTATGATCATGTATGCCGTTGAACACGCCGTCCTTTCTCTCCTGAAGTTTTATCTGATCCGGTCTTAGTGTAAGCTCATCATGACATTGCCCGCAGTACTTTTTGACATTATGTATCCCCTGGAGCTCTTTTCCGTGGCAGTGTCTGCATTCATCTCCATAGGAATTTTTTTCTTTAACTGCCGGTGATTTACAGGCTATTGGAATAATAAACATCGAGAGGCTGAGAAGGAGAACTGAATTTATAATATGTTTCATCATATCAGTCGTCTCCATTGTGGCACTGTGAACAGGCCGGTCCGTGGGAGGCAATGCCGGCAAAGGCACCAGCTGCTGTGCCCTCCGATTCTCCATCTGCTCCGTGACAGGCATCTCCGCTGCAGTAGATGCCTGAATCTTCTTCATAGTTATAGTGATGCCAGGCATAGCCCTCTTCATTTTTTCTGTGTCCCGGAGGAGGTATGAGTGCAGTGAATCCGCTGTGACAGGACTTACATGTGGAGCTGTAGTTATAGCCTGAAACTCCGCCAAGGTCTGCGCCATGACATGATCTGCATGTGAGAAACCAGTCTGCATTGCTGCTTCTGTCTGCCGGATAATCGTCCGTATCTCTGTGGTGATAGTGACCCGATACCTTTAGAGTGTGGGTGGTGGAGAATACAGTCCAGATATTACCGTGGCACCTGAAGCATGACGGCGCACCTGAATTGCCTCCTGTAAGATCTGCTCCGTGGCACTGGTTTTCATCACAGGCCCCGGAGGGGAAACGGTAGTCCGCACCGTGAAAGTTCTCACTGGTAAATGGTTTAGATGGATGAAGAGAAGTCCAGAGATTTCCTTCTATGTTTTCTGACACGGGATTACACGAGGATGAAAATAATATGCATCCCCAGAAGAAAAGATTCATTGAATATTTAATTTTATTCATTCCATATCTCTCGATAAGAATAAAGTGATTATGAAAGGGAAAGTCTAATTAATGAGTATGTAAATCAGCAGAGAAATCTAAATAAATATTTTTGTAATTATATTACAGCAGGCGGGCTCAGACAGTTTTATTTCCCGGGATATCCCCACATGGGGTCGTGTCCGAATTTCTTTTCCCAGAATTCCTCAGGCGATGAGCCGGCAATATCAATATCTCCGTCCTCCGTGGTAAGGGTGAATTTATAACTGCAGCACCAGGCCATGACGGCCTTATATGCCTCGATTATTTCTCGAGTCCGTTTTATGCATACATCAGGATCATCCGTGCAGTGGTCGGGATGCCAGATGTTGAGGAGTTCTCTGTATTTTTCATTGATTCCGTTTATAGATATTTTATCCGGGAGATCGAGTATTTCGGCGGCTTCGGCAATATTCATTATAAGGGGACCCTCCTGCTGACATCTGTTAATATATTTTAATGAAATGATCTTTATGTCAACTGAAAAGACCTTCAGCAGAGAGGTGATACTCTCTGCTGAAGGTTGTAATGTCATGAATTTATTTTTTTTCTAAGTGAGACTTTATCTATCTTGCCTATGAAATTATGGGGTATCTCATCAAGAAAGCGGTAGCCGTCGGGCAGATCTGGAATCCACCACTTTTCGATTTTTCCGGTTGCAGAATAATCGATCAGGTGTTTTCGTATTTCTTCGGCTGTCGCGGTCTGGCCCGGTTTCAATGCAATGCATGCGCAGGGCCTCTCGTCCCACTTGTCATTGGGAATTCCCACTGCGGCGCACTCCAGCACTGCCGGATGCATGCTCACTGCATCCTCTATGATAAGTGTGGAGATCCACTCTCCTCCTGACTTAATGGCATCCTTGACTCTGTCCGTTACCATCAGGTATCCCTCATCATCAATGAAACCCACATCTCCGGTGTTGAGCCAGTTGTTTTCCCAGAGTTTAGCCGTGTTTTCTTCATCCTTCAGATACTCATGGGTACACCAGGGCGTGCGCACCTGAATGGCACCGACGGTTTTACCGTCCTTGGGAACCGGTGTCTGGTTGGCGTCGACTACCTGCATGCGTGAAAAGACCCAGGGAATTCCGCTTCTGATTATATGGCCGATCTGATCTCCGAAGTCTGTTCCGATCATGTCGACTTTCGGCTGTCCAAGGCTCATGGCCGGACAGGTCTCGGTCATTCCGTAACATGATACTGTTTTTATGCCGAGCTCCCAGGCGCGTTCTCCCAGCTGCCTTGTTTCCTTGGCTCCGCCTAAACCGACACGCCAGTTGCTCAGGTCGTACTTCTCCGCATCGGGATGAAAGACCAGCATGTGGAGGATTGTGGTGACGCAGTGGCTCACATCAACCTTTTCCTGATCAATCCACTTTAATAATTTATCAGGCTCGTATTTGCCGGGGAGGACGTATTTGCATCCCATCATGAATGCGAAGTATGGAACTCCCCATCCCTGGACGTGAAAGAGCGGTGTCAGTGGCATGTAAACCTGGCCGGCCTGGAAGTTGAGAGGGGGGAATATTCCCCATTGAAGGCATACTGCAATTGCGTGCATCACAAGCTCTCTTTGTGTGAATACAACTCCCTTGGGATTGCCTGTCGTGCCCGATGTATAGCAGAGTGCTGCCTTGGAATTTTCAGAAATATCGGGGAATACAAAGTCATCCTTTTCTGCCTCAAGAAGAGCCTCATATTCATATATAGGGGAGAGTGAAGTATCGGGAATTGTTTTATCCTCTTTGTCTGTCATATAGACGAAGGCCTTCACTGTGGGTATTCTATCCTTCATGCCTTCAATGAGAGGGAGGAATTCATCATTTACGAAAATTACCTTATCCTCTGCATTGTTTATGCAGTACTCAATCTGTTCGGGGGACATTCTCACATTTACAGTATGGAAGAGGCAGCCCGAAAGGGGGATCGCCCAATGGGCCTCAAGATATCTGTGGGTGTCCCAGTCGAGCATTCCCACTGCATCCTCAGCATTGACGCCAAGAGTCTTGAGCATATTACATAATTTCATTGTTCTGGAGTAATGTTCTGTGTAGGTAAATTCCAGCTCATCTCTGTACTTGATTATCTGGTTAGGGGCATAGTTCATGCCGGAATCAAGAAACATTCTCAGGGTAAGCTGGTACTGAAAGCCGAATTCATTCATCGTAATCCTCCTGTTTTTTGGTTGACCGCGGTCAGTGACTTTGGTCATTTTAGAAGGAGAGACGCAGTATAGTCAAATAAAAAACCGGATGTATAGACTCCTTTTCGAATTTAGTCGTTGAATAAGTCTTCTCTCACAGCCTGAAGACTCCTGTATATCATAGTAAAAACTCTCTTCATTGTCTTTTCTATGTCGTATTCTCCATGATGGAGGCACCAGTCATAGGTAATTCCTCTCGACACAGTGACTACCCACCGGGCGGTTTCTGAAGCATTTAGATGTGAACTCAGCTCTCCATTTGCTATGCCTTCGTCAAGACTCTCCTTAATTATTTTAAAGAAAGGGCGATCCTCAGAGATAAAGAAATCAGTTCCTGCTTCAAGCTGGCTTTTGTAGATCTGAGTTGTGAACTTCACTCCTCGCTTAACTGCGTAGGATGCCTGGAATCCCGCCGCTGCTAAAACTTTTTCAAATGCAGGTGTATCTGCAGGCATATTCTTAACTTCGTCGGAGTATTTCTGATCTACATCCTTGTAGAGCTCTACAACAATATCATCCTTGGATTTGAAGTAGGTGTAGAAGGAACCCTTTGCCACGCCCGAGACGCGGCAGATTTCGCTGATAGTTATATTGTCGAAGCCCTTCTCCTCCATGAGGCGGAAGGCTGTGTCGTATATTTTCTGCCTGGTTTCCAGGGCCTTCATCTGTCTGCTTGTAAGCTTCTTCTCTTTCATTATAATTCCCGGCTAAATCGATTTAATGATAAGAATGAAACCTGGTTAATAATTATCATTACTTCTGATAAATCATATTGTTTAAGGATGTCCAGAAAATTTTTAGGGAATGGCGAGTGGCAGTATTTCTCTGTATTTATGAAAGTTTCGAAATCACTTTTTATCAAGGGGTTGCGAGGTATAAGTTTATCAAAAACTGAGGGTAACACGAGACGGGGGCCGGATTTGCCCGGCAGGTTGTCGGATCAAACACGGTAACTGAAGAGTTAAGCAGCACAGAGAAATCCCGCCCGTTTTAGATAAAAAAATTTCAGGAATACTGAAGGCAAAACTGCCATAGCCGGCTTATGTGCTAAATTATTCTCATAAAATAATATTGACATTTTTAAGATAAAGAGATATTAAAATTATTACTTCATGTTTATTGTGCCGCATTGATTTGTTTATGAGGAAAAAATGAATGTTTTTAATGAAACCCGCCAGGAAACAGAAAAAAAGAGATTTTTAACTCTTTTTTTACTTATAGGAGTCTGCTGCCTGCTCACTTTTTATTCAGGCCTGGTTCTGAATACAACGTCAGTCTATACACATCTTTTTTATATTCCGATCTTTCTAGCTTCATTGTGGTGGGAAAGGAGAGGTATAACGGTTGTTCTGTTCCTTTCACTGTTTCTTTTGACTGCCTATGTTTTTTTTACAGGCTGCGATATCTCATACTATGACTATCTGAGAGTTGGAGTTTTTTCATTTGTAGGGCTTTTTCTGTCTCTGTCTATGAACAGAACTTTCCCGGAGAGGAAAATTGTATCATTAAACTCATTCATTGATTTGAAGTCTGTTCTGCTTAAAGATTCATCTAAAATAGCTTTTATTACAGTACTGGTTTTTCTATCCTGTTTTATGACCGTCTATTTTCACGTAGTGGAAAACAGGGGAACAGTATTCAGTCATTTTTTCTATATCCCCATAATTTTATCTGCAATCTGGTGGAAGAGACGCGGCTTGATTGTAGCTCTGATTCTTTCATCTTTTCTGTTGTTTGGACATTTCCTTCTGCGGGATTATGTAATTACTATAAACGACTATTTAAGAGCGGTAATGTTTATTGTCGTCCCTCTGTGTGTATCCTTTCTTGGTGAAAAAGTTTCAATAGCAGAAAGCAGAGTCAGTTTTCTGGATCTGGTTTTAAAAATGGTTCATAATGTGAACAGGCTTATTATGCAGGAGATTGACAAGCAGCGCCTTGCTGAGGGTATTGCAGAGGTGATTGCTGAAAATCCGGAATGTCTTTATGTTAAAATTAATTTATTTAATGAAAAGGGTGAACCGGAAGAGGAAATTATCAGATGCAGTCCCTACGGGGCAGAGAATTGTCCCGCTTCGAATTCAGTTCTGACTTCCTGTCAGGAAAAGGCTCTCAACCGGATAACTCCTTTTTTGAGTATGTGCGATGAATGCGGTGAATGTAATAATAAAAAGTCCGTCTCCTTCTCCTATTCCCTGGAATATGAAGGTTTTGAACATGGTGTGATCTCGGTCATCATGTCGGGAAATGATATCCGCAACAGTGAAATGAATCAGATGCTGAAGAGTATCTCCGATGAACTGGCATATGCTTTGTATAATCTCGGCATAGATGAAAAGAGAAAGCAGATTGAAGAGGCGCTTCGGCTTGATGAATCAAGAATTAAAACAATTTCAGATTTTAGTAAAATCTCTGATTCTTCATTTGAGGAAATGACTCTTTTTGCCCTGAAGGAAGCTCTCCGATTATCAAAGAGTGAGACAGGTTATATTGCCTTTATAAATGAAGAAATGGGCTGTGTCGAAGTTGTATCTATAAGAGCAGGAAGAAATTTAAGTGTTAACAGCATTAATGATAAAAGGATATATGATCTATATGATGCTGGAATGGTGCCAGCTGTCATGAGATCATTCCGGCCATTTGTAACTGAAGACAGGGATGAACTGAAAAAGATAGGCTATATTTATGAAGAGTCTGATTTGAGACTTAAGAGGCATATCGATATTCCCGTTCTTGAATCGGGAAAAGTTCTGGCTGTTATAGGCCTGGGGAACAGACAGGCTTCCTATGGGCAGGTCGAAGTAAAAAACATTTCGTTGCTTATGCAGGGAATGTGGACAATCCTGCAGCATAGAAAGGATGAGGAGGAGCTGGCCCTTTACAGAGAAAAGCTCAGGGATATGGTGAAGGCCAGAACCAGTGAACTCGAATATGCCAACAGCAGATTAACCGTTGAGCTTGGAGAGAAAAATATTCTTTATAAAAATCTCGAAGAATCATCACGGGAACTGGAAAGTTTTGTCCACACTGTCTCTCATGACCTTAAATCTCCTCTGTTTTCAATGAAACTGTGCGTCGATATGCTGAACAAGGCTTATACAGAAGATCTGGATCCGGAATGTCTGGAACTTTTGAAACAGATAAAGAAAGAAAATTTCCGCATGGAGGAACTGATAAAAGACATACTCACTCTCTCCAGAGTCGGCATGGAATATGATAATTCCGACGAGATTGATATTCTGAAACTGCTGCTTGATGTTTTAAAGAGCTTTGAATATCTGATCGAGGAAAATTCAATTGAGTATGTTCTCAGGATAACAGTGCCGGAACCTCTGCCTGCTGTAAGGGCAAACAGAAGTCAGGTCGTTCAGGTTTTTGAAAATCTGTTAACCAATGCGGTAAAATTTATGGGATCACAGCCGGAACCGTGTGTGGTTGTCGGTTTTGATGCAGTTGAAAATAATTTTTGTCGTTTCTACGTTGAAGACAACGGTATTGGTATTGCAGAAGACAAACATGAAAGTATTTTTTCTGAATTTTACAGGATTCGCGATGTTGATGTGGAGGGTACAGGAATAGGCCTTGCCATTGTGAAAAAGGTTGTAGAGAAACACGGAGGGCAGATATCCCTTTCTTCAGAACCGGGAGAGGGGAGTACATTTTATTTCTCTTTTCCTGCAAATATCAGTGAATCCTGAAAGAGAATGAATGGGAATCGGAAGTTAAGAATGCAGTAATAACAGTAAGAGATTATCTCATTTTTAAAAGGCTGCTTATTTCCGTGAGTGAAGCAGCCTTTTTTTGTGAAAGTAATCCTGGTGCTTAATACGTAAAGCACCAGGATGGGTTTTGTTATATAATTCAGCTTATCTTATTCGATTTTCTCCAGATGTTCATGTTCTCCGCATCTTTTACCAGATCATTTCTGAAATCAGGATGAGCGAGCATAATCAGCTTCTCTGTCCTGGCCCACAGAGAAAGACCCTTTATGTTTTCCACACCGTATTCAGTTGCAACCGTGCTTGTAACAGATCTTGGAATTGTAACGACTGAACCGAAATCAAGACTCGCCTTTATTTTCGAGTGGAGTTTACCTTCCTTATCCTTGTACGTCGAAGGGAGACAGAGAACTGCTGTACCGCCTTTTGACTCGTAGGAACCCCATGTGTAGCTCAGCGCTCCTCCTGTTCCCGAATACTGGGTATTCCCGATTGTTTCTGAGGCCGCCTGCCCGAGAATATCAATTTCAAGGGTGGAATTTATAGAGAACATATTATCTTCAGATTTAATGTTGGAGTATTCAGTGACGTATTCGCCGTTATAGGAGGCCATGAGAGGGTTTTTATTCATGAAATCCATAGTGTTCTTTGTACAGAGGCTGAATGTGAAAACGCTCTTGCCTATATCTCTTTTTTTTCTGTTGTTGGTAATTTTGCCGCTCATATACATATCGTAAAATGCATCGCAGAACATTTCACTGGATACACCCAGATCTTTCAGGTCCGACTGAGCTATCATTTTACCGATTGCATTGGGAACTCCGCCTATTCCAAGCTGAAGACAGGCACCGTCTCTGATTAGAGGAATAATATTTTCTGCAATTTTAAGTTCATCATCCGTGGGTTCTATATGAGGCATGCAGAACATTTCAGGATTAGTCCCTTCTATAATATAATCGACTTCCTCAAGGTTAAGGTGCTCCTCTGCTCCGCCATAGACCACCGGGAAGTTTGTGTTTATCTCTAAGATCTTTATCTTTGTATTGAGCATGTCGCGCCTTGTGAGTGAATTGGATATGCCGAAGTTGAAGTTTCCGAAATTGTCCATTGGTGAACACTGTATTACGGCCACATCCCTTCTCAGGGAGTCGTGCCATAGAGGTTCAGTTCTGGTTTTAATAACATCCTGAAACTGCATGGGAGCAAATGCTGTTATTCCCTTGGGTGCAAGCATCCTTTCTATTGGTCCGTACCACGAGGTATTGTATCTGAAATCACCTTTGTCTTCCATCTCCGCCATCTTTATTAAAACCTGAGGTACCGGGAGAATGGTGCCTACAATAGATGTGTCAAGCGCAGTCAGCTCACCGCTGGCGATTCGTTCTGCAAGAGCGATGTCAAACGCGATAGGTTTTGTGTGGAAGCATCCGTATGATATTTTATCCCCGTTGTTTACAAACCGGGCGGCCTTTTCAGCAGTAATGATTTTACTCCTGTATCTGCTTGTCAGATTTGAAATTGTATAATTCATAAAAATTTTCCTCCGCAGCTGTTTTAATAACAGGAAGTATAGACGGTTTTTTTTAGATGTCTGGTTAATATATATTTTGTCCGGAAAAAAAATGTGTACAAAAAAATTATTATTACATTGTATGAAATATAACTTTAATGGAACAGAATATGGAATTGATTTATGGCGTATATCTCCAATATCTCTACTTCGGGCCTTTCTTTGTCCTGGTTCTTGCGCTCTCCAGGCTTATCTCCAAACAAAGATATAGAATAAATTATTTCTACTCTCTATCCTATATTTTTATGGGGCTGGGGATGGTTCAGGTTATAACTTATTCTGTTCAGCCATACGAAGGCTATTGGTATGTTTCTCATCTTCTGATACCTTTTACATTAGGCACTCCATTTTTTTTATATCTACGTTTCAGATTTCTCATTCAGGGAGTAACTATAAGGATTCATCCTTTGATTTTAATAAGTTTATCCCTCATAATTTTTTTTATCGCCGCGGGCCCTCTGTCTGCATCGGGAATAATGTTTGTAAAGGAATATGCAGAACTCCGGCCGCTTGCAGATCCGTCCTTTGCTTCTCTCCCTGTTTATTTTAAGTGTGTGCATATTTTAAATTTTTCCACAAAGCTGATTCTCGGAGCGGGACTTCTTACCCTTCTTTTAAAGACTGCCTATCTCTGGAGTGCTGTTGACAGTGACAGGCTTATTCTTGTCCGTACGACATATGTTTCCACAGTGATGATGTTCCTGACCTCTGTCCTGGGAATTGCGGGAGATCTCTTCAGTTTTGAGCTCACCAGGGCTGCCGTGGCAATGGTGAATACCGTTACTCTGGGAATATTCTTTGTATCCCAGTATGACCCTGGGTACTATGCAATATTCAAACATCTGCCGCAGAAGAAAAAATATGCAGTATCAAAAGTGTCAAGTCTCGATGTTAATTTCGTAATTAAGCGGCTGAAGACTTTGATGGAGGAGGAGCAGCTGTATATGGAAGAAGGGCTTTCTATCAAAACTGTTTCCGGAATTCTCGGCGTCAGTGCCCAGCAGCTCTCTGAGATCCTTAATAATGAACTTAACAGAAGTTTCAGTACCTATATAAATGATTTTAAGATAACCGATGCGAAGAAACTCCTCGTGGAAAAACCTGAACTCACCGTTATAAGAATAGCAATGATGACTGGATTTAATTCTCTCAGAACATTCAACAGAGTCTTTGTAAAGAGTACCGGGGGTTCACCGGTTGAATACAGAAACTCCCGCCTGACTAAGTAAAGCCGTGAGCAGGGAATGCAGCAGATCTTGAACCGGTTCTAACTTTTTATTAAATTTGTCTTCTTCA
>CAYNFB010000001.1:13390-14893 GCA_964396355.1 uncultured Leptospirales bacterium | reverse complement strand
TTTTCTGTTTATGGGGATGTGCGTGTTCAATAAAACAATCTGTAACGATTTTTTTAGGGCTTGTGGGACTTGTAGGGAGAGTAGCTTTGGTAGATGGAGAAGAAAAGAACAATCTTAAATTTTTTATTGAATCTGTCTTTTCAATCAGAAACGGGTGAACAGTTGGGGCCTTGATGTTTTTTTATGGTTATGGAATTATAATTTTTTTTAAAGGAATTGGCCCAGGCTTCTCTCCGCCTCCCATCTATGCTGAATAATATCCGAATTGATATAATTTTTTAATATATTAACCGACTCCTGATTATTAAAAGACTGAAGCGCCCTCAGAAGTTTCCATATCATCAGATCATCGTTTCCATATTTTTCAAAGAGCATGATCATGGGATTGAATGATGAGGTATCATGGTGATAAAAAGAAATGAATCCCACAGCATCGACTGCCTCAAGCACCTGAATATATTCTCCTTCACCGAGGCATCTGCATAGAGAAGGAAGAGCCGCAATTCCTGTTCTTATTATTGTGCGGGCAGCTCTATCTCTGGGCAGAGGGTAGCTCTTTTTTGGGAATGGTTTTTCCGGCAGAGCTTTGTGCTGATTGGAGCCGATTTTCCCAAGGTGAGGAATAAGTCTGATTGATGCTTCAGAGCCGAATAGTGCAATGGATTCTGATAATGCTATTTTCGTGTAGAGTTTAGTTTCAATGACGAGCCGGGAGATTAAACTATTCAGCGTATCTCTATTTTTTAATTCTCCGAGAATACGTGCAGAGGCTGTCCTTGCGGATGGTTCATCTGAATTCAGAATATCAACTAATCTATCTGCATCAAATTTTCTGTATTCATCGGTCAGTGCAGAATCTGCAAAGCCTCTTGATCTGAGCTGGTCTGCCGTACTCTTCAATTGTTTATCTTTTCTGCCGGAGTGTTCCATCTTTATCTGCTAAAGATTATTTTCGGACAGGTCAAGTGTTTATGGTGAGATGACTTTATTTTAAATGATAATAATGAGGAGAGCTTATGCGTAGATGTTGAAATTTCTGCCCTTTGGAATATGCAGTTTTTCGGCTGTTAGTTTTCTGTTCTTGGTATATATCATATTCTTCGCTTCGTTTTCCATGTCAACGGCTGCATTGTAGGCCTGGACGTCCTGAGAAGAGGGTTCTCCCGGGGCCACTGCGGCATTTTTCAGCGCTTCTGCCTTTCTAAGGGCCTGCTCGGGATTTTTGGCAGGTCCGGTGCTCAGTGCGACCTTGCCTCCTGTTGCATAGGCCTTTCCGTCGGGGCCGATTGTGTAGGCGTATTGAGTTGAACCGATTTTTATCAGTTCCGGACTGCTGCTGTGGGCACTCTCGTGAGTTCTTACCTCGCTGTCGCGCTTCTTCAGCCGGTCAATGACTTCCTGTTTCCCTGAACGGGGATCATTATCATCAGGCTGTTTTGCAACAAGAACCCTGTTGCCGTATAGTTTCTGTATAATGTGACTGTCTGTTGAAATCATTAATTA
>CAYNFB010000001.1:12015-13380 GCA_964396355.1 uncultured Leptospirales bacterium | reverse complement strand
CTGTATTAGAAGGCTTAGAAGGCGAAACTGTAACAGTTGAAATCATTTATTATACCCCATTAAAATATCGGTTTTAATTGCGGTGATCTTTAGCAAATATCTATCAGTAAAAAATATTATTGAGACTGCCCCGGCATATATATTTGTTGTTAGAGTTGAATATTAAGGAGTATCATATATAGAACAGGGCGCGGGCGGCACGGGCTTCGGGAGGTGAAATGAAAGTATCAGATATGAGGGAAGTGAAAGATAATCTCTATGAGATATCCAGAAATTATAAGAAGGGGATGAATGTCCCTGCCAGAATATATGGTACACGGGAACTGATCGATTCCATGGATAATGCCGTTGTGGAACAGATCACTAATGTGGCGGCTCTTCCGGGAATACTGAAGTACGCACTCTGCATGGCCGACGGACATTCGGGTTACGGATTTCCAATAGGGGGTGTAGCCGCAATTGACCCTGAATCGGGGGTTATCTCACCCGGAGGTATCGGTTTTGATATTAACTGCGGAGTACGTCTGATTTCCACATCGCTGACTCTTGATGAGGTTAAGCCCGTAATGGGAGAACTTGTGGATAAGCTGTTCAGGAACATTCCATCGGGAGTGGGATCGGGCGGAGTTGTCACCCTGGAGGGCAGCAATCTGGATGAAGCCCTGATGACAGGCGCACGATGGGCCGTGAAGAACGGCTATGGTGTGGAGAGAGACTGCGAATACACCGAGGAGGGGGGCTGTATCGCCGGTGCGGATCACTCTTTTGTTTCATCCAAAGCCAGGAAAAGGGGAGCCGGCCAGGCCGGGTCTCTCGGCTCGGGAAATCACTATATAGAGGTGCAGGTAGCGCGGAAAAATAATATATATGACCGGGAGGCCGCAGAGATCTTCGGAATAGACAGGGATGATCAGATAATGATAATGATACATTCCGGCAGCAGGGGATTCGGACACCAGATAGCCACAGACTATCTTCACGATTTTGCCTCTCTCCAGAAAAGGTTCGGCTATTCCCTGCCTGACCGAGAGCTCTCATGCGCGCCCTTTTACTCGGACGAGGGGCAGGCATATTTCAAAGCGATGAACTGTGCAGTAAATATGGCCTTTCTCAACAGGCAGCTTATGCTGCACCGCATAAGAGAAGTCTTTCACGATGTCTTCGGAAAGAGGAGGGAGCCTCTGAATATAAAGATGGTCTACGACGTCTGCCACAATACTGCAAAGCTCGAAAATCATATAATTAACGGCGCCGGGCAGAAAGTTCTCATTCACCGCAAGGGCGCCACAAGAGCATTCCCGCCCGGCAGCCCGGACATACCGGAAAAATACAGAGAACAGGGACAGCCTGTGTTAATTGGAGGCA
>CAYNFB010000001.1:10530-11956 GCA_964396355.1 uncultured Leptospirales bacterium | reverse complement strand
TGGCGGGGACTGAAAGCGGGAAAGAAGCCTTTTATACTACTGTCCACGGCAGCGGAAGGGTAATGTCCAGGAGGAGGGCAAGAGATATCTATGTAGGCAGAACCGTGCAGGATGATCTCTTGTCCAGGGGCATTCACGTAAAGACTGCATCTCTCCGGGGACTTGCAGAGGAAGCCGGCGGGGCCTATAAGAATGTGGATGATGTTGTCCGGGCATCTGCTGATTCCGGACTGGGAAAAATTGTGGCAAAACTCGATCCTCTGGGGAATATAAAGGGATGATGAATTACGAGATAATGGATGATGTAACAGAGGCTGACATCGCGGTGAAGGTGCGCGGCTCATCTCTGGAGGAACTTTTTATAAACGGAGCAGGGGCTCTTGTTTCTGAGATGACAGGCGGAGAATTTACTTCAACGGGGAATGAAGTTTATCGGGGGGAGGTCGAATCAGGCGAAATTGATCTTCTCTACTTTAATTTTCTCAATGAATTACTGTTCTTTAAGGATGCCGCCGGACTCCTCCTCCTGCCCGATATTGTCGAAATAAAAGAGGAAAAGGGACTTTATAAATGCATATATACTTTGAGGGGCGGGAAAATTTCGGATATGAACTGTGACTTCAGAGCAGACATAAAGGCGGTGACCATGCACAGACTTAAATTGTATAAACATGATGATTTTTTTATCGCGGAATCAGTCTTTGACGTTTAATAGTTCTCCCGGATAAAGGATAATTTTTTTGTTGATTTTGAAGCGCAAAGATGTATAGTGAAAAAATGCTGTTTCTGAAAAATTCAGCCTTCCACATTTAAAAAAAACAAAGGAGCTCTGTTGTGAGATCAAAAAATACTTTTAGGGGGAGAGCCAGGCTTCTCCTTTTAATAATGGTGGGTTTTATCTTTTTAACTTCGCCGCTGTTCGCTCTTGACAAGGCCAAGGTTGCCGAATTTGCCCAGTTCTACGGTTTCTGGACTCTGCTGCCGCCGGTACTTGCCATTGCACTCGCATTTATAACAAAAAACGTAATACTCTCGCTGTTCATAGGTGTTTTTTCCGGTACCTTTCTGCTCGAACTTAAGGGAGCGGGTATTTTCGCATCTGTTTTCTACGGATTTCTTAACATAATAAACAAGGTTCTCGGTTCTCTTGCCGATCCCTGGAATGCAGGTATAATTCTGCAGTGTCTGACTATTGGAGGACTTGTAGCTCTTATCTCGAAGATGGGCGGTGCAAGGGCAATTGCCGAAGCTCTGGCAAAGAGAGCCAAGACTCCCATGAGTGCGCAGCTCGTAACGTGGCTGCTGGGTCTGATTATTTTCTTCGATGACTATGCAAACTCGCTCATTGTCGGTCCTATAATGAGACCGGTTACGGATAAACTGAAAATTTCAAGAGAAAAGCTCGCATTTGTTATTGATGCTACTG
>CAYNFB010000001.1:0-10520 GCA_964396355.1 uncultured Leptospirales bacterium | reverse complement strand
CCTCAGTATGTTCCACATATATACACACAAGATGAACTGAATCGTTTTTTTGCCTACCTGGCTTATCATACAGGCAGGGAATTTTCGCTTGAAAAAATGGCGAAGGAGAGTGGGCTGGAAAAAGGCTTATTAAAACGATATATGGAATACCTGGAGGCAGCGTTTCTTATTAAGGATGCCTATGGTGCAATCGGTGTTGATGCAAATGCCTACGGCGTGTTTATTCAGACCATTCCCTATAGATTCTACAATATCCTTATTCTTGCCTTCATAGTATTTTCGGCAGTTATGATGAAGGATTTCGGTTCTATGCTGAAGGCTCAGGTCAGAGCATTAAAAACAGGCAAGGTAATTGCAGATGATGCCAAGCCTATGACGTCTGTAGAGGCAACAGGTCTGGAGCCTGAGGAGGGAACAGTTCTTAATATATGGAATGCTATTATTCCTATTCTCGTCCTGATTCTGGGAGCATTTGCCGGATTCTACTACAACGGCTACACCTCTATTATGGGCGGCAGTGATGAGGCAGCAAAGGCTATCTTTGCTACATCACCCGGTTCTTTTACTGCGGTAAGGGAGGCCTTCGGAGCATCTGATGCCTCTATCGTTATCTTCCAGGCTGCAATGCTTGCATGTATAGTCGCAATGGCAATGGCAATCGGCAAGAAGATCATGAGCATTGAAGAGACTCTTAATGTCTGGGTACAGGGAGTTAAATCACTTATAATTACTGCTGTTATCCTCCTTCTTGCATGGTCTCTTTCCAGTGTAATTAAAGAGCTTGGCACTGCAACATATCTTGTTAAAATTTTTGAAGGAAACCTTCCGGTTTTTCTTCTTCCGACTATTATATTCATAATGGGATCAATCATATCTTTTGCCACAGGAACCTCTTACGGTACAATGGGAATTCTTATGCCTCTTGCAATACCTCTGGCATATAATCTTACCGGACATGATATGTCTCAGGTTATAGTAAGTGCAGGTGCAGTTCTGACCGGTGCTATATTCGGAGATCACTGCTCGCCGATTTCAGATACGACAATTCTGTCATCAACCGGTTCTGCATGTGATCACCTGCATCACACCAGGACGCAGCTTCCATACGCTGTTGTTACTGCCCTTGTGACTATATTCTGCGGATATCTGCCCATCGGTCTTGGAGTGCCGGTATGGCTGGTTCTTCCAGCAGGTATTGTTGTAATCGGAGCTATTATATGGTTCTTCGGCAAGAGGCCTGAGGACTGTGAATTAGAAGCTTAATTTTTAATAATCAAAGGAGGCAGCACCTGCTGTCTCCTTTATAAAACAGGGATGTTTATATTGATTAATAGAATAAAGTTTTCAGTTTTTATTTTACTTCTTATTCCGTCTATCCTTTATGGAGAACATAAGAAAAATGTTCTTCTTCTTAATTCATATCATCCGGGATATATCTGGACTGACAGCATAAGCTCTGTCATAAAAAAGAGAGTTGATTCATCTGAATTCTCATGCAGCCTGTTTATTGAATATATGGACACTAAGCGAGTTTCTCCAGATCTTATATTCACGAATATTCTTCATACACTCGAACTTAAATATTCCAAAGTTAAATTTGATGTTGTCATCTGTTCGGATAATAATGCCCTGAATTTTGTAGTAAAAAACAGAAAAGGATTTTTTAAAGGTATACCTGTTGTTTTCTGCGGAATTAACAATTACAGGACTTCTATGCTTAAGGGTGAAAGTGGTATCACCGGCATTACTGAAAACCATAATTATTCGGGTACACTCGATATTGCCCTGACTCTTCATCCCGGAAATCAAGATCTTGTTGTAATTGGAGATTATACAACTACGGGGTATAGCAATAGATCAGCATTCCGCAGATATCTTCAGCCCTATCTGAAGAATCATCTATACTATGAATTAAACGGCCTTTCATCTGCAGATATGATTAAGAAACTCCGCAATATCGACAACAGCATTATATTTTATTTAGACTATTTCCTCACCGAGAATGGAGAGGTTTTATCTATTGAGAAGAGTCGAAAGCTTATTATAGATAATGTTAAATCACCGGTATATATTATGGATGATTCCAAAATGGGATCGGGGGTAGTTGGAGGTTTTATTGTCAGCTCCAGTCATCAGGGTAAGAATGCTGCAGAACTTGCTCTGAGAATATTACGCGGAGAGAATCCTGACAGTATCGGTATAATTAATGAGAAGAGAAATATTCCAACTTTCGACTACAGAGTTTTACAATCCTTTGGCGCTGATATATCTCTTCTGCCGGAGGATTCTGTATTAATAAACGCCCCTTCGTATTTTATGACAGTAATCAATGAAAACAGAGGATTCTTCATCTTATTAGTTCTGGGGTTTGTTTTTCTCATAACAGCTGTAATTTTTCTCCAGAGAAGCCGTCTGAAGCATAAGAGAATGAAGAGCCTTCTCCGCAGGAGTGAGGAGAAGTACAGGAATCTCATAGAGGATATGGATGATACAGTTTTTTCTCTTGATGAAAGAGGAATAATTACATTCGTCAGCAGTGTAATTGAAAGGGGTGGAAGATATAATATTGATGATGTAATTGGTTCCCACTACAAAACTGTCATACATTGTGATGACAGAAAAATTGTCGAAGAAAAACTGAAACAGTGTCTGACTGAACGGATTGCTCCTTTTGAATTGAGAGTTGTTGACCAGAAAGATGCTGTCAATATTGTTCGAACAACAGTGAGAGCCAGAACAGATGAGGAAAGTGGTGATGTTTCCATTGTCGGGCTCATGGTTAATATCTCGGATATAAAGGAAAAGGAGAATCAGCTTGTCAGGGCGATAGAAGAGGCGGGGGAGGCCAATGCTGCAAAGAGCCGTTTTCTCTCAACAATTTCTCATGAGCTTAGAACACCTTTAAATGTTATAATGGGAATATCTGATCTTCTCTCTCAGTCTGAGGAAGATGATAAAAAGAAGAGTTTTATTTCCATGATTAAGTCATCGGGTGCATCACTGCTTGAAATAATAAATGAAATTTTTAATTTTGTTGAAGCAGAGAAAGTTTCAGCTTATGAGAAAGAAAATATATTTTCAGTATTTGAAATAATAAAAGAACTGGTTTCAATCTTCCGACTTGACCTGGAAACAAAAGGGCTTTCTTTAATAATGAATTTAGATTCGTCGGTTCCCGAATACTACAGGGGTGAATCGGGGAGGATAAGAAAAGCCCTTACTAATGTATTGTCAAATGCCGTCAAGTTTACAGAGAAAGGCCGTATCCGTGTTTCTCTTGAACCGGGAAAAGCAAATGATTGGGGCGTGCCCCTGATTGTATCGGTTGAGGATACGGGCATCGGTGTTCCCGACAGTGAAAAACCGATGATTTTTGATGAGTTTTATAAATGTGATCATGGAAATGAAAAAATATATTCCGGTACCGGCATGGGACTTGCTGTTGCCAGAAAAATTCTCCATGAGATTAACAGCACCATTGATGTCTTTGATTCTCCGTCGGGCGGCAGTACCTTCAGGATTCAGCTTAATATAGAGAAAGATGCCTGTTCAGGAAAGCCTGAGATCAGGATTCAGGATGATAGTGTCTTTAAACAAAGAATTCTCCTCGTGGAAGACAATGTCATAAACCGCAGAATTACAGAAATTTTTCTGAAAAAAATGGATTATTCTGTTGATACCGCTAATAACGGACTGGAAGCTGTAAACCTGATTAAAAGTGAAAACTACAAGGCAGTTCTCATGGATTGTCAGATGCCTGTAATGGACGGTTTCGAAGCCACGAGAGAAATTAAAAAAATAAAAAACGTTCCTGTTATAGCACTCACCGCTCATGTATTTAAAGAGGACAGAGAGAGATGCTTTGAATCCGGCATGGTTGACTATATTGCCAAGCCTGTTAATAAGGCGGTTCTCTTTTCCACTCTCGCAAAATGGATAAGTTGATTCTTCCTTATTATATGTTATTTTGTATTTAACTGATCTTAAGATGTGAGGCTCATATGAATACATATTTAAAAACATTAATTGTAGATGCATCCAATGCATTCTACAGGGTAAACAGATACAAGGTGGGAGATTACTTCGGCCCTGTCGATCTGGGCCTTCATCTGTCCAGGCGCTATGGAAGTCTGAATATAGGCGCCGGACTGCTTGCAGGGTCAATTTTCCCGGGTTCCAACAGACTGATTTTTACCGGATTTTCTCCCGCATGGAGCGGTTTCTACATCTCCACCATGGGCGGGGCCGGGCTGGTCTTCAATGATCTGGGTATAGATATGCTGGCAATCCGCGGGAAAGCGGGCAGCCCGTCAATACTCTACCTGAACAGAACTCACGGAGAGGAGGTGCAGCTTGAGATTATCCCTCTGGATATTTTGAAGGTGTGGAATTCCGGCAGGAAGGGGGTATACGGACTGACAGATTACGTCTATGAAACATGCGGATCCAGATATGAGAATGATCCGAGGATCCTTGTCACCGGACCATCTGCAGCATATACGGGTATTGGAGCAGTCGCCTCTATGCCTATTAAAAAGGGAGAGGTAACATTCGTCGATACATGGGCGGGGCGGGGCGGTTTCGGTTCCAAGATGTATCAGGAACACGGCATTGCGGCGGTCATATACGGCGGGACTTTCCTTGACGATGACTTCAGAGACCGGAAGGTGGCTGATGAGTGGTTCGTTGACAAGTACAATAAGAAACTTGCCGCCAAGGATCTTGAGGCAACCGCAAAGTACAGATTTGAACCTAACTTTGACACAGGCGGAACATTCGGTGTAAACTACGCCACTCTCGGAGGGAAGATGCTTTCTTTCAATTACAGAAGCATCTATATGACCGAAGAGGAGAGGCTGCATATACATCAGAAATTTGTAAGAGATCATTACCTCAAACAGTTCAATGAGGAGACAATAAAGACCAAACAGCAGAAGACCTGCGGAGAACCCTGTGTTGCCGTGTGCAAGAAAATGAACGGTGAGTTCAAGAAGGACTATGAACCCTATCAGACAATGGGGCCTCTTTCAGGTGTTTTTGATCAGAGAGCTGCGGAGAAGCTTAATCATCACGCCGACATGCTGGGTTTTGACGCCATCTCATCGGGAGGGGTTGTAGCATGGATGATGGAATGTCTCTATGAAAAATTGATTACTCCTGATGAACTGGGCATCTCAGACCGGATACCGAAGTTTGATCCCGGGAACTTCGATGTGGTGAACGATTCTATGCATAATGCAGAAATAGGTATAGAAATTCTTGATTCGATGATCGAGAGCCGCGGGCTCATGGATATTAAGTCCGGCGTAAGAAAACTTGCCCGCAGACTGGCCGGCACGAAGGACAGGAGCATTATGGACAGAATCGTCTGTCTTTCCTTTGCACGAAACGGCTGGATGGTTCCCAATCAGTACTGGACACCGGGAGTCCTCTCTCCAATGGCCATAATGGGCAAGTACTTCATGTACTACGGTGATGACTTTATTCCTCCAAGAGAGCTCGGGCGCCAGGATGCCACGAGATTCAAGCAGGAACTTATCATAGATAATATGGGTATGTGCAGGTTCCACCGGAAGTGGGCCGAGGAGATGATTCCGGAGGTGATGGATTCCCTCTTCGGACTGAAGGATGAGTTCTTAAAGAAGATATCAAGAGCCGCGGCAAGAATCAACAGCAGGAACTCCTCGACATTCTGGGAATCAGAGAGGAACTTCGACTATATATACTATTTTCTGAAAAGGAAGAAGGAGGTCGACGGAATCGATGATCCTGAACTGGACAGGTGGATTGCGGCCTTTGAAGAGGATAAGCACGAGGCTGCACTTTCCTTCTGGTATGAGATACACAAGGGTATTCAGGAAACGCTGAAGGATTATTGACAGTGGAGGTTCCCCTCCACCTATCTTCCTGAGGCGTTATTCTCTCAGGCAATATTTTTAAGCAGTCTCTCCTTGGCAGAGGTGAACTCCTCCTCTGTAATTGCGCCGCTGTCTTTAAGTTCTCTGAGTTTTTCAATTGTGTCTTTTACATCATCAATGGATGATTTTTTCTTCATGTTCTTTGCATACTCTTTGCCGGATTTCAGAAGATCTTTGTACTGGCTCTTCATTCCGTCCAGAGTAAAATTATCCAGCGTCCCCCTGCCTGCGAGATGGGAATCCAGAATTTTACCCATTGCATAGGTCGAAGCCCCGGATAGAATCACCTGAGAGCCTATTCCTGCAAGTGTTCCCACTCCAGGTATAGCCTTTATTATGCTGGAGCCGATACGGGATACTGCTGTACCCATGAGGGATGAGGCCAGCGACTTTCCCCTGTTTGCATCATAATCTGCTCCATGAGCTTCGGCTATCTGTTTTATCATATCAAGCTGTATTGCAGATACTGCAACGAAGTCTGCAACCGGTACAGGTATTGCGCCTGCAGTCATGGCGTACATCACGTGTTCTTTTATTATGCTTTCTATTTTATTCTCTTCTGTCATTTTTTCCTCCGTCAGTAAATTTTATGAATAATAGCTCTGATAGAGTGAAGTGTCAAATGATTAATGTCGTACATGATGGAAGCAGATATATTCTGGTTGCCAAATAACAGGTTTTATCAGGATAGTCAATACTGATAAATGGAGAGTTATCTATGATTGCAGTGATAAACATATTGTTTCCGGTAATTTCAATCATCCTTCTTGGTGTGATTATTGGAAAAATTGAAACTCTTGATTCAAATTTTTTTTCAGGAGTCAACAGACTCGTCTATAAATACGGGCTTGCGCCTCTTCTCTTTGTCAAGACCGCAGGCATGTCTGTTCCTGTAAATCAGGCGGCCGGCTCAATTACGGTAATGATACTGCTTATTCTCTTTCTTACAGCCACTGCATGGATTGCGGCTCAGGCTCTATCCCTTTCAGATAAATCAAAGGGTGCATTTATTCACGGAGCTATGAGAGGCAACTATGCATATATCGGGCTTCCTGTTATTTTTTACGCCTTTTCCGGTACAGCCATGGCTGATAAGAGCACAGAGATGGCTATAATTATATTTACTCCGGCAATTATATTCCACAACGGACTGGCTATTTTTCTGATGAATTACTACAATAACGGAGAGGAAAAGGCCGGTATGATGAAGGTGGTGAAGTCAATTGCCAGGGATCCTCTCATCATCGGATGTATGCTCGGGCTGCTCATTCACTTTCTTCCGTTAAATCTGCCTCTGGCGCTATCGAGAACCTGCGAGTCCCTGGGACGGATGGCAATGCCTCTCGCTCTTATTGGAATAGGCGCTACAATGGATATTAAAATGCTTAAGGGAAATCTGAAGGCTCCTTTTATCGCCGCTTCAATAAAAACGATTCTCGGCCCTGCTGCCGCATTTTTTCTCATCGGCCTTATGGGGATAGAATTTTCAAGTCTGCCGGGGAAACTGATTCTTATATTGGCGGCATGCAGCACGGGGGTGAGCACTTTCATAATCACTGAACAGTTCGGAGGGGATTCTGCACTGGCGGGAAGTACAGTGTTTATTTCGGCTGTATTGAGCGCGCTGTCACTGACTGCTGTACTCGTCTATATTCACTAAAATAAATTATTTCGGCTGTTTTACCTTTTCTTCTCTATGATGAAGAATCCGTACTGGGCGAAAAGATTTGGAATGATTTTCTTTATATCGGACTTTCCGTCAGCCGACGCGGAAAATCCCTTTTCATCGAGAATGGTGAATCTGAATTCTCCTGACATTTTACGCATGTCCTTTATTGTAAGCAGGTGAATGTTGGGAGATTCATACCACTGGTAGGGGAGCAGTTCGTTTACAGGCATTGTTCCATGAAAGAGAAGGTGGAGTCTGGCATTTATAAATCCGAAATTAGGAAAACTTATTATTGCCCTCCTGCCTATCCTCAGGACTTCTTTTAATACGTAATCAGGCCGCTTGGTGTTTTGAATTGTCTGGTTGAGTATGACGTAATCGAACGAATTATCCTTGTAGTCATTGAGGCCTTCGTCAATATCACCCTGATAACAGTACAGCCCTTTTTCTACACAGAGACTCACTCCCGTCTCGGAAATCTCAACGCCGAATCCTTTAACATTTTTCTGATCCTGAAGTTTTTTCAGCAGTACTCCGTCACCGCAGCCCAGGTCAAGGACCTTGCTGTTTTCGGGTATCTCGGAGAGTACGAGATCGTAGCCTATTTCGAGTGTTTCCATTTATTTACCGCTCTTCTTAAATTCGCTTCGTAGAAAGTTTTTGATGTTTCTTTCGAGTAATGGATTGGGCAGCAGAAATGCATCGTGGCCGTTGTCTGTATCGATGTCGGTGTAGTTCACATTCTTTCCGTTCACCCGCAGTGCCCGGACTATTTCTTTGGCATTATCGGTCGGGTAAAGCCAGTCTGTGGTAAAGCTTATTACAAGGAAGTTCGCCTTTACATTTTCAAATGCACTGACCAGACTTCCGCCGTAATCCTCCTTCAGATCGAAGTAGTCGATTGCCTTTGTAATGTAAATGTAGGCGTTGGCATCGAATCTTCCCACAAATTTTGTTCCCTGATGATGGAGGTAGGACTCCACAGTAAATTCAGAATTATCTATACCTTCGGTGTTTTCAGGTGTGCGGATATTCCTTCCGAATTTTTCATGCATGTGTTTTTCGCTCATGTAGGTAATATGGCCGATCATTCTTGCCAGTGAAAGACCCGCCCCGGGTATACCATCTTTGTAGTAATTGCCCCTTTTCCACTTGAGGTCATTATATATAGCCTGACGGCCCACTTCGTTAAAGGCTATTCCCTGGGCGGAGAGTGATGCAGATGTGGCAAGAGCAATACATGAATTTACCATGTCGGGATATGAAACAGACCACTGAATTGCCTGCATCCCTCCCATGGAGCCTCCTGCAACAGCCAGGAGTTTATCTATGCCGAAATGTTTTACCAGTCTGTACTGGCCATTGACCATATCCTGAATTGTAACCATGGGGAAGTCCATTCCGTATGGCTCTTTTGTTTCAGGGTTTTCAGATGCCGGCCCGGTTGAACCGGAGCAGCCGCCTACTACGTTTGAACATATGATGAAGTATTTTTCTGTATCGAATGCCTTCCCCGGGCCGATGTAGTTGTCCCACCATCCGGGGTATTTGTCGTCATTTGAGTTATATCCGGCAGCATGAGCATTTCCCGACAATGCATGGAGGATGAGAACGGCATTGCTGCGGTCGCTGTTCAGCTCTCCGTAGGTTTCATATGCTATTGTAACAGGGGAGAGGGTTCTGCCGCATGAGAGCTCCAGCCCATCTCCATCTGAACCGAAGGTGAAATATTCAGTCTCTACAAGCTGCCTTGACTGTTCATTTTTCATAAAAAAACCGCCTCATTTTTGAGATAGCGGTTTTGTTGTCAAAACCTGCTGTCTCATCTTTCGGATGTAATCCGCTGGACTTAGCACCTTTTCCTCTGCGGAATGGTTGCCGTGGCTTCAAAGGGCCAGTTCCCTCTGCCACTCTAGATAAGATAAACAGTATGTTATGGTATTGATTTATTAATTCGGACGGTGTTCTGTCAATAAAAAATTAAACGAGAATCTTAAGCGCTTCCTTTATCAGCTCTTCTGTTTCCAGTTCACTGCCCTCTGCGCCTATTTCACTAATGCATTTGGAAGCCCGTTTGTCATCAAAACCCAGAGCAATGAGCGCCTCTATTGCGTCCCTTGAATGTGAATGTCCGGCAGCTGCGGGCCCGGCTATTTCTTCCAGCCTTGATATTTTTCTTTTCAGTTCAAAAATAAGTTTTTCTGCCTTGCTCTTTCCTATGCCCGGGACTTTCGTCAGTATACCCGTATTGTCATTTCTCACCGCATCCAGAAGTCTGTCCGGGGATAGTCCTGAGAGTACAGAAATTGCCATGGCAGGGCCTATTCCGTTTACGCCGATGAGGGCTCTGAAGAGCTCCTTTTCTCCAGAGGAGATAAATCCAAATAGCCTGAACTGATCCTCCTTGTGGAGAGTGTGGACAAATAGTGATACCTTGACCTTGCCCTGGATTTTTTCATAGGTTGATACCGGGATTGTCAGTTCATATCCCACTCCTCCTACATCGAGAATGAGATCTGTCGGTCTGAGCTCATCAATTGAGCCGGTGAGTTTTGCTATCATATTGATATCTGCCTAAAGATTCTGAAGTATTAGCTGTTCTATGTAGAGCTTTTCTACCAGCCTCAGAGTTGATACGTTTACTCTGATAATCTCTTCTTTTAAAGTAAGCAGATCTTTAAGGTCCAGTATTTTTTTTAGATTTCTCTGACCGAATGCAGCTTTTTTGATTACGTTATTCAGAGCGCCGACGCCCTTCATGCTTGATATTACAATCATCTGACTGCTGTGTTCAAGAGAGCTTCTGATCAGTGCTATATCTTCTAATTTCAATTTTTGCTCTCCGGATTTTCGTCCGAAGACCTGTTTGTAATAATTGAACACCGGTTGCGGGTTCCGGAAATTCGCATCGATCCAGGCCGTCCGACGTCCGA